>JBAQKO010000074.1:0-8263 GCA_049301075.1 Rhodoferax sp.
GGGTGCCCGAGCGCACCGGGTCGCGTGGCTAGCTGCTGGCCGGCGCGGGGGCGGGCGTAAAGGACACGGCCGACAGCAGCGCGGCCAGCAGGATGCAGGCGCCTCCGATGAGGATGCGCGGCGTCAGGGTGCCGGCGTCCAGCAGCACCGCGGAGGTGCTGGCAAAAACCACCTCGGACAGCATGATGAGGGAGCCAACGCTGGCGCTCAGGCGCGCGGCGCCGTATTGCAGTCCAAAGTTACCGGCCAGAAACAGCAGGCTCATGCCGCCCACCCAGGCCAGCCACGCGGGGCTCACGGGTGGCAGTGCGCCCACCAGCCCCTGCTCCTGACCCAGCAGGGCGGCCAGCGTGGCCATCAGCGCGCCGCCGCAGAACATGGCCAGCATGCCGACCGTGGCGGGCAGCTGGTTGAGTTTGCGCAGCATCACGTTGGTCAACGCAAAGCAGAAGCCGCCCATCAGCGCCAGGGCATCCACCGCAGTGTGCGGCCAGGGCCAGGGGGAATGCGGGGTCTTGAGCACGATCACCACGCCGGTCAGGGCCAGGGTCAGGCGCGCCAGCGACGCAGCGGTGGGCCGTTCACCCAGGATCGGCCAGGCCAGCACCACTACCCAGGCGGGCATCAGGTAGAACAGCAGCACCACGCGCACCACGTCGCCCACGGTCACGGCCCAGTTGAACCCCACGTTGGTCAGACCGGCGGCCACCAGCAACACCCACAGCGCCGGGAATTGCCGTAAGGCGCGCCAGGCCGCGGGGTGCGCCACGGTCAGGCACAGCAGGGCCACCAGGTAAATCAGGGCGGTGGACCACAGGGGGTGCACGCCCAGCCCCTGCAACTGCCGAAAGGGCCACCACGAAACGCCCCAGGCCAGCGCGTTGCCGATGAGGCCCAGCGCGGCCAGCGCACTAGCCATGCAGGTTGTCGTTGCGGGCCATGTCCAGCAGGTTCGCCACTTCGGCGGGGTGCGTGACGCAGTTGTGCTGGTGCCAGCGCTTGATGACCCACATGAACCCGGTCACCACCACGCCGAAGACGGTAATGGCGCCAAAAGCGGACAGGCCCATGCCGGTAGACAGGCTGTAGAACGCGCCCAGACCCAGAATGCAGGCCTGCTCATTGAAGTTCTGCACCGCGATGGAACGGCCCGCGCCCATCAGGTTGTGGCCGCGGTGCTGCAGCAGGGCATTCATGGGCACCACCAAAAATCCGCCTAGTCCGCCCAGCAGCACCAGAAAGGGAGCGGCCACCCAGACGTTGGTGATGAAGTTGAGCAGGATCACCAGCACCCCCATGGTGATGCCCAGCGGCAGCACCAGGGTGGCCTGGTCCAGCCGCATGCGCAGGGAGGCGACCACGGCGCCGACGGCGGTGCCAATGGCCACCACACCGACCAGTGCCGATGCCTGGGTGACGCTGTAGCCCAGGGCCGCCGCAGCCCACGCCAGCACGATGTAGCGCAGGTTGCCACTGACGCCCCAGAACAGGGTGGTGGTGCTGAGGGAAATCTGGCCCAGCCGGTCGCGCCACAAGCGCAGGTTGCAGTGCCAGAAGTCGGGCAGCAGGGTGATCAGGTGACGGGGCAGGGGGCGCATGGGAACGCCGGTCAGCGGGATGCGGGTATTGAACCAGGCCGCCAGAACGTAGACGAAGATCAGCACGCTGATGGCGGCCTCGGGCGGGGTGTCGATACTGGTGTCGATGAAGGGAAAGTCAATCGACAGCAAAGCCGACGACACGGCGTGGCTGACCAGTTGCCCGCCCAGCAACACCCCCAGGATGATGGAGGCGATGGTGAGGCCTTCAATCCAGCCGTTGGCCTTGACCAGCTGCGAGGCCGGCAGCAGTTCGGTGAGGATGCCGTATTTGGCCGGCGAGTAGGCGGCAGCGCCCAGGCCCACGATGGCGTAGGCCATCAGCGGGTGGCTGCCAAACAGCATCATCAGGCAGCCCACGATCTTGATGCCGTTGCTGTAGAGCATGACCTTGCCTTTGGGCATGGCGTCGGCAAAGGCGCCCACAAAGGGTGCCAACACCACGTAAAACAGCGCAAACATGGGGACCAGGGCGGCTTGCTGCCATTCCGGGGCACCACTGCCGCGCAACAGTTGCACGGCGCCCACGAACAGGGCGTTGTCTGCCAGCGAGCTGAAAAACTGCGCCGACATGATGGTGTAAAAACCGCGTTTCATGCGTGATGGGTGCGCGCACTAGCGTGGCTAATGCATCGGATAATGTAGGGTGTCTCCAGACGTGTTGTGGTTATAGCATGTCCGGCAATGCCAAAATCCGGTCAGTTTCTGCTACGCCCACCGCCATGCCCCGTCCCATACACGCCACCATCCACACATCCGCGTTTCGCAACAACCTTGATGTGGCCCGCCGTGCCGCACCGGACGCGCGCGTCTGGGCCGTGGTGAAGGCCAATGCCTATGGCCACGGCATTGAGCGGGTGTTCGAGGGGCTGCGCGGTGCCGACGGGTTCGCCCTGCTGGATCTGGACGAGGCGCAGCGCGTGCGGGACCTCGGCTGGCGTGGCCCCATCCTGTTGCTCGAAGGGGCGTTCGAGTTGCGCGACTTGGAGGTGTGCTCCCGCCTGGACCTGTGGCACGCCGTGCACTGCGACGCCCAGATCGACATGCTGGCCGCGCACAAGACCAATGTGCCCCAGCGCGTGTTCCTGAAGATGAATTCGGGCATGAACCGCCTGGGCTTCACGCCCGAGCGCTACCGTTCGGCCTGGGCGCGGCTCAACGCATTGCCGCAGGTGGATGAAATTTCGCTCATGACCCATTTCAGCGACGCCGACGGCCCCCGGGGCGTGGCAGCGCAAATGGCGGTTTTTGCCGCTGCGACCCGCGACCTGCCGGGGGAGCGCACCCTGAGCAACAGCGCCGCGACCCTGCGTTACACGGTGGACCCGGACGAGGCGGCGGCGCATCCTGAAACGCTGGCGGTATCGGACTGGGTGCGCCCGGGCATTGCCATCTACGGCAGCGCCCCGGACTATCCTGAACACACGGCCGCCGACTGGGGCTTGCAGCCCACCATGACGCTTGCTGCAAAAATCATAGCTATGCAGGCAGTGGATACGGGCGCTAGCGTCGGATATGGCTCCCAATTTGTGGCCGAAGGCCCGACGCGCGTCGGCGTGGTGGCCTGTGGCTATGCCGACGGCTACCCCCGCGTTTGCCCCACGGGCACGCCGGTGCTGGTGGACGGCGTGCGCACCCGCACCCTGGGGCGCATCAGCATGGACATGCTGGCGGTGGACCTGACCCCGGTGCCCGCAGCTGGTCCCGGCAGCGAGGTCACGCTGTGGGGGCGAGCGGCCAACGGCGCCTGGCTGTCGATTGACGAGGTGGCGGCCAGCGCCCGGACGGTGGGCTACGAGTTGATGTGCGCCCTGGCGGCCCGGGTGCCCGTGGTGGTGACCGAGTGAAGTACGTCCCCATCCCCATTGCCATGCTGGAAATCGGCAGGCCGCTCCCCGTGGATGTGTGGAGCCCGGCGGGCCAATTGCTGCTGCGCAAGGGTCAGCCGGTGCAGTCGGCGCAGCACAAGGAACGCTTGCACGCCCACAACGCGGGTTCCACCCCCAACGATGCCTGGGCCTGGCAGCGCGCCTACGAGCGCATGGTGCACACCATGATGCGCGACGGCGTGGACTTGCAGACCATTGCCAACGCGCCCATGCCCAGCGAAATTCTGCAGCGCGACTACGTCGCCGCCGAAGAGCTCAACGGCGGCTGGCTCGATTTGCAGGAGGTGTTGCGGGGCATTCTGTACCAGGGCGGTCTGGCCATCAGCCCCTTGCGGCGCCTGGCCGGTATCGAGAAAAAGGCACTGGAGTTGCTGCGTCTGGATACCGACGACAGCCTGTTCTGCCTGTTCCAGGCCCTGACGGACAACACCCTGGGCTATTGCGCCACCCATGCGCTGCTGTGCGCGGTGGTGTGCGAGCTGACGGCGAAGAAACTGGGGCTCGATCCCCTGTTGCGCCGCGCGCTGTTCAATGCCGCCCTGACCATGAACATCGGCATGGCGCGCGAACAGGACAGCCTGGCCCGCCAAAGCACGGCGGTCACCGAGTGGCAGCGCACGCTGATCCGTGAGCATCCCGTGCGCAGCATGGAAATTTTGAGCGCCATTGGCATCAGCGACCCGGACCAGCTCGACATCGTGCGCTGGCACCATGCCGCGGAATCCGAGGAGGCCGCGCCCCACACCCTGACCGCCCGGCGCATCATCGGCATGACGGACGGCTTTGTGGCCAAGATGGCCGCGCGCAAGACGCGCTCGTCCCTCTCGCCGGTTTCGGCCGTCAAGTCCATGGTGCTGGGCGTGCAGGGACCCACCGTGGGGGTGGGCTCGGCCATGGCGCAGGCGGTGGGTTTTTACCCGCCTGGCAGCTACGTGCAGCTGGCCAACGGTGATACCGCGGTGGCAGTGCAGCGCGGCGAGCGGGCCAACACGCCGTGGGTGGTCAGCGTGGTGGACAAGGACGGCATGCCGGTGAGCAACTACATGGCCAAGGACACCGCGAACCCGGCCAACGCGATTCTGGCGCCGGTCAACTTCGAGAAAGTCCGGGTGGCGATCAGCCTCGACAAGGTGCGCAAGGCCCGGGACCGCATCCGGCGCTAGGTATTGGTATCTGCAGTTGGTATCTGTATTTTTATACAGTATTATTGGTGCATGGCCAAAGACAAAACCATCTACACCTGTACCGAGTGCGGCGGCATCAGCCCCAAATGGCTGGGCAAATGCCCCAGCTGCGCGGCCTGGAACACCCTGGTCGAGTCGGTGGCCGAAGCGGCGGCCCCGGCCAAAAACCGCTACAGCACCCAGTTCCAGGCGCTGGCCAAAACGGCGGAAGTCGCCACGCTGGCCGACATTGACGCCACCGACGTGCAACGCACGCCCACCGGCCACGACGAGCTGGACCGGGTGCTGGGCGGTGGCATGGTCGAAGGGGGCGTGGTCCTGATCGGTGGCGACCCGGGCATCGGCAAATCCACCCTGCTGTTGCAGGCGCTGGACTCGTTGCAACGCAGCGGCCAGTCCACCCTGTATGTAACCGGCGAGGAAAGCGGTGCCCAAGTCGCCCTGCGTTCACGCCGGCTCGGCCTGGACGCTTCGCAGGTGAAGGTGCTGGCCGAGATCCAGCTCGACAAGATACTGGCCACCATCGACGCCCAGCAGCCGGACGTGGCTGTGATCGACTCCATCCAGACCGTCTACTCCGACCAGCTGACCTCGGCCCCGGGCTCGGTGGCGCAGGTGCGCGAGTGCGCGGCCCACCTGACGCGGTGCGCCAAGGCCAGCGGCACGGCCATCGTGCTGGTCGGCCACGTCACCAAGGAGGGCGCGCTGGCCGGCCCGCGCGTGCTGGAGCACATGGTGGACACCGTGTTGTACTTCGAGGGCGACACCCACAGCAGTTTCCGCCTGGTGCGGGCCATCAAGAATCGCTTTGGCGCCGTCAACGAGATTGGTGTGTTCGCCATGACGGAAAAAGGCCTCAAGGGGGTCTCCAACCCCAGCGCCATCTTCCTGAGCCAGCATGCCGAACCGGTGCCGGGCAGCTGCGTCATGGTTACGCTGGAGGGCACGCGCCCCCTGCTGGTGGAAATCCAGGCGCTGGTCGACAGTGGCGGCCCCAGCCCGCGGCGCCTCTCCGTCGGCCTGGACCGCGACCGCCTGGCCATGCTGCTGGCGGTGCTGCACCGCCATGCCGGCGTGGCCTGCATGGACCAGGACGTGTTTGTCAACGCAGTGGGCGGTGTGCGCATCAGCGAACCGGCGGCCGACCTGGCGGTGTTGCTGGCCATTACCTCCAGCCTGCGCGGAAAGTCCCTGCCCAAGGGGTTTTTTGCCTTTGGCGAGGTGGGGCTGGCCGGCGAGGTGCGCCCGGCCCCGCGTGGGCAGGAGCGCCTGAAGGAAGCCGCCAAGCTGGGCTTCAGCGTGGCGGTGGTGCCCAAGGCCAATGTGCCCAAGAAGCCGATTGAGGGTCTGACCATCCACGCGGTGGAGCGGGTGGAGCAGGCCATGGACGTGGTGCGCGGTCTGGGCTAGGTGGTGGGCCGGCGCGGCCGGTCGTAAAATCTGCGTTTCAAAAGACCACGATCCCAAGGACCACACCGATGAGCTCTTTACCTCCTTCCATGGCCGACCGCGACGGAAAAATCTGGATGGATGGCCAGATGGTGGATTGGCGCGACGCCAAGATCCACGTGTTGAGCCACACCCTGCACTACGGTTGTGGTGTCTTTGAGGGTGTGCGGGCCTACAACACCGCCAATGGCACGGCCATCTTCCGCCTGCAGGAACACACCGAGCGCCTGTTTAACAGCGCCAAGATCCTGCGCATGAAGATTCCCTTCACCCAGGAGCAGCTCAACGAGGCGCAAAAGGCCGTGGTGCGGGAAAACCAGCTGGAGAGCTGCTACCTGCGCCCGCTGGTGTGGATTGGCGACAAGAAGCTGGGCGTGTCCCCCAAGGGCAACACCATCCACGCCATGGTGGCGGCCTGGGCCTGGGGCGCGTACCTGGGTGAAGAAGGCATGAAGCGCGGCATCCGCGTCAAGACCTCCAGCTACACGCGCCACCACGTCAACATCACCATGACGCAGGCCAAGGCCGTCAGCAACTACAGCAACTCGATCCTGGCCAACATGGAAGCCACGGATGACGGTTACGACGAAGCCCTGCTGCTCGACTCCTCCGGTTTTGTGTCCGAAGGGGCGGGGGAAAACATCTTCATCGTCAAGAAAGGCGTGGTTTACACGCCCGACCTGTCGGCCGGTGCGCTCAACGGTATTACCCGTGACACGGTGCTCGCCATCTGCAAGGACCTGGGCCTGGAGCTGGTGCAAAAGCGCATCACGCGCGACGAGGTCTACATTGCCGACGAAGCCTTCTTCTCCGGCACGGCCGCCGAAGTGACCCCGATTCGCGAACTCGACCGCCTGGAGATCGGCAGCGGTTCACGCGGCCCGATCACCGAAAAAATCCAAAACGCGTTCTTTGACATCGTCAATGGACGCAACCCCAAGTACGCCCACTGGCTGACGAAAGTTTCCGCATGAGCAAGAACACCATTGAACTCCTGGCCAAAGACCTGAACCCCCAAGGCGGGGTGTACTGCCCCAGCCCGCTGGCCCACATGGAAACCTGGAACACCCACCCCAAGGTGTACCTGGACGTGGCGCACACCGGTGAAGCCAAGTGCCCGTACTGCGGTACGGTGTACCAGCTCAAAGCCGGCGAGCATTTCGCAGGCCACCACTGAGCGTGACGCGTTCGCTGGTCATTGCCCCCCAGTGGATTGGGGATGCGGTGATGACCGAACCGCTGCTGCGCCGCCTGCATGCGCGCGGCGAGGTGCTGACTGTGGGCGCCCTGCCCTGGGTGGCGCCGGTGTACCGCGCCATGCCGCAGGTGGCCGAAGTCGTGGAGTTCCCGTTTGCCCACGGCGGCCTGCAGTGGCAGGCCCGGCGAAGCCTGGCCCGGGCCCTGCGGGGCCGTTTCGACATCGCCTACGTCTGCCCCAATTCCCTGAAAAGCGCGCTGCTGCCCTGGTGGGCCGGCATTGCCAAACGGGTGGGTTACCGCGGTGAAGCCCGGCTGGGCCTGCTCACCCAGCGCCTGCCCAATCCGCCCAAGGGGGATCGCCCGCCCATGGTGGCGTTTTATTCGGCGCTCAGCGGTGAACCTGGCGTGGCCGATGACCGGCCCGTGCTGCGGCTCGATGCGTCCGCTGTGGACGCCGCCTTGCGTGCGCTGCGCCTGCAGCGCCAGGGCTACTACGTGTTTGCGCCGGGGGCCGAATACGGTCCCGCCAAGCGCTGGCCGGCACAGCATTTCGCCGCCCTGGCGCAGCAGCTGCCGCTGCCGGTGGTGCTGCTGGGGTCGGGCAAGGAAGCCGCCTTGTGTGCGGAGATTGCCCGGACCGTGCATGCCGTGCGTCCCGGGCACTGTCTGGACTGGGCCGGGCGCACCTCGCTGGACCAGGCGCTGGCCGCCATTGCCGCGGCCCGGGCCATGGTCAGCAACGATTCAGGGCTGATGCATGTGGCGGCCGCTTTTGGCGTGCCACAGGTCGCGCTGTTCGGTTCCTCCAGCCCCTTGCACACCCCCCCGCTGAGCCCGAAGGCGCAGGTGATCTGGCTGAAAGATGACCCTGCCTACCAGCCGCCGCTGGACTGTGCACCCTGCTTTGCGCGGGAATGTCCCTTGGGCCACACACGCTGCCTAG
>JBAQKO010000075.1:0-5160 GCA_049301075.1 Rhodoferax sp.
ATCCTGGAGCGCTCCGCCGTAGGCGCCACCGTCGACACTGCACGGGTTCTGCCCTTGCTGGCGGCCCGCGCCCATTACGCGGGCGACGACAGCCGGTTTGAGCAAGACATTGTCGGCGCCCGGGCACTGCAGTGCGTGCTCAGCGGCGGCGACGACTACGAACTGGTGTTCACCGCCCCGCCCGGGCAGCGCGCCGCCGTCCAAGCCGCCAGCACCGCCAGCGCCACCACGGTCACCCGCATCGGACAGATTGACGCGGCCGCCGGCCTGCGGCTGGTCGACGCCCATGGCGCACCGGTGAGTGGCTCCTATGCGGCGTTCGACCACTTCGCCTGAGGCGCCCCCCGGCGTCGCAACGCCCGCGGCTGGTCGATAATTCCGGCCATGACCGACCCGTATGCTTCCCCCGTCACCGTGTTCCCCGCAGACCCCGGCCAACCCGCGCCGGTGGTACGCCCCAGCGTGCGCTTTCTGCTGTCACACCCCGCGCACTGGCTGGCTTTGGGTTTTGGCTCCGGCCTCTCCCGCATCGCCCCCGGCACGGCCGGCACACTGTGGGCCTGGATAGCCTTCATCGCGCTGGCGCCCTGGATGGACGACGCCCGCTGGGCGCTGCTGATTGGTCTGAGCCTGCCTGTTGGCTGGTGGGCCTGCAGCGTCACCGCCCGCAACATGGGCGTGCTGGACCCCGGCAGCATCGTGTGGGACGAAGTGGTGGCCTTCTGGCTGGTGCTGTGGCTGGTCATGCCCACCGGACTGGTGGGCCAGGTACTGGCCTTTGGTCTGTTTCGCTTCTTTGACGCGGTCAAGCCCGGCCCCGTCGGGTGGGCCGATACGCTGTACCACCACCTGGACCCCGCCACCGACGCCGCCGCCTGGCGCAAGGCCGGCTTTGGCATCCTGTTCGACGACCTGGTCGCCGCGGGCTGCACGGCGCTGGTCATCGCGGCCTGGAGGTTTTTCTGATGCCGTACACGGCCCGTGATGCGCTATCAAATTCAGAGCTGTCGACGCAGCATGTATGCGGCTTATTGGCTGATTTACTGCTCAAAAACCACTGGCGCCTGGCCACCGCAGAAAGCTGCACCGGCGGCCTCATTGCCGCCGCCTGCACCGACCTGACCGGGTCGAGCAACTGGTTTGAGCGCGGCTTCATCAGCTACTCCAACGAGGCCAAAACCGAACTGCTGGGCGTGGACGCGGCGCTCATTGCACGCGAAGGTGCCGTCAGCGAGCCTGTGGTGCGCGCCATGGCGCACGGCGCCGTGCAGCACGCCCACGCGCAGGTGGCCGTGGCTGTGACCGGCGTGGCCGGCCCCACC
The DNA here is from genome assembly GCA_049301075.1 of Rhodoferax sp. Taxonomy (GTDB): domain Bacteria; phylum Pseudomonadota; class Gammaproteobacteria; order Burkholderiales; family Burkholderiaceae_C; genus Allorhodoferax. The sequence goes on from JBAQKO010000075.1 coordinate 1,323, forward strand.
GGCGGCAGCCGCGAAAAACCCGTAGGCACCGTGTGGTTCGGCTGGGCAACGCCGACGGGTGTCGTGAGCGAAATGCGCCACTTTGACGGCGACCGCGCCCAGGTGCGCGCCGCCACGGTGTTGCACGCCCTGCACCGGTTGGTGCATCTGCTGGAATCCGCCGGCCATACCACACAGCGTGATACTTTTTGACAACAGTTTCGCGCGCCGCCCCCGATAGAATCGCGCCAGGCCAACAGGCGCTTGAGCGTCTGTCCGCCGAAGATTCACAACTCCAACATTGCCCCAGAGAGGATTCCCATGAAGAAGCTCATGCTCGCAACCGCCCTCATCGCTGCCGTTGCTGCACCCCAGGCCTTTGCCCAGGCCAAGAATTTTGAAGGTTTCAGCGTTTTCGGTGGCCTCAACGCCGCCAATTCAAAGATTGAAGCCACTGGCACCAACGCTACCAGCAGCTCCACCAACGTCACCCTGCAGGCCCAATACGCGTGGGCGCTGGGAGAGCAATTCGTTCTGGGCGTGGGCGCTGCAGCGGGTGTCGGCGATTTGACCTTCGCCGCAGGTCTGGCTGGCGACATCAAGCTGAAAGACAACGCCGCCGTGTTCATTGCGCCCGGCTTTGCCGTCAGCAACTCCACCTTGGTGTACGGCAAGCTTGCCTCCACCTCCGGTACGGTGTATGACAACTCCGGTTCGCTCAGCGTGACCGGCGTCGGCTATGGCATTGGCGCCCAGTTCAAGAGCGGCAACAACCTGTACTACCAAGTGGAATTCCTGCAAAACAACTTTGCCGACAAAGCCAACAACGCCGGAACAATTTTCAAAACCAGCACCGGCGGCCTGTCCTTCGGCGTGGGCTACAAGTTCTGATCGCTCCATCACCGGACCACAAAAAACCCGCCAATCGGCGGGTTTTTTTATGCCTGCGCTGCCGCTTCAGGCGCCATGGCACTTCTTGAACTTCTTGCCGCTGCCGCAGGGGCACAGGTCGTTGCGGCCCGGTGTGTCGGCGCGGTGCACGGTCTCCACGCGCGGGCCGATGCCGCGCCAGATTTCACGCAGGTCATACACGGCCCACACCGCGTCGGCAAAGGCGTTGAGGCGGGCCACGCTCATGGTGGGCGCACCGTCGTCGTCAAACGGGGACACCTCGGGTTCGCCCGCGTCGTCCTCGGTCATCGCCACGATGGCTTGCAGGGACGCGTCCAGCCACTTGGCGGCGTCCTTGTCGCGCGGGGGCGCCCATTCCTCGGGCCAGGCTTCCACGGCGTACATAAAGCCCAACGCCCACACCTGGCCAAACGCGGGCAGTGCCTCACCATCCAGGTCCGGGCGCTCGGCCTCGGGCAAGGCGGCAACGGCGCCCCGCACATCCATGACTTCGGGCTGGTACACGCCCTCCTCGTCCAGTGACTGCACGGGCGTGTCCAGTGCCTGCGCCACTTCGGCCCAGCGCTGGTTCCAGAGGTGTAGAAAGCGTTCTTTCTGCGCCGCGTCGGCAAACGCGCCTTCGCCGCCGTCCGAGGTGATGCGCTCGCCTTCTGGCGCGATGGCCAGCAGTACGTCCAGGTATTCCTCGGTCGGGATGGCGCGGCGGCAGCAGATCAGCGCGGCCATGAAGCCTTCGCAAAATTCCCACTGGGGCGTTTCGTCATACCGGGAGCGCAGATCATCCAGAATGGCGTCGATTTCATCAAACGCCTCCGGCGCTAGTGGCGCAGGTGCAGATTCGGCGGGGGTGGAAGCAGGGTCTTGGTTCATGGTGGATTACGGTCCGGCACCGAGCCGGGAGAGGTGGCCCATCGGGCATAAAAAATAGGATGCAACGCCCCAGCGGGCTTTTTGCGCTAATGCGAGAGTATCCACGCAACGCTTTGGCTCACCACGTCGCGCTCCATGCCGTTGAAACCATGGTAGGCCGCCGCCTCGCAGGGATCCCCCCGGTCTCGCCCTCCCCGGAAGGCCAGCAACTGCTTCGCTGGCGCCTGCGTGAACTGGTCCATCATCGCCGGGGCGGCACCGAAGGGACACAGCCGGCAGCCGTCCTGCTCATGGTGCACCACCAGCACCGGAATACGCACGGTCTCCAGCGCCATGGCGGGCACCGCGCGCGCCTTCTCGTCGTTGAATATGGTGGAGGTCAGCACCAGGCCGTCGGGGCCCTGCGCGCCCTGCAGCTGGGTGGCAATATAGGCCACCGACTGCGTGCCACGGCTGGTCCCGACCAGCCACACTGGCACCTTGGCCTGTGCGCGCACCCAGGCAATGGCGGCTTTGGCATCCGCCACATGCTCGGCGGTCTGGCGAAAGCCCGACAGATAGGGTGGCGTCTGGCGGTCCGAGGGGGCGTCTACCACCGCCACCCACAGCCCCTCTTGGGCAAACTGCTGGCGGGTGCGCACCAGAAAATTGCCTTCCAGCTGGGCGATCGTCCCGGAAGGGGATATCTGCAGCCCACCGTTGCCGCCGGCAAAGAGCAGCACCGCCGCCCGGGGCTGGGGCACCGCCAGCACCAGCAACCGCTGCGTGACGCCCGCCCGGGTGGGAATGTCCACCATGGTCTCCGCGACCTGCCCGCGGACCTGACCCACGCCCACCAGCCACGCCACCAGCAACCCCATTTTCAACAGACCACGCATGATGTATCTCCGGTTACAGCAACCCGCGCCCGACGCGGTGCGATGATTCCTCCCGACCGTGCCCCACCTGGCCGCTACAATTTCTTGACTTATGACAAGGTTCTTCCAGTGGGAAACCCCTGGCATCCCACGCAATCCGCCACAGCCCGGCATTTGCACGTAGAGTAGCAAATTCGGGTTCCCACCCATTTCCTGGCAACCACCGGCACCCCCATGAACAAGTTCAAAATTTCGACGCGCCTCCTGCTGCTGCTCAGCCTCTTCTCGGTTTTGCTGGTGTCCATCGGCAGCCTGGGCCTGTTTGGCATTATCAAAAGCAACGATGCGCTGCACACCGTGTACGTGGACCGCACCTTGCCCATGGGCAATTTTTCCGACATCCAGCGCCTGTTCACGCGCAATCGGCAACTGATCTCCGATGCCCTGCTGGATCCGACGGTGGAAACCTATGCCCGCAACACCGCCGAAATTGAGACCAACATTGTTGAAATCGGCAAGCTGTGGGACACCTACATGGCGTCGCCCCTGACGCCCGAGGAACGCACGCTGGCCAAGACCTTCATTGAAATTCGCACCGCCTTTGTGCAGCAGGGCCTCAAGCCCGCCGTGGTCGCGCTACGCGCCAACGACTGGGCCGAGGGCTCCCGCATCAATGTGGAGCAGGTCAGCCCGTTGTACAACAAGCTGCGCGCCAGCATGGAGCCGCTGCTCAAGCTCCAGATGGCCGAAGCCAAGAAGGAATATGACGCCGCCGCCGCGCGCTACCAGGTCATCCGCCTCGTAGCCGTTTCCGCCGTGGTGGCGGGGTTGGTGCTGGCCTGGCTGTTTGGCATTACCCTGATCCGCAGCCTCTCGCGTTCACTCAACGACGCCGTGGACGTGGCCCATGCCGTTGCGCACGGCGATCTGACTCAGAGCATTCAGAGCGAAGGCAAGGACGAAGTGGCCCGCCTGATGACGGCACTGAGCGTCATGACGCAATCCCTGGTCAAGGTGGTCAGCACCGTGCGCCAGGGCTCCGAAGGCGTGGCCACCGCCAGCGCCGAAATCGCCCAGGGCAACAACGACCTCTCCGCCCGCACCGAGCAACAGGCCAGCGCCCTGGAGCAGACCGCAGCAAGCATGGAAGAGCTGGGCTCCACCGTCAAGCAAAACGCCGACAGCGCCCGCCAGGCCAACCAGCTGGCCATGAATGCCTC
>JBAQKO010000076.1:0-4704 GCA_049301075.1 Rhodoferax sp.
CGTTGGGATCGCTGGGATCCTCTTCCTTTTTGATCGGGCCCTTGATCAGGTCTTCGCGCTGGATACCCAGCCACATCGCAATGGCCGCCGCCACAAAGACCGAGGAATAAATGCCGAACAGGATGCCGATCGTCAGCGCCAGCGCAAAGTAATGCAGGGTGGCACCGCCAAACAACAGCATGGACAGCACCATCATCTGCGTGGCGCCGTGGGTGATGATGGTGCGGCTGATGGTGGACGTGATCGCGTTGTCGATGATCTGCGTGGTGTTCATCTTGCGGTAGCGGCGGAAATTCTCGCGGATCCGATCAAAGATCACCACCGATTCATTCACCGAATAGCCCAGGACGGCCAGCACGGCCGCCAGCACCGGCAGGGAAAACTCCCACTGGAAATAGGCAAAAAATCCCAGAATGATGACCACATCGTGCAGGTTGGCAATGATGGCTGCCACCGCAAACTTCCACTCGAAGCGCAGTGCCAGATACAGCATGATGCCCACCACCACGGAGGCCAGCGCCTTGAGGCCATCGGCCGCCAGCTCGTCGCCCACCTGCGGACCGACAAACTCGGTACGACGCAAGGTGGCTGTGCTGTCCGCGCCCTGGAGCGTGGCCATAACCCGCTCGCTTTGCTGGCCCGAACTGCTGCCCTTTTGCACCGGCATGCGGATCAGCACATCGCGCGCCGTGCCAAAGTTCTGCACCTGCACGTCATTGATACCCAGGGCCGCAACGCTGGAACGGATGGCATTGAGGTCCGCCGGCTGGGAGTAGCTCACCTCCATCAGCGTGCCACCCGTGAACTCCACCGACAAATGCAAACCACGGGAGAACAGGAAAAACACGGCCGCCAGGAAGGTGACGAGCGAGACCAGGTTGAACACCAGCGCATGCCGCATAAACGGAATGTCGCGGTGGATCTTGAAAAATTCCATGCCGTTTCCCCTTTAGTCTGCCGTGGTCTGGCGGCCGCCGTCCGGGCGCCAGACCGTCCCGATGGACACTGTCTTGAGTTTCTTCTGGCGGCCGTACCACAGGTTGACCAGGCCCCGCGAGAAGAACACCCCCGAGAACATGCTGGTCAGAATGCCCAGGCAGTGCACAACGGCAAAACCACGTACCGGACCGGAGCCAAATGCCAGCAGGGCCAAGCCCGCGATCAGGGTGGTGACATTGGAGTCGATGATGGTGGCCCACGCACGGTCGTAACCGGCATGGATTGCCGCCTGGGCAGAGGCGCCGTTGCGCAACTCTTCCCGCACCCGCTCGTTGATCAGCACGTTGGAGTCAATCGCCATGCCCAGCACCAGGGCCATGGCGGCCATGCCCGGCAGGGTGAGCGTGGCCTGCAGCATGGACAGCACCGCCACCAGCATCAAGAGATTGAAGGCCAGGGCCACGCTGGAAAACACGCCAAACAGCATGTAGTACACGCACATGAAAACAACCACGGCACTGAAGCCCCAGGCCACGCTGTGGAAACCCTTGGAAATGTTCTCGGCGCCCAGGCTGGGGCCGATGGTGCGCTCCTCAATGATTTCCATGGGTGCCGCCAGCGAACCGGCCCGCAACAGCAAGGCCGTGTCGTTGGCCTCCACCGTGCTCATGCGTCCGGAAATCTGGACCCGGCCGCCGCCAATCTCCGAGCGGATCACCGGTGCGGTGACCACTTCACCCTTGCCCTTTTCGAACAGGATGATGGCCATGCGCTTGTTGATGTTCTCCCGGGTCACGTCGCGGAAGATGCGAGCACCCTTGGCATCCAGCGTGAGATTGACCGTGGGTTCCTGCGTCTGGCTGTCAAATCCGGGCTGCGCATCGGTCAGGTTCTCGCCGGTCAGAATGACCTGCTTTTTCACGATCACCGGCTGGCCATTGCGTTCCAGATAGCGTTCTGAGCCGAACGGCACCGGACCCGATCCCTGCTCGGCGGCGCGCGCTTCGGCGCCCTCATCCGCCATGCGGATTTCCAGCGTGGCCGTGCGCCCCAGAATGTCCTTGGCCTTGGCCGTATCCTGCACGCCCGGCAACTGCACCACGATGCGGTCCAGACCCTGCTGCTGGATCACCGGCTCGGCCACGCCCAGCTCGTTGATGCGGTTGTGCAGGGTCGTGATGTTCTGCTTGAGCGCCTGGTCCTGCACCGCACGGGCGGAGGCCGGCTTGATGCTGGCCACCATCTTGAACTCGGCACCTTCGGGCGACTCGGTGGTCACCAGGTCCGTAAACTGGTCCTGGATGACGCGCCGGGCGGCTTCCAGCGTCTGGCTGTCACGGAAACGGATTTCAATGGTCTGCCCATTGCGGTTGATGCCGCTGTGGCGCACATTCTTTTCGCGCAAAGTGGTGCGGATATCACCCGCCAACGACTCGGCTTTCTTGGACAGTGCCGCCTGCATGTCCACCTGCAGCATGAAGTGCACGCCACCGCGCAAGTCCAGCCCCAGGTACATGGGCGAAGCATGCAGCGCCGTCAGCCAGGCCGGGGAACGCGACAGCAGGTTCAGCGCCACCACGTACGCGGGCTCGGCCGCATCCGGGTTCAGCGCTTTCTGCAGAGCGTCCTTGGCCTGCAGCTGCACATCGGTGCTGGCAAAGCGGGCCTTGATGGAGCTGTTGTCCAGGGACACCGCGTCAGCGGCAATGCCGGCGGTCTTGAGCACGTCCTCGACCCGGGCAAGGGTCGCCGCGTCGAGCTTCATGGACGCCTTGGCAACCGAGACCTGAACGGCCGGCGCCTCACCAAAGAAATTGGGCAGGGCGTACAGCCCCCCCACCACGAGCGCGATCAGGATGATCGCGTATTTCCATACCGGGTAACGGTTCATGATCGCGCCTGGAACAGTTGGGAGAGCTTGCGAAATGCGGAATTACTTGATGGTGCCCTTGGGCAACACCTGCACCACGGCGGCGCGCTGGACCTGCACTTCAACGCCGCTGGCCACTTCCAGGCTGATGTAGCCTTCGCCCAACTTGCTGACTTTGCCGAGCATGCCGCCCGAAGTCACGACTTCGTCACCCTTGGTGATGGCGTCGATCATGGCCTTGTGCTCCTTCTGCTTCTTCATCTGGGGGCGGATCATCACGAAATACAGCACCACAAACATCAGAACCAGCGGCAGCATGCTCATCAGGGAGGACTGCATGTCACCTCCGGCAGCGGCAACAGGAGCAGTTTGGGCAAAGGCAGAAGAAATGAACACGGCAAAACTCCACAAAAGGGATGACAACAGGAAACATTCCCACCCGCACGCCCCATCAGGCGGGCATATACAGGCAGGCAACCCGGGATTGTAAGCCGGCAGGGCGGTAAACGCCCTGCCAGCTACCCCGACTCTACGCGACCCGGGCGACCGGCTGGTGGAAGCGCTCCAGCAACACCGTCCACTGCTGGCGGACAGCCAGCAAATGCCGGGCCTTGACGTGACCAAATCCGCGAATCTGCTCCGGCACGCGGGCGAACGCCAGCGCCGCATCGCGGTTGGACGGGTTCAGCAGGGGCAGCATGTCTTCCACGGCGCGGAGGTATTCCTCCACCAGTGCCCGCTCCTGGCGGCGTTCTTCCGAATAGCCGAACACATCGAACGCCGTGCCCCGCAAAACCTTGAGCGGCGCCAGCACGCGGAACACCGTCTGCATCCAGGGACCGAACGGGCGCTTTTGCAGCTCGCCCGCCGCGTTGCGGGGTGCCAGCAGCGGCGGCGCCAAGTGGTAATGCAGCTTGAAGTCGCCTTCAAACTGGGCGTTCACCTGGTTCAGGAAGGCCGCATCGGTGTGCAGGCGTGCCACCTCGTACTCGTCCTTGTAGGCCATGAGCTTGAACAGGTAGCGGGCCACCGCCTGCGTCAGGGGCAACGCAACCGCCCCGGATGCCGGCAACGCCTCTTCCACACGGCGCACCTGGTCCACGAACGTGGCGTAGCGCGTGGCATAGGCCGCATTCTGGTAACCGGTCAGGAATGCGACCCGCGTGGCCACCATGGCGTCCAGCGACTGCGTGGTGCGCGGCGCAAAGGCAATCACCTGTCCCGGGTTGAGCAACTTGTGCACTGCGGCCCCGTCGTGCGCGGCCTGCCGGCCCCAGGCAAAGGCGGTCTTGTTGGCCTCCACCGCCACGGCATTGAGCTCAATGGCCCGCAGCAGGGACGACAGCGCCAGCGGAATCCAGCCTTTTTGCCAGGCAAAACCCAACATGACCGGGTTGGTGTAGATGCTGTCGCCCATGAACCGGGTGGCAATGGCATCGGCGTCCAGCGTGCCCACACCCGCCTCGCCCACCGCCCGGGTAATGTCGGCGAGACAGTACGGACCGGGATTGACCCAGTCGGCATTCTTGACAAACGCCGCCGTGGGCGCGCTGTGGGCATTGAGTGCCACATGGGTGCGGCCGGCACGCATACGCAGCGTGGTTTCCTTGCCGGCCACCACCACCGGATCGCATCCGATTACCAGGTCCGCCGAGGCCATGCCCACGCGGGTGGTGCGGATGTCATCCTGCGTAGCGGCAATCAGCACATGGCTCCAGGTAGCGCCGCCTTTCTGCGCCAGCCCCCCCGCGTCCTGCGTGACGATGCCCTTGCCTTCCAGGTGCGCCGCCACCCCCAGCAACTGACCGATGGTGATGACGCCGGTACCGCCCACGCCCGCCACCACGATGCCCCAGGCGCCCGCCGCGCCCAGCGGCGGCAGCACGGGGTCGGGC
>JBAQKO010000077.1:0-2952 GCA_049301075.1 Rhodoferax sp.
GCTGTGGATGGGCAAGCCGGTCACCGTGTTCTGGGACGGCGCGCAGCACGTGGAGGCCGCGCTGGCCAGCGGTAAAGGCGTGGTTTTCCTGACGCCGCATATGGGGTGCTTTGAGGTGACGGCGCAAGCCTATGCCGCCCGCTACGGGCAGCAGGGGCGACCCATGACGGTGCTGTTTCGTCCGCCGCGCCAGTCGTGGCTGGCGCCTCTGGTCACCTCGTCGCGTACACGCCCGGGTTTGCTTGCTGCGCCGACCACGCTGGTGGGCGTCAAGCAAATGATCAAGGCGCTCAAGCAGGGCCAGTGCGTGGGCTTGTTGCCCGACCAGGTTCCGCCCCAGGGGTTGGGCCTGTGGGCGCCCTTTTTTGGCAAGGACGCGTACACCATGACCCTGTCGGTGCGGCTGGCGGCGCAGACCGGTGCCTCGGTTCTGCTGGCGTGGGGCGAGCGTCTGCCGTGGGGGCGTGGCTACGTCGTGCATGTGCATCCTCTGGCGGAGCCGTTGTCGGCCGATCTGCCTGTGGCCGTACGGCAGATTAATGGCGCCATGGAACATTTGATACGCCAATCGCCGGGCCAGTATCTGTGGGGCTACGCCCGCTACAAGACGCCGCGCGATGGGGCATGAGAAAAAGAGGGGCGGCATGACCCGTATCGTTCTGGTGTTGATGCAATGGGTGGCACGGTTGCCGCTGGCCTGGGTGCGTGCGCTGGGCCGGGTGCTCGGCGGCGTGCTCTATGGGGTGCTGGGTTCGCGCCGCCGGGTGGTATGGACCAACCTGGGTTTGTGCTTCCCGCAGTGGACCGATGCGCAGCGGCGTGCGTGCGCGCGCCAGGTGTTTGTACTGTTTGCACAGAGCTGGCTGGACCGCGGCTGGTTGTGGCACGCCCCGCCCGAGGTGGTGCGGGCGCGCCTGTCTTTGGGCGGGGCCGTGCAGGAGCTGGAGGGCGATGCGCCGACGGTACTGTTCGCACCGCATTTCGTGGGACTGGACGCCGCCTGGACGGCGCTGACCCAACAGGTGCCGCGCCGTTTTGCCACCATCTATTCGGCCCAGGCCAATGCGGTTTCGGACGCCTGGATCTTTGCGGGTCGCCAGCGTTTTGGCACACCCGAAATGGTGGCCCGGCTGGCGGGCGTCAAGCCCATTGTGGCGGCGGTGCGCAACGGCGAGCCGCTGTACCTGCTGCCGGACATGAACTTCGACCCCGGTGAGTCGTTATTTGTGCCGTTTTATGGCGTGCCGGCCTGCACGGTTCCGTCCTTGCCCCGCTTTGCCAAGCTGGGGCGCGCCAAAGTCGTGCCGGTGGTGACCCGGCTCACGCCCCAGGGGTATGACGTGCAGGTGTTGCCCGCCTGGAGAGACTACCCCACCGGGGACGTGGAGGCCGATACGGCCCGCATGAACCGGGAACTCCAAAGCTATATCGACGCCATGCCCGCGCAGTACTACTGGGTACACAAGCGGTTCAAGGACCGCCCCCATGGGGAGGCACCCCCGTATTGAGCGGGGGCGGACGCGGACGCGGGGGCTCAGCGCGGGCCAGCCTGCAGGAATTCCTGCAGGTAGCGAATCACCAGAGCGGGGTGTTCGTGAATGATCCAGTGGGTGGCGTCCGCAACCCGGTGCAGTGTCAGATCCGGAACAAAAGTGTCCAGCCCCTGAATCAGTTCGGGCGGCAGCGCCGTGTCATTGAGTCCCCACACCACCAGGGTGGGCAGGGAGATCGTCAACATGCTGTGGGGTAAATCCACGGCAGCGGCCGCCGGATCCTGGGGGCGGGGGGGGCGCAGCGGTGATGAACGGTAGTAGTTGCAGCCGCCGCGCAGGCCCTGGTCCCATACGGCGCGGTACTGCGCCTTGACGGCATCCGTCAGCCACGGTGTGGGCTGACCGCCGGCTGTCATATTGGTCAGAAAGGTCCACAGCCGTTCGTAGTCGTTTGCGGCCAGCAGGGCTTCTGCGTCGTCGCGGATCAGAAAGTTCATGTAAGCGCTGGCTTGCTGCTGCGCCGGGTTGCTCTTGAGTTCCCGCAGGAAGGTCCCGGGGTGGGGGGAGTTGATGATGGCCAGCTTGCGCGCGAGTTGGGGGTGCTGGTTGGCGAAATTCCAGGCCACGGCACCGCCCCAGTCGTGGGCCACCAGACAGGCCAGGGGGGCGCTGTCCCGGGTTTCAAGGGCTACCAGCGCGGCAATATCCTGCACCAGGTGCTTGGGGCGGTAGGCCGCCACCTCTTGTGGAGCGCTGGATTTCTCAAACCCCCGCAAGTTGGGCGCCACGCAGCGGTAGCCTCCGTTGGCCTCCTGGGCGAAATACTCCAGCAGGGGGTCCCAGACAAAGGCGCCTTCCGGAAAACCGTGCAAAAACAGCAGCACCGGGCGTCCGGGCTCACCGGCGGCGCGGCAACTCAGCGTGATGCCATGCGGCAGCGGTTGCAGGTAGGTTTCAATCATGCGGGGTCCGGCGTGGGTGCCGGTGCGGGCGAGATGGTCTGGGGGTGTGCCCATTTCCACAGCAGCTTGGCGACGTCATCCACCCCTTTGCGTTTGGTAGCGGAAAACAGCATGACTTCGCCACCACCGGCCTGCAGCTTGGTGATCGACAGCACTTTGGCGGCTTCGCTGCGGGTCAGTTTGTCGGCCTTGGTCAACACGATCAGGAATTTCAGGCCTTCCTGAACCCGCGGACGGATGACGTCCAGCAGGATTTCGTCCAGCTCGGTCAGTCCATGGCGGGGGTCACACAGGAGCACGATACCCGTCAGGTTCTTGCGGGTGACCAGGTAATTGGCCATGACCTGCTGCCAGCGGATCTTGTCATGCTTGGGCACGGCCGCGTAACCGTAGCCGGGCAGGTCGGTCAGAATCGCATCGGTGATGCCCTGCTTGCCCAGACTGAACAGGTTGATGTGTTGGGTGCGGCCGGGTTTTTTGGAGGCATAGGCCAGTTG
>JBAQKO010000078.1:0-2584 GCA_049301075.1 Rhodoferax sp.
GCCCAGGCCGTTTTTGGCCCCGTTTCCGTCGGCGTGCGATGAATGCCACCGTGCAAGGCCTGGTGGCCCCGGGCTTTGAGCCACTGGCGCGCCAGTTCGCCCAGTCGTTTGCCCGCGGCGAGGAAATTGGCGCCAGCCTGTGCGTGTACCACCGCGGCGAGCAGGTGGTGGACCTGTGGGGCGGTCTGGCCGACACGGCCACGCGCGCGCCCTGGACGGCCGACAGCCTGGTAGTGGTGTTCTCGGCCACCAAGGGCCTGGCGGCCATGGCGCTGAACCTGGCCGCCGAGCGTGGCGCCTTTGCATGGGATGCCCCGGTCGTGCGCTACTGGCCCGCGTTTGGCCAGGCCGGCAAGGAGCGCATCACGGTGCGCCAGCTGTTCAACCACCGTGCCGGCCTGGCGGCCATCGGCACGCCGCTGACGCTGGCGCAATTGTGCGATCCCGCCCACGCGGCAGCGGTACGCGCGGCGCTGGAAACCCAGCCCCCGGCCTGGGACGCCGACGCGCAGCAGGGCTACCACGGGCTGAGCTACGGCATGTATGCCAGTGCCTTCTTTGCGCAGGTGTGCGGCGAGCCCCTGCACACCTTCCTGCACCGCGAATACCTGGACCCGCTGGGGGCGGATGTGTTTCTGGGCACGCCGCCCGAACACGATCACCGGGTAGCCACGCTGTACCCCGGCTCCACCGCCGGCCGCGTGGGCCGGATGCTGTGGTCCGCCCTGCGCGGGGGCAGCACCGAGGCCCACGTGGCCCGCTCCTTCCTGCGCGGCGGCCACGCCAAGCAGGCGTTCATGAACCCACCCACGCCCGGCGGCATTGGCATCTACAACCAGCCGCCGGTGCGCCGCCACAACCTGGCCTGGGCTTCGGCCACCGCCACGGCGCGCGGCCTGGCCCGCGCCTATGTCCCCTGGTCGCTGGGCGGCGCGTGGCAGGGGCGACGCTACGTGGCCGAGCAGACCATTGAACCCCTCCTGCAGCGCCAGGGCTGGAGCGAGCGGGATCTGGTGCTGGGCAAGCCCCTGGGCTGGGCGCAGGGCTTCCTGAAAGAAGACGATGGCGTGTTTTCCCCCAACCGCGCCTCCTTTGGCCACCCCGGCATGGGCGGCGCGCTGGGCTGGTGCGACCCCACCGCGCAGCTGGCCTTTGCCTATACCCTGAACCGCTGCGACTGGCGCATCCGATCCCCGCGGGCGCTGGCCTTGTGCCAGGCCCTGTACCGGTGCGACCTAGCGTAGGCGCTCACACACCACACCCTTCATGTCCATGAACCCCTCCTCCATTGCCGCCATGCTGCTGGCCGCCGGACGCGGCGAGCGCATGCGCCCGCTGACCGACACCACGCCCAAGCCCCTGCTCACCGTGCAGGGCAAGCCGCTGATGCAGTGGCCCCTGGAGGCCCTGGCGCAGGGCGGCTTTCAGGACGTGGTGGTGAACACGGCGTGGCTGGGGGCGCAGATTGAAGACACATTTGGGCCCGTTTTTACGCCAGAGCCCCCTTTGAATCTGCGTAGACAGCTATCAAATCAGGAGCAAAACACGCACTCCCTGCAGTTGCACTACTCGCACGAAGGGCGTGATTTTGGCCAGGCGCTGGAAACGGCCGGCGGCATTGCGCGGGCCCTGCCTCTGTTGTGTCCACCCCACGCCACGGGCGCGGCGGCGGAGGTGTTCTGGGTGCTGGCCGGTGACGTCTTCGCCCCCGATTTCACCTTCCGCCCAGAGGCCGTGGCGCGCTTTGTGGCCAGCGGCAAACTGGCCCACCTGTGGCTGGTACCCAACCCCGAACACAACCCACGGGGCGACTTCGGCCTGGGGCCCCTGAACACCGACGGCACCAGCCTGGCCCTGAGCCTGCCAGCCGACGACCCGCGCCCGCGCTACACCTACAGCACCATCGGCCTGTACCGCAAGGCGCTGTTTGCGCCGCCCTGGTGCGACATCCCGCCCGGCAACCCGCAGGGCACCCGGGCCGCGCTGGCGCCGCTGCTGCGCGCGGCCATGGCGCAAGCGCAAATCAGCGCCGAGATTTACACTGGCCGCTGGACCGATGTGGGCACTCCGCAAAGGCTGGAACAGCTCAACGCCTGACGACCCTCCCGTTATGAACACCACCCTCCACGCGCAGCGCCGCGCCGCACTGGCCGCCCGATTGGGCAAAGACGGCATCGCCATCATTCCCACGGCGCCCGAGCGGCAACGCAACCGCGACAACGACTTCCTGTTTCGCGCCGACAGCTACTTTTATTACCTGAGCGGGTTCACCGAGCCCCACGCCTGGCTGGTCATCACGGGCGATGGCCGCTCCACCCTGTTTTGCCAGCCCAAGGACCTGGAGCGTGAAATATGGGACGGCTTTCGCCTGGGGCCCGATGCCGCGCCCGCCGCGCTGGGCGTGGACGCCGCCCATGCGGTCAGCGAACTCGACAGCCACCTGCCCAAAATGCTGGAAAACCGCGATGCGGTGTGGTACCCCTTCGCCATCCACCAGGCACTGGAGACTCGCGTCGACGGCTGGCTGCAGACGGTGCGCGCCCGCGTGCGCTTTGGCGCTCAGTGCCCCGACCAGTTGCGCGAC
>JBAQKO010000079.1:0-14142 GCA_049301075.1 Rhodoferax sp.
GGCCAACCAAGGTGGTGAAACCTTCACGCTGTTCTTCAGGCACCCCCCTGAGTGCAACCGGTCCCTCCTTGCCAATCCAGGTTCCGGGATCGGTCGAGCGCAGCATGAATTTTCCTTGCCGGTCCGCAACCGCCAGCACGGTGTTCTTGGGAACCGTGCCCAGCAGCCGTTCATTCAGCCACAGCAAATCGATGGAAGCGCTGACAAACCCGGATCGCTCCCCCTTTTCACTCCAGACCGGGTGGGTCAGTACGGCAATCCATTTACCGCTCAATGGCCCAAAAATCGCATCCCCAACGGCAAAGACCTCCCGGCGCGACGCTTGCGCTTGCCAGGGAAACAAGCGCTGCGCTTCGGCCGCCGAGGGATAGGGCAGATACGAGTAGATCGTGTTGGCGTGCGCATCGTGCACCGTGAGATTGGTGAACTGCGGATGCAGGTCCATGAACTGCTGGGGACGGAAGTAGCGGGAACGGATCGGCGGCTTGCCGCGAAATTCTGTGGCTACCACGGCCAGCGCCGCTTCCTGATCGCGCAACAGCAGCTCAATCTGGCCTGCGGTGGCGTCCGCCAGCGTTTTGATCCTGGCATAGGCAACGGCGCGCGAATCTTGCTCTTCCCAAATCACCAGATACCGAAACAGTATGGCCCCCATCGGCAACACGAACGACAGCGCCAGCAGCAGCAACCACGTGCGAATGGACAGCCGGGGGAGAAGCGAACGGATGGTGGGAGAAACGGCAGGCGGCATGGGGTGGAAGCTTATCGCGTTTCACACCGCGGGATCTGGCACGAACAGGACAAAAAAAAGGACCTGCGAGTTTCGCAAGTCCTTTTTCATACCAATAAATTGGTGGGCAGTACAAGTTTCGAACTTGTGACCCCTGCAGTGTGAATGCAGTGCTCTACCCCTGAGCTAACCGCCCTGAATGTGTATTCAGAATAGCCTCGAATTATACAAGAAGTTTCAGGCCGTTTTACGCCACAGCGTTTTTCCGCCGCTGGATTTGTCCAGTTGCACCATCACGTCCTCATGCGCGGCCAGTTCTTGTACAGTGGCCTCCAGCACCGGCAGCACAAATCCACTCAGATCAACCTCAACGGCCACCACCCCGGCGTCGTCGGAGGAAGCCACGTCCATCAGAAGCGCATCCTGCCCCCGCGTGAGGTTGATGTAGACGTCGGCCAGCAACTCCGCGTCCAGCAAGGCACCGTGCAGGGTACGGCCCGAGTTATCGACCTCCAGCCGGTCGCACAAGGCATCCAGGCTGTTTCGCTTGCCGGGAAACATCTCCTTGGCCATGACGAGCGTGTCAATAATGCCGGATACGTGCTCCCTGAACCGCGGGCGCCCCAGCAAAGACAGCTCCTTATCCAGAAATCCCAGGTCAAACGGCGCGTTGTGGATGATGATTTCGGCGTCCTGCACATAGGACAACAGATCATCCACCACCGCGGAAAATACGGGTTTGTCGCGCAGGAACTCCGTGGTCAGGCCGTGAACCCGCAAGGCGCCCTCGTCGCTGTCGCGCCCCGGATTCAGATACACATGGAAGTTGTTGCCCGTCAGTTTGCGGTTGACCAGCTCCACGCAACCGATCTCCACCAACCGGTCGTCCCTGTCAAAGTAGAAACCGGTGGTTTCCGTGTCCAAGATGATCTGGCGCATGGTCAGTGGTTTTCCTTCGCATGGTTGATGGAGTACTTGGGTATCTCCACCACCAGGTCTTTTTGCGCCAAAAACGCCTGGCAACTCAAGCGGGAATTGGGCGCCAGGCCCCAGGCGCGGTCCAGCAAGTCCTCTTCGTTTTCATCCAATGCGTTGAGTGACGCAAACCCTTCGCGCACGATGACATGGCAGGTGGTACAGGCGCAGCTCATATCACAGGCGTGCTCGATGGGAATATGGTTTTCCAGCAAGGCTTCGCAAATGGACGTACCCGCAGGGGCCGAAATCTCCGCGCCTTGCGGGCAGTATTCCGGGTGCGGCAGAATTTTGATGGTGGGCATGTCGGTTCCTAGATGGATTCAATGTTCTTGCCGGCCAGGGCATGCGTGATGCCGCGGTTCATGCGCTGGGCGGCAAAGGCCTCGGTGGCCTGCGCCAGAGTTTTTCCCACGGATTCAATCAGTGCCGCATCGCTGCTGCTGCGGGCGCGTGCCAGCGCCTGCATGGCCGCGTCGATGTCCGCGCGCTCCTGTGCCTCCAGCAAATCGCCATCGGCATCCAGCGCGCTCTGCGTGGCCAGCAGCAGACGGTCGGCGTCCACCTGCGCTTCCACAATGGCACGGGTCTGTATGTCCTGCTCGGCCGTGGAGAAGCTCTCCTGCAGCATTTGCGCAATCTGGGCATCGCTCAAACCGTAAGAAGGTTTGACATCGATCTGGGCCTGCACCCCACTGAGCTGCTCATGGGCGGCTACATGGAGCAAGCCGTCAGCATCCACCGTGAACGTCACGCGAATGCGGGCGGCCCCGGCGGCCATGGGCGGAATGCCGCGCAATTCAAAGCGGGCCAGACTGCGGCAATCCGCCACCAGATCCCGCTCGCCCTGCACCACGTGCAGTGCCAGGGCGGTCTGGCCATCCTTGTACGTGGTGAAATCCTGTGCCATGGCCGTGGGAATGGTCTGGTTGCGCGGAACAATGCGCTCCACCAGCCCGCCCATGGTCTCCACCCCCAGCGACAGGGGAATGACGTCGAGCAGCAGCAAATCGCCCGTTGCATTGTTGCCCGCCAGCTGGTTCGCCTGAATGGCCGCGCCCAGGGCCACCACTTCGTCGGGGTTGAGGTTGTTGAGGGGCGCCCGTCCAAAATAGGCGGCCACCGCAGCTTGCACCTGCGGCATGCGGGTGGAGCCGCCCACCATCACCACGCCCTGCACGTCCTCCACCCGCAAGCGGGCATCCCGCAGGACTTTGCGCGCAGCGACAAGGGTTCGGTCGGTCAGGTGGGACGTGGCCGCATGCAGCTGCGCAGAATTCACGTCCAAATGAAGGGTTGAGCCCGTCAAATCTGCGTGGAATGCTACTTTTTCTGTAGCAGATAACGCTTCCTTGCATGCCCGGGCGGCCACTTTCAGGGCTGCCTTGTCGGCCGCCGTAACCGCCTGCGCGCCGGACTGTACCAGCACCCAGTCGGCCAGGGCATGGTCGTAATCGTCACCGCCCAGGGCCGAATCGCCTCCCGTGGCCACGACTTCAAACACCCCCTGGGTCAGCCGCAAAATAGAAATATCGAAGGTACCGCCACCCAGATCGTAGATGGCATACAGCCCCTCGCTGGCGTTGTCCAGGCCGTAAGCAATGGCCGCCGCGGTGGGTTCGTTGATCAGGCGCAGCACATTCAGGCCTGCCAGCTGCGCCGCATCCTTGGTGGCTTGGCGCTGTGCGTCATCAAAATAGGCGGGCACCGTAATGACGGCGCCATACAGGTCGGCGTTGAAGGTGTCTTCCGCACGATAACGCAGGGTGGCCAGAATATCGGCGCTGACTTCCACGGGTGATTTTTCTCCCGCCACCGTCTGGATGCCCAGCATGCCCGCATGGTCCACAAAGCGGTAAGGCAGTTTTTCCGCTCCGACCAGATCCGCCAGGCTGCGCCCCATGAAACGCTTGACGGAGGCCACCGTGTTTTCCGGGTCAGCGGCCAGTGCCGCCTGGGCCTGGACACCAATCTGGCGCCCCCCGTCGGCCAGGTAACGCACAACCGATGGCAGGATGACCTGGCCAGTTTCATCAGGCAGGCATTCGGCCACGCCATTGCGCACGGATGCCACCAGTGAATGGGTCGTTCCCAGGTCAATACCCACCGCAATACGCCGCTCATGGGGCTTGGGCGTCTGGCCCGGTTCGGAAATTTGTAGGAGCGCCATTTTTATTCGTTGAATGACCGGACCGGGCAACTACGCTTGCGGCCGTCTGTCGTGTCAGGTTTCAGGATTCAAGTTTTTCCAAGCTGCGATCCAGATCATGCGCAAATTTCTCGATGAACATGAGCGCGCGCACCGGTAGCACGGCGGCGCTGTAATCGTGCTGCACGTCGAGCAACTGGGCGCATTGCTTCAGCAAATCACGCTGGGAGGCATCCATATTGTCGCGCAAGGCTTCCAGTGCCTGAACGCTTGGGGCCTCTTCCAGCGCCTCACGCCACTCCATTTGCTGCATCAAAAACGCAGCCGGCATGGCGGTATTGCTGTGGGCATTGACAGGCGCGCCACCCAATTCGCACAGATACGCGGCGCGCTTGAGGGGGTCTTTCAGGCGCTGGTAGGCTTCGTTGATCCGCACAGACCACTGCATGGCAACCCGCTGGGCTGCCGGGCCTTGCGCCGCGAACTTGTCCGGATGGGCCTCCCGCTGCAAGGCCTTCCAGCGGGCATCAATGGCACCGCGGTCCTGGGCAAACTGCTGCGCGAGCCCGAACAGCTCAAAATCGTTGGACTGGAGATTCACACCCGGAACGACTCACCGCAGCCGCACTTGTCGCGCTCCCGGGGGTTGTTGAAACGGAAACCCTCGTTCAGCCCTTCACGCACAAAATCGAGCTCCGTACCATCCAGGTAGGCCAGGCTTTTCGGGTCCACCAGCACCTTGACGCCGTGGCCCTCGAACACCAGGTCTTCCGGCGCGAGTTCGTCCACGTATTCCAGCTGGTAGGCCAACCCGGAGCAGCCCGTAGTCTTGACCCCCAGCCGCACGCCCACGCCTTTGCCGCGTCGCGCCAGGTAACGGCTCACATGCCGTGCAGCGGCTTCCGTCAGAGTAACTGCCATGGGTGATCAGCTCAGGTGCTTTTTCTTGTAGTCGTCAACCGCCGCCTTGATGGCGTCTTCCGCCAGGATCGAGCAATGGATCTTGACCGGAGGCAGGGCCAGTTCTTCGGCGATCTGGCTGTTTTTCAGGGCTGCTGCCTCGTCCAGCGTCTTGCCCTTGACCCACTCGGTCACCAGCGAGCTGGAGGCAATAGCGGAACCGCAGCCATAGGTCTTGAAACGCGCGTCTTCAATCACGCCGGTTTGCGGGTTGACCTTGATCTGCAACTTCATCACGTCGCCGCACGCGGGCGCGCCCACCATGCCGGTTCCGACGGTGTCATCGCCCTTTTCAAAGCTGCCGACGTTGCGGGGATGTTCGTAATGGTCAACGACTTTTTCTGAATATGCCATGGTGCTACCTGTTCAATTGGGGTTTAGTGGGCTGCCCACTGGATCGTGCTGATGTCGATGCCATCCTGGTACATCTCCCACAGGGGACTGAGTTCACGCAGCCGGGCCACGTTCTGCTTGATGGTGTCGACGGCGTAGTCAATTTCGGCTTCGGTCGTCCAGCGACCAATGGTCATGCGCAGGCTGCTGTGGGCCAGCTCGTCGCTGCGACCCAGCGCGCGCAGCACATAGCTGGGCTCCAGGGACGCCGAAGTGCAAGCCGAGCCACTGCTCACCGCCAGCCCCTTGATACCCATGATGAGCGATTCGCCCTCCACGTAGTTGAAGCTGATGTTGAGGTTGTGCGGCACGCGCTGTGTTTCGTGGCCATTGATGAACACCTGCTCAATGTCCTTGAGGCCTGCCAGCAGGCGGTCATGCAGGGCCTGGATGCGCACGTTTTCAGCTGCCATTTCTTCCTTGGCAATGCGGTAGGCCTCGCCCATGCCCACAATCTGGTGCGTCGGCAGCGTGCCGCTGCGCATGCCACGCTCATGGCCGCCGCCGTGCATCTGCGCTTCCAGCCGCACACGCGGCTTGCGGCGCACAAACAATGCGCCAATGCCTTTGGGCCCATAGGTCTTGTGGGCGGTCAGGCTCATCAAGTCAACCGGCAACTGGCTCAAATCGAATGCCACACGGCCGGTGGCCTGTGCCGCGTCCACGTGGAAAATAATGCCCTTCTCGCGGCACACGGCACCAATGGCGGCAATGTCCTGGACCACGCCGATTTCGTTGTTAACGAACATGACGCTGGCCAGAATGGTGTCGGCACGGACGGCGGCCTTGAAAGCGTCCAGGTTGAGCAGCCCATCGGGCTGCACATCCAGATAGGTCACCTCAAACCCCTGGCGCTCCAATTCACGGCAGGTATCCAGCACCGCCTTGTGCTCGGTTTTCACCGTGATGATGTGCTTGCCCTTGGATTGATAGAAATGCGCGGCGCCCTTGAGCGCCAGGTTGTTGGACTCGGTCGCGCCGGATGTCCAGACGATTTCCCGGGGGTCCGCACCAATCAGGTCGGCCACCTGGCCACGCGCTTTCTCCACGGCGGCCTCGGCTTCCCAACCCCAGGCGTGGCTGCGCGAGGCGGGGTTGCCAAAATGGGCACGCAACCACGGCACCAGGGCGTCCACCACCCGTTCGTCGCAAGGGTTGGTGGCGCTGTAGTCCATGTAAATGGGGAAATGGGGGGTGGTTTCCATGGGGGTTTGCTGCTGGCTAATCAAAAATAAAACGGTATCGTGTGCGATTACGGCTTGGAAAATGCATTACCCAAGGCAAACACCGAGTTGGGTGCGTTGATACGAATGGGTTTGGTTTGTGGCAAAGCCGAAATAGCGCGTTTGACGCTGGGCTTGTCCTCGACCTGCATGCCCTTGGCCAACTGGTCATCCACGAGTTTCTGCAGAGACACCGAGTCCAGAAACTCTACCATGCGTACATTGAGCGAAGTCCACAAATCGTGGGTCATGCAACGGGCGCCTTCGCCCAGGCAATTTTCCTTGCCACCGCAATGGGTCGCATCAATCGGCTCGTCCACCGAGACAATGATGTCCGCTACCGTGATGTCGGAGGCCTTGCGCGCCAGGGTATAGCCGCCACCGGGGCCGCGGGTCGATTCCACCAGCTCATGGCGGCGCAGTTTCCCAAACAGCTGCTCCAGATACGAAAGCGAAATTTGCTGTCGCTGGCTGATGGCAGCCAGGGTCACCGGTCCGCCACTTTGGCGCAAACCCAGATCAATCATCGCTGTGACCGCAAAGCGGCCTTTGGTGGTGAGACGCATAGCATGCTCCTTCAGTCGTATTTGGTTGACTATCGGGCTCAAGTATACCAATAACCCAACTATTTTGCTCGGGTACCCGGTCCGGCCGGTCGCCTCAACCCGGCTTCCCGCCAGATGCAATTGCGACCACGTTATCGTGCCCGGCAGCGCCAAAAGCCTGTTCTTTCAAAATGCCCAGTTGGTCCCGTATGCGCGCCGCTTTTTCGAACTCGAGATTGCGGGCATGCTCCATCATCAGCTTTTCCAGGCGCTTGATTTCGCGGGAAATGTCTTTCTCGCTCATGTCCTCCACCTGGGCGCGCTGCAGGGCATCGCGCTCCAGGCGCTCGGCTTCCTTCCCCGCCTTTTCGCTGTAAACACCGTCGATCAGGTCGCGCACCTTCTTGACAATGGCGCGCGGGGTGATGCCGCGCTCCAGGTTGTGGGCGATCTGCTTCTTGCGGCGCCGCTCGGTCTCGCCCAGGGCTCGCGCCATGGAGTCGGTCACCTTGTCGGCGTACAAAATGGCCCGGCCGTGGAGGTTGCGTGCTGCCCGGCCGATGGTCTGGATCAGTGACCGCTCGGAACGCAGGAAGCCCTCCTTGTCGGCGTCCAGGATGGCCACCAACGACACCTCGGGGATGTCAATGCCTTCACGCAACAGATTGATACCCACCAGCACGTCGAAAGCCCCCAGACGCAGGTCGCGCAATATCTCGACCCGCTCCACCGTGTCCACGTCGCTGTGCAGGTAGCGCACCTTGACGCCGTTGTCGGTCAGGTAATCGGTCAACTGCTCAGCCATGCGCTTGGTCAAGGTGGTGATCAGCACCCGCTCGTTCCGCTCAACGCGAATGCGGATTTCCTGCAGCACGTCATCGACCTGGCTGGTGGCGGGGCGCACCTCCACCTCGGGGTCCACCAGGCCGGTGGGGCGTACCAGTTGCTCCACCACACGGCCGGCGTGCTCCTGTTCCCACTGGGCCGGGGTCGCCGATACGAAAATGACCTGGCGCATCTTGGTCTCGAACTCTTCAAACTTAAGCGGGCGGTTGTCCAGCGCGCTGGGCAGGCGAAAGCCGTACTCCACCAGCGTGGTTTTGCGCGAGCGGTCGCCGTTGTACATGCCACCAAACTGGCCGATCAGCACGTGCGACTCGTCCAGGAACATCAGCGAATCCTTGGGCAGGTAGTCGGTCAGCGTGGCTGGGGGTTCGCCCGGCGCGGCACCGCTGAGATGGCGCGAGTAGTTTTCAATGCCCTTGCAATGCCCCACTTCGCTGAGCATTTCCAGATCAAACCGGGTGCGCTGCTCCAGGCGCTGGGCTTCCACCAGCTTGCCCTGGCTGACGAACTCCTTGAGCCGATCGGCCAGCTCGGCCTTGATCGTCTCCACGGCAGCCAGCACCTGCTCGCGCGGCGTCACATAGTGGCTACTGGGGTACACGGTGAAGCGCGGAATCTTCTGGCGAATGCGCCCGGTCAGCGGATCGAAGAGCTGCAGGGATTCGATCTCGTCGTCAAACAACTCGATACGAATCGCCATTTCGCTGTGCTCGGCCGGGAAGATGTCGATGGTGTCACCGCGAACCCGAAAGGTGCCGCGGGAAAAGTCCATGTCGTTGCGCTGGTACTGCATGCGCACCAACTGGGCGATCAGGTCGCGCTGACCCGGCTTGTCACCGGTACGCAGGGTCATGATCATCTTGTGGTACGCCTCGGGCTGGCCAATACCGTAGATGGCCGACACCGTGGCCACGATCACCACATCGCGCCGCTCCAGGATGCTCTTGGTACACGACAGGCGCATCTGCTCGATGTGCTCATTGATGGCCGAATCTTTCTCAATGAACAGATCGCGCTGGGGCACATAGGCTTCGGGCTGGTCGTAGTCGTAGTAACTGTCGAAATACTCCACCGCGTTCTTGGGGAAATACTCGCGGAACTCGCTGTAGTGCTGCGCCGCCAGCGTCTTGTTGGGCGCAAACACGATAGCCGGGCGGCCCAGCCGGGCGATCACATTGGCCATGGTGAAGGTCTTGCCCGAGCCGGTCACGCCCAGCAGGGTCTGAAACACTTCCCCGTCGTTGACACCTTCCACCAGCTGCGCAATGGCTTCGGGCTGGTCGCCCGCAGGCGGGTACGGTTGGTACAACTCGAACGGCGAGTCCGGAAAACGCACAAAAACCCCGGCGTCAGCGGCGGCAGAGGGATCAGGAACGGCGTCAAGAGCGGTTTGCATGGGTACTCGATTCTGGCCCGGTAAAATCACGGGCAACCTGAAAGAATACGGCATTGCGGCACTTTGCGGAGTGCTGGCCTGAATCAACCGTCTTTTGCCCCGTTCCTGATTGTTTTTTGACCACTCCAGAGGATTCTCCATGTCCATGTTTTCTGCCGTCGAAATGGCCCCCCGCGACCCCATTCTGGGCTTGAACGAACAATTCAATGCCGACACCAACCCCGCCAAGGTGAACCTGGGCGTGGGCGTGTACTACGACGACAACGGAAAGCTGCCCCTGTTGGCCTGCGTGCAAGCCGCCGAAAAGGCCATGATGGACAAGCCCACCGCCCGCGGCTACCTGCCCATCGACGGCATTGCCGCCTACGACGCCGGTGTCAAGGCGCTGGTTTTCGGCGCCGAGAGCGAGCCCGTCAAGAGCGGCCGCGTGGCCACCGTGCAGGCCATCGGCGGTACCGGGGGCCTCAAGGTGGGCGCCGACTTCCTGAAGAAGCTCAGCCCCTCGGCCAAAGTACTGATTTCCGATCCCAGCTGGGAAAACCACCGCGCCCTGTTTGCCAACGCCGGTTTCACCGTGGAAACCTACCCCTACTACGACGCGGCCAAGCGCGGCGTCAACTTTGACGCCATGCTGGCCTGCCTGAACGCGGCCGCCGCAGGCACCATTGTGGTGTTGCACGCCTGCTGCCACAACCCGACCGGCTACGACATCACCCCCGCGCAATGGGACCAGGTCATTGCTGCCTGCAAGGCGAAGAACCTCACCCCTTTCCTGGACATGGCCTACCAGGGCTTTGGCTACGGCATTGCCGAAGACGGCGCCGTCATCGGCAAGTTTGTGGCTGCCGGCCTGACCTTTTTCGTGTCCACCTCGTTTTCCAAGAGCTTCAGCCTCTACGGTGAGCGCGTCGGCGCCCTCTCCGTGCTGTGCGAAAGCAAGGAAGAAGCCGACCGCGTGCTCAGCCAGCTCAAAATCGTGATCCGCACCAACTACTCCAACCCGCCCACCCACGGCGGTGCCGTGGTCGCGGCCGTGCTGAACAACCCCGAGCTGCGCACCCTGTGGGAAAAGGAACTGGGCGAAATGCGCCTGCGCATCAAGGCCATGCGCCAGAAGCTGGTCGACGGCCTGAAGGCCGCCGGCGTAAAGCAGGATATGTCCTTCATCACCACCCAGATCGGCATGTTCAGCTACTCCGGCCTGACCAAGGACCAGATGGTGCGCCTGCGCAACGAATTTGGCGTCTACGGCACCGACACCGGCCGCATGTGCGTGGCGGCGCTCAATAGCAAGAACATCGACTACGTTTGCGCCTCGATCGCCAAAGTCATGTGAGCTTGGGCGCACAATAGCGGCCGGCCCGCAGCGGATGTCGCACCGGGCATAGGAGTCTCCCGCATGAAATACCCGGCTCTCACTCTGACCCTGCTACTGGCTTTGGTGGCACCCCGGGCGTTCGCCTGGGGCAACCACAGCCTGGCAAGCTACCGGGCATTTGAGCGCATGCCGGAAGTTGCCCATGCAGCGCCCGTCACCGCGGAACCGCTGGAGGCTTTCCTTAAAGCCGAGGAAAAAACCATTGAGGCGTTGCTGGCCAGCCAGGAAGCCTGGGCACTGGTCCACCTGGAAAACTATCCGGTACGCCCCGAAAGTCTGGCCTTTGCCGCCACCCCCAACCGTTCGGACGAAGCCCGTCGACAGGCTTTCCTGATGGCGCTGAGGGTCGCACCCAACAGCAAATGGGCGCTGTACATCCAGCCCGACCTGCAAGCGGCGCCCGTGGCCGGCACCCGGCTGCCGTATGCCGCGGTCAACACCCTGCCGGAACCGGCGCATTCGGGCTACACCTTTGTCGCGCTCAAACCCGGCGAACCGGTAGCCCCCCTGGCGGTGCTGGCATCCGCATCGGATGAGCCCGACTATGGCCTGGACATCAATCTATGGGACGACAGCCCGTCCGAATGGGGCAAGCTGTACGGTTTTGGCCCGCTGCCGTTTGGCAACCCGGCGCTGAGTTATGCCACCCAGGCCCCCTTTCACATGGGGTTTTTTCATGAAGACCGCGTGCTCTACCTGGCAGCGCCCTTCATCAAGAGAACCTTCCCGCGGCTGCGCGCCTACCAGTTCTCTTCGCTGGCAGCCCTGGCTTTCCGGACCGGACACCCTTACTGGGGGTGGCGCTTCACGGGCCTGTCCCTGCATTACCTGCAGGATCTGACCCAGCCCTACCACGCCAGCCTGGCGCCGGGCGAATCTACGGCCAAACTTCTGGGCGTCAATGTTCTGGCCATGGCGGGTATGCCCGGCATGAAGAACAACATGGTGGTCCTGCTCTCCAACCGCCATTTGGCACTGGAAAAATACCAGACCGAACTGCTGCAGAATGCTCCGCGCAACGGGCCGGAAACACCCGTCCAGAAAGCCCTGCACAACACCAGCAGCGACGCGACTTACCCGGAGTGGAGCGGAAGCTACCTGCACGACGTGGTGTCGGCCCAGTCTGCAGCCTACGCCCCCCAGCTGGTGCAAACCCTGCTGGCCACCCTGCCGGCTGGCTATGTCTCCGATCCCCTCTTTGACTTCGGCGTGCACGAACCGGACATCAACCTGACGGAGGAACTGGCCAAGCGCGACCCCAAAGACCGCAACCGGCTGGAAAGCGCCATCACCACCCTGATGGACCACTTTGGTGCACACAGCCGCAACGCGGTGCGCGGCATCCTGAGGGCAAACACCAACCCATAAAAAACGCAGAACTGGTATATTGCACTGCAACATTTCTCACAAAGCGAGTTTTCATGCTGTACCAGTTCTACGAAACCCAGCGGTCCCTGATGGAGCCGTTTTCCGATCTGGCGCTGACGGCGGCCAAGCTCTATGGCAACCCCCTGTCGATCGTCGGCCAGAATCCATTTGCCCAGCGCATCTCGGCGGGCTACGACCTGATGCACCGCTTGGGCAAGGATTACGAAAAACCGGAATTCGGCCTGCGCACCATCGATGTGGACGGTGTGGACGTGGCCATCCACGAACGGGTGGAACTCAAGAAGCCCTTCTGCGAATTGCGTCGCTTCAAGCGCTTCACCGATGACACGGCCACGCTGGAGAAGATCAAGAACCAGCCCGCCGTGCTGATTGTTGCTCCGCTGTCGGGACACTACGCCACGCTCTTGCGCGACACGGTGAAAACCATGCTCAAGGACCACAAGGTCTACATCACGGACTGGAAGAACGCCCGCCTGGTCCCCCTGTCGGAAGGGGAATTCCACCTGGACGACTACATCAACTACGTGCAGGAGTTCATTCGCCACCTGCAAGGCAAATACGGCAACTGCCACGTCATGAGCGTCTGTCAGCCCACCGTACCAGTGCTGGCAGCCGTATCCCTGATGGCCAGCCGGGGCGAAACCACACCGCTGTCCATGACCATGATGGGCGGCCCCATTGATGCCCGCAAGTCACCCACGGCCGTGAACAACCTGGCCACCAACAAAAGCCACAGCTGGTTTGAGCACAACGTCATCTTCCGCGTGCCGTCCAATTTCCCTGGCGCGGGGCGGCGGGTGTACCCCGGGTTCCTGCAGCACTCCGGCTTTGTGGCCATGAATCCGGACCACCATGCCAAGAGCCACTACGACTATTTCAAGGACCTGATCAAGGGTGACGATGCCAGCACCGAGGCCCACCGCAAGTTCTACGACGAATACAACGCCGTGCTGGACATGGATGCCGACTACTACCTGGAAACCATTCGCGTGGTATTCCAGGACTTCAGCCTGGTCAATGGCACCTGGGATGTGCGGGGAGAAGACGGCCAGATCGAGCGCGTGCACCCGGCTGACATCAAGACCACCGCCCTGATGTCGGTCGAAGGCGAACTGGACGACATTTCCGGCTCGGGCCAGACCCAGGCCGTGCACGACATCTGCAGCGGCGTGCCGCGCGCGCGGCAAAAGCATTTTGAAGCCAAGGGCGCGGGTCACTACGGCATTTTCTCCGGCCGGCGCTGGCGCGAACTCGTGTACCCGGAAGTCAAGTCCTTCATTCTGGCCAACCAGCCTTCCCGCACGCAAAAACCGGCTACACCCGCCGCCAAAACTGCGTCGGTAGCTACAAAAACCGTAGCAACCAAGCGCGCCAGCAGCAAGAAGTGAGCGCCGGAGTACCTCCGACCGAAGCACTCAGCGCCCGCCTACTGGATGCGCTGCCCCAGACCCAGTGCACCCGTTGCGGCTTTCCGGACTGCGCGGCCTATGCCCAGGCCATCGCCGACGGCGCGGCCGACATCAACCAGTGCCCACCGGGCGGGGCCCAGGGGATAGAGCGGCTGGCCCAGCTCACCGGCAAACCGGTCACCCCTCTCAATCCGGCGTTTGGTGCTGAGGGGCCGCGCAGCGTTGCCTTCATCGATGAGGATTGGTGCATCGGCTGCACCCTGTGCATCGCCGCCTGCCCCACCGACGCCATTGTGGGCAGCAACAAGCGGATGCACACGGTCATTGAAGCCTATTGCACCGGCTGCGAGTTGTGCCTGCCGGTCTGCCCCGTGGACTGCATCCTGCTGGAAAACGCATCCGGCAACGCCACTGGCTGGGCCGCCTGGTCGGCACCCCAGGCCGATCAGGCCCGTGAGCGCTATACGGCCCGTGGTGCGCGCCGCCAGCACGAAGCAGACCACCACGAACAGAAACGCCAAGCACTGGCGCAGGCCAAGCTTGCCGACCTGGCGGCACACTCCCGCATCACGGATACCGGGGTGCTGGACCAGAAGCGCTCCATCATTGAAGCAGCCCTTGCACGGGCCCGTGCGAAACGCGATGCCGACCCCGCAAAGGGTTGACCGCTTATCGCCCGCTCACACCAGGTTCTTGTACACGCCGCAGCCGACGTACAGGTCGTCCACCTGCTGCACGTAGGACATCTT
>JBAQKO010000080.1:0-18397 GCA_049301075.1 Rhodoferax sp.
CATATATAGTGTGCACTATCTCCACCGTCTTTTCGACAATCGCATCTCGCAAGACGGTCGCCGAGTGCCCGCCCAACCCAAAAAAATACGGATCACGACGAGGAAACCATGCAATCTGTTTCAAACACCCCCACCCAGGCTTCCAGCCACAGCTTTCCCGCACACACCGCTCCCATGGCGGCCGAACATGCCAACGGCCTGCTGGCCCACTACCAGATCATTCGGCGCAATGGCGCCGTGGTTCCGTTTGAGCCCAACAAGATCGCCGTAGCCATGATGAAGGCCTTTCTTGCGGTGCACGGCACCCAGGGTGCTGCATCCGCCAGCGTGCGCGAGACGGTCGACGGACTGACCCAGCAGGTCATCCGGGCGCTCATGCGCTCGCGCCCCGGAGGCGGCACGTTCCACATTGAAGACGTGCAGGACCAGGTCGAACTGGGGCTCATGCGGGGTGGCCACCATGAAATTGCACGCGCCTATGTGCTGTACCGCGAACGCCGCACCCAGGAGCGTGCCCAACAGGGCGCACAGGAGACGCCGCCCGCGCCGGTTCTGCACGTGCTCGAAGGCGGCCAGCGCGTGGCGCTGGACCTGAGCCAGCTCCAGTCCCTGATCGAAACCGCCTGCATCGGACTGGGCGCCGACGTCCAGGCCACCCCCATCCTGGCGGAAACCATGCGCAACCTCTACGACGGTGTGCCCATGGATGAGGTGTACAAGGCCTCCGTCCTGGCGGCCCGCACCCTGATTGAAAAAGACCCCGATTACACCTACGCCACCGCGCGCCTGCTGTTTCACAGCATTTCGCGTGAAGTGCTGGGTCGCGACGTGGCGCCCGCCGACATGGCACAGGCCTATGCCGACTACTTCCCCGGCTTCATCAAGCAGGGTGTGAGCGCCGAGTTGCTGGACGAACGCCTGATGCAGTTCGACCTCCAGCGTCTGGGCGCCGCCCTCAAGGCCGAACGGGACCTGCAGTTTGACTACCTGGGCCTGCAAACGCTGTACGACCGCTACTTCCTGCACGTGGAGAAGAACCGCATTGAATTGCCCCAGGCATTCTTCATGCGGGTGGCCATGGGCCTGTCACTCAATGAGATCGACCGCGAAGCCCGCGCCATCGAGTTTTACGAGGTGTTGTCGTCCTTCGACTTCATGTCTTCCACGCCCACGCTGTTCAACAGTGGCACGCTGCGTTCGCAGCTCTCCAGCTGCTACCTGACCACCGTGCCGGACGACCTGGACGGCATCTACGAGTCGATCAAGGAAAACGCCCTGCTGTCCAAGTTCGCCGGCGGGCTGGGCAACGACTGGACCCGCGTGCGTGCCTTGGGCGCCCACATCAAGGGCACCAACGGCGAATCGCAAGGCGTGGTGCCGTTCCTGAAGGTGGTCAACGACACGGCCGTGGCTGTGAACCAGGGTGGCAAGCGCAAGGGTGCCGTCTGCACCTACCTGGAGACCTGGCACCTGGACATTGAGGAGTTTCTGGAACTGCGCAAGAACACCGGCGATGACCGCCGCCGCACCCACGACATGAACACCGCCAACTGGGTGCCCGACCTGTTCATGCGCCGCGTGATGGAAAAAGGCAGCTGGACCCTGTTCTCGCCCTCCAGCGTGCCCGATTTGCACGATCTGTTTGGCGCCGCGTTCGAAAAAGCCTATGTGGCCTACGAAGAGAAAGCCGCCCGCGGCGAAATCAAGCCCACGCGCACGGTGCAGGCCACGGATCTGTGGCGCAAGATGCTCACCATGCTGTTCGAGACCGGCCACCCCTGGATCACATTCAAGGACGCCTGCAATGTGCGCTCCCCCCAGCAACATGCCGGTGTGGTGCACTCCAGCAACCTGTGCACCGAAATCACGCTCAACACGTCAGACACCGAAACGGCGGTCTGCAACCTGGGCTCGGTCAACCTGCGTCAGCACCTGAAAGACGGCGCGCTGGACCACGACAAGCTCAAGCGCACCATCTCCACAGCCATGCGCATGCTGGACAACGTGATTGACATCAATTACTACGCCATCAAGAAGGCACGCGACTCCAACCTGCGCCACCGTCCGGTCGGCTTGGGGCTCATGGCCTTCCAGGACAGCCTGTACGAACTGCGCATTCCCTATGCCAGCGAGACCGCGGTGCAGTTCGCCGACCAGTCCATGGAAGCCATCTGCTACTACGCCTACTGGGCCTCAACCGAACTGGCCCGGGAACGCGGCAAGTATTCCAGCTACCGGGGCTCGCTGTGGGACCAGGGCGTCCTGCCACTGGACACACTGGACCTGCTCGCCCAGGCCCGTGGAGGGTACCTGGAAGTGGACCGCAGTGCCACGCTGGACTGGGACGCGCTGCGCAAGAAAATTGCCGCCGACGGCATGCGCAACTCCAACTGTGTTGCCATTGCCCCCACCGCCACCATCTCCAACATCATCGGAGTGGACGCTTCCATCGAGCCCAGTTTTGGCAACCTGTCGGTCAAATCCAATCTGTCAGGCGAATTCACCGTCATCAACAGCTACCTGGTCAAGGACCTGAAACGCCTGGGCCTGTGGGACGACGTGATGGTGATGGACCTGAAGCACTTTGACGGCTCGCTCAGCCCCATCGACCGTGTGCCCCAGGAGGTGAAGCAGTTGTATGCCACCGCGTTTGAGGTGGAGACCCAATGGCTGGTGGAAGCCGCCGCGCGTCGTCAGAAATGGATCGACCAGGCGCAGTCACTGAACATCTACATGGCGGGAGCGTCGGGCAAGAAGCTCGACGAGACCTACAAGCTCGCCTGGCTGCGCGGACTGAAGACCACTTACTACCTGCGCACCATGTCTGCCACCCACGCCGAGAAATCCACCGTGACAGCGGGCCGTTTGAATGCGGTCTCCAGCGGCAGTGACAGTCCGGGTTCCCTGCGCAGCTCCAGCGCGCTGGAGGCTGCGGCCGCCGCTGCGCACATGCAAATGGAGATGGCCAGTCATGCGGCGACGGACATCAAATTCTGCGGCGTCGACGATCCGACATGCGAGTCGTGCCAGTAATGCAAGCCCTGTCATCGCATGCCATGCGATGCAATTGAACAACACATGGGAGCAGTGAAATGCAGGATTACTTTTCATTTCATTTCGCTGCTCTCATAATCCGCTGATTGGAATCACTTATGTTGACCTGGGACGAAGAAGTCAAGCCCACATCGCTAACAAATTTTGCGCACATGCCGCCGGTCGAACCGTCGGCCGTGCAGGCGCAAGTCACTCCCCGTTTTCGCACACTGAACGACGGCGCAACGGTCGCCGTCCAAGCCGCTTCGGCCATCGTGCCCGCTGTTACGGCACCGCGCCGCGTACAGGCAGCAGACAAACGTATCATCAATGGCAAGACGGACGTCAACCAGCTCGTCCCCTTCAAATACAAGTGGGCCTGGGAAAAGTACCTGGCCACCTGCGCCAACCACTGGATGCCGCAGGAAGTCAACATGACGCGTGACATCGCGCTGTGGAAAGACCCCAACGGCCTGACCGAAGACGAGCGCCGCATCATCAAGCGCAACCTCGGTTTCTTTGTCACCGCCGATTCGCTGGCTGCCAACAACATCGTGCTGGGCACCTACCGCCACATCACTGCTCCCGAATGCCGCCAGTTCCTGCTGCGCCAGGCCTTTGAAGAAGCCATCCACACCCACGCTTACCAGTACATCGTGGAGTCGCTGGGTCTGGACGAGAGCGAAATCTTCAATGCCTACAACGAAGTCCAGTCCATCCGTGACAAGGACGAGTTCCTGATCCCGTTCATCAACGCGATCATGGACCCCAACTTCAAGACCGGCACGCAGGAGGCCGACCAGACGCTGCTCAAGTCGCTGATCGTCTTTGCCTGCCTGATGGAAGGCCTGTTCTTCTACGTTGGTTTCACCCAGATCCTGGCGCTGGGCCGACAGAACAAGATGACGGGAGCCGCCGAGCAGTACCAGTACATCCTGCGCGACGAGTCCATGCACTGCAACTTCGGCATTGACCTGATCAACCAGCTCAAACTGGAAAATCCGCAGCTCTGGACGCCTGAGTTCAAGACGGAGATCAAAGCCCTGTTCGAGAAGGCCGTTGAGCTGGAATACCGGTATGCCGAAGACACCATGCCACGCGGCGTGCTGGGCATGAACGCCTCCATGTTCAAGGGCTATCTGCGCTACATCGCCAACCGACGCGCCACCCAGATTGGTCTGGAAGCTCTCTTTCCGAATGAAGAGAACCCCTTCCCCTGGATGAGCGAAATGATCGACCTGAAAAAAGAACGCAACTTCTTTGAAACCCGGGTTATTGAATACCAGTCCGGCGGCGCGCTGTCCTGGGATTGATGCGAAAAAATGAATCCACGAATTTCACACATGCAAGATCACTCCCCAGAGGGTGGGTTGGATGTGTGTCACCAAGTTCATGCTGCTGGGATCCTGCCCAACAGCATGAATCACTTCCTGCTCTCCAACTTGCAAGAAGTGCTCTTTGTTAATTGATCAAGGAGAAAACCATGGCAACTGCAAAAAAACCGGCCGCAAAAAAGGCCGCTCCCGCGAAGAAAGCTGCACCAGCAAAGAAAGTAGCCGCTAAAAAGGCTGCTCCCGCCAAGAAAGCCGCTCCAGCTAAAAAAGTAGCTGCGAAGAAGGCTGCACCGGCGAAAAAAGCTGTTGCAAAAAAAGCCCCAGCGAAAAAAGTAGCGGTCAAGAAAGCTGCTCCTGCCAAGAAGGTAGTAGCCAAGAAGGTCGTTAAGAAAGCCGCTCCGGCGAAGAAAGTAGCGGCCAAGAAGGTCGTCAAGAAGGCCGCTCCTGCCAAGAAGGTAGCAGCCAAGAAGGTCGTCAAGAAGGCCGCTCCCGCCAAGAAGGCGGCTGTAGCCAAGAAACCTGTCGCCAAAAAGCCCGTCGCCAAGAAAGCTGCCAAGAAGCCGGCCGCGAAGAAAGCCGCGAAAGCACCCGCTGCCAAAAAGCCCGCTGCTCCCGCAGCTCAGACCACTCTGAGCCCGCAAGCTGCATGGCCGTTTCCGACCTCCAGCAAGCCTTAAGCACTCCGCTGCAAGGCCTCAAAACCCGGGACCGCAAGGTTCCCGGGTTTTTTTATGGCCGCCACAGTCCGTCAGGGATAGAAAGCCAACAGGCGGTAACCAGAAATGCGTGCCAGTTCGCCCGGCAGGCTGACGCTGACGGACAGCGACGCCGCCAACTCACTCCCCGGCGCCATGGCCGCCTGCCTAGCACCAAAATCCGGCGCCAGAAAAACCCGGCGAACAACCGACTGATCCTGCAGGTCGGTCAAGGTCAACTCCACCGCGGGCGTCGCCACCGCCGTCAATGCGGTGTTCTTGAGTGTGAAATTCAATCGGTACACATCGGCCCGCACCTTGGTGAAAGACGAGCTGTCAATCACCACCGACTCGATCTGCCGCAACGGTGAAACTTTGCAAGCCAAGACCGCGCAGACCGACTCCAGGAATGGCTGGGTGGCAGGTTCCGTCGCCGCAATGCGGTCCCGCTCCTGGACCACCACCTGCAAGAGCAAGCCGGCGACCAGCAACAGGCTCAGCAGAACCAGTGCTATCCGCACCCCCGGGCGACTCCGCCCGGAACGCGAACGGACCGGGCGCAGGAACGACAGTCGGGGGTCTGCGGCCGCTGGCCCCTCCTGGACATCCGCCTGCAGGTACCGGGGTGAAGTATCCGGCTGCGGATCCTCCGTTTCCCCGTCCTCGTCCACCTCTGCAAACTCCACGCGGTCTGGCGTATTCGCCTCAGGCTCCTCTGCCTCCAGCGCTGGAGGGGACGCGGCGTGTGGGCTTTCTTCCAGAAACGCATCCGCCAGCGGGGTGTCTCCGGCATCTGCATCTGCATCTGCATCGATACCGACATCGATGTCGATGTCGATGTCGATATCCACCGGCATCGGTTCGGGGGCCACTTCGGGCGCCGGCACCGCTACCTTAGCGGGGGGTGCAGGTGCCGTGGATTCAGCCGCGGTGATGGTGCTACCAGAGGGGTCACCCGGGCCACCGGGCGCCTCCACCACAAGTTGGGCATTGGCGTCAAAAACCTCGTCACATTGGCCGCAACGCACCCACCCGTCCGAAATGCGAAGCTGGTCTGGCACGACCCGAAACATCGTGGTGCATGCGGGGCAACGGGTGATCAGGCTCATCAGGGGAGCATTGTAGTGACCCGGCTGCAACGGGTCAGAGCGTGGCCGTCATCAGTATCCAGCCGTCCTCACGGTCCGCCACCGCCAGGCGGCAATAGGCGGCATAGGCCTGGATCAATTCGTCGGCCTGCCGTTCCAGAATGCCCGCCAGCACCAGATGCCCCCCTGGCGCGACATGTGCGCACAGCAGTGGCGCCAGCACCTTGAGCGGCGTTGCCAGGATGTTGGCCAGCACCAGGTCATAGACCCCGCTCGCCCGATCCGGCAACCCGGCTGCCAGCGATACGTTGTTGGCAACAGCATTCAATTCCGTCGACTGCACGGCCGCCACATCAATATCCACCGCCACCACCTCACGCGCTCCGAACTTGGCAGCGCCAATGGCCAGAATGCCCGAGCCGCAACCATAGTCCAGCACGCGGCCTTGCCCCGGATGGGCTGCGATCCAGCGCAAGCACATGCGGGTCGTGGGATGCGTTCCCGTGCCGAAGGCCAGCCCCGGGTCCAAGCGGATCAGCTCACGCGCCTGCGCCGGCGGCTCGTGCCAGGTGGGTACGATCCAGAAAGTGGGCGTGATTTCGACCGGTGCAAACTGCGACTGCGTGAGGCGCACCCAGTCCTGATCCGGCACGGCCGCCATGGCCAGCACTTGGCAGCCGGCAAAAAAATCTTGCGCCTTCAGCAGATCCGCCGCTTCCCGTGCCAAGGTCTCGTCCGCAAACAGGGCTGTGATCCGCGAACGCTGCCAACCGCCCTTGGGCGGTGGCATGCCGGGTTCGCCAAACAGGGCCTGCTCGGCATCGGTCTGGGCATCGGCGTCTTCCACGCTCACGCTCAGCGCATCCAGCGCATCCAGCGCGTCGCTCAACGCTTCCACCCGGTCTTCCGGGCACATCAGGCTCAGTTCAAACATGGCGTGACCGTTCAGCGCTTGTGCTGTTCCAGCCACTGTTCGAGATAGTGGATATTGGTGCCACCATCCATGAACTTGGCGTCCACCAGCAACTCGCGGTGCAGCGGGATATTGGTGTTGATGCCTTCCACCACAGTCTCCGCCAGGGCCGTGCGCATGCGCGCCATGGCCTGCTCCCGGGTGTCGCCGTGCACGATGATCTTGCCCACCATCGAGTCGTAATTAGGCGGCACAAAGTAGTTGGTGTACACATGCGAGTCGACCCGCACACCCGGACCGCCTGGTGCGTGCCACATTGTCACCCGGCCGGGCGACGGGATGAACTTGTAGGGGTCTTCGGCATTGATGCGGCATTCGATGGCATGGCCACGAATTTCGATCTGGCGCTGGGTAAACGGCAGTTTCTCGCCCGCAGCCACCATGATCTGGGTCCGAACAATGTCAACGCCCGTCACCAGTTCCGTCACCGGGTGCTCCACCTGGACCCGGGTGTTCATCTCGATAAAGTAGAACTCCCCGTCTTCGTACAGGAACTCAAAGGTGCCGGCGCCGCGATAACCAATCTTCTTGCAGGCTGCCACGCAACGCTCGCCCACGCGGTCGATCAACTTGCGGTTGATGCCCGGTGCCGGCGCTTCCTCCAGAATTTTCTGGTGGCGCCGCTGCATGGAACAATCCCGCTCGCCCAGGTACACCGCATTCTTGTACTTGTCCGCCAGAATCTGGATTTCGATATGGCGCGGGTTCTGGAGAAACTTCTCCATGTACACCGCCGGGTTGTTGAACGCAGCACCGGCTTCGGCCTTGGTCATGGCCACCGCATTCACCAGCGCGGCTTCGGTGTGGACCACGCGCATGCCGCGACCGCCGCCGCCGCCAGCCGCCTTGATGATGACGGGATACCCGATCGCCTTCGCAATGCGGCGAATCTGGACCGGATCGTCTGGCAACTCGCCCTCGGATCCGGGGACACAGGGCACGCCGGCGCGAATCATGGCTTGCTTGGCCGACACCTTGTCGCCCATGATGCGGATCGACTCCGGCGTGGGCCCGATGAACTGGAAGCCGCTCTTCTCCACCCGTTCGGCGAAATCGGCGTTTTCGCTCAGGAAACCGTAACCGGGGTGGATGGCCTCGGCGTCGGTCACCTCGGCGGCCGAAATAATGGCCGGCACATTCAGGTAGCTGAGTGCCGAAGCGGCTGGTCCGATGCAAACCGCCTCGTCCGCGAGCTTGACATATTTGGCGTCACGGTCCGCCTCGGAATAGACCATGACGGCCTTGATACCCAGTTCGCGACAGGCGCGCTGGATTCGCAAGGCGATCTCGCCACGGTTGGCGATCAGGATTTTTTTGAACATGGCAATCTGTGCGGCGGCTTATTCGATGATGAACAAGGGTTGACCGAACTCCACCGCCTGGCCGTTCTCGCACAGAATCCGGGTCACCGTACCGGACTTGTCAGCCTCGATTTCGTTGAGGATTTTCATCGCCTCGACAATGCACAAGGTCTCGCCTTCCTTGATGGTGCTGCCCACTTCCACAAACGCCTTGGCGCCAGGAGAAGACGAGCGGTAGAAGGTACCGACCATGGGCGATTTCACCGTGTGCCCCGGCACCACCTCGGCCACGGGAGCCGCCGGCGCTGCCGCAGCGGCCACGGCGCCAGCAGCAACCGGCGCGGCAACGGGTGCGGCATAGACCGGTGCGGGTGCGTAGCCCTGCACCATGGCGCCGCCGCCCTTGACGATGCGCACCTTGCCTTCGGCCTCGGTAATTTCCAGTTCCGACACATTGGAATCGGACACCAGGTCAATCAGGGTTTTGAGTTTGCGTAAATCCATGTGATCTCCAACTGCCGTCGTTTAGTAAGGGGCGAATTTACAGCAAAAATTAGCCATCTGACGGCAAAACAATTTATTTGCAAACAAAGTTCCTGCAATTTTGAGAAAAACAGCCAGGAAATGTTCGATGGACAGGCGGCGGATACCGCCTCCAGGAGGAAGCCAGGCCCTATTTTAAACGAACCCAAGCTGCCATATCTTCAGCACTCAGGCGCCCCATTTTGCGCTGCAGCACCAGTCCTTCGCGGCCCAGCACCACCGAGAATGGCAGTCCGCCCGCCAAATTACCCAGGTTGCGACTCAGGTCCGCACCCGACAAACCGGCCATGCCGATGGGAAAATCCAGCGGCATTTTTTGCAGGAACGCCTGCACAGGCGCCAGCTTATCCACCGCCAATCCCAACACTTGCCAGTCATTTGCCTTATTTTGACGGTAGAACTCGTTAATTAACGGAAGCTCGTCCACACAGGGCGGGCACCACGTGGCCCAGAAGTTCACCAGCAGGGGGCGCCCCCGAAATGACTCCATGGACAGACGCCCCCCTTGGGGCGTCTCCCATTGCAGCGACCAGAACCCATCGCTTGGCGGGGCGGCGGCGGGCGCCTCCGGTGTTTGAGCCCGTCGCCAGGCCAACCCGGCTCCCGCCAAGGCGGCAGAAACGGCAACAGCACCGAGCAACCGGCGGCGGGACGAAGCGTGCGCGCGGGCGGGCACGTCAGGGGGATCGTTTTGGGAAGTGTTCATGGGCCGCCATCATGCAGCAAACGGCGCACAGCCGCCACATCCCCCCGCGGACGGCGCCCCCGGGCATCCGCAGCCAGGGCACCCCGCAGGTCATCGTAGTCATGCACCAGCAGGTGCAAACCCACGTGCTCATCCAGTGCGGCACACCACACATGCACGCTCAGGGCGTCCACCGGCTTGCCCTGCAGGCCACTCACCATCCGGGGTTCAAAGCGCACGCCCATGTCAATCAGCCCGATTTCCGCCGATTTTGGGTCATCGCAGAACAACAGCAGGTAAATGTCCGACCGGCGCGTGGCCGTGCCATGCCAGACCGCGCCCCCCAGGTAGGGGCGAAAGCGTGCCAGGCGCTCCATCCAGTCCAATGCCAGCACGCGCAATGCCTGCAGCTCCTGCGGTTGGGTGTCGGCACAAAATACGGCAATGTAATCTTCTACTGCCGCCTCCACCTGTTCGTTGTCCGGCAGGGCGGCACGCAGTGGCCACCCCATCTGCTTGACCGCCCGGCGCTTGGCAGCGCCATATTCCAGCCCCTCTTCGACCACCATGCGCGCCGCAACTGCGGCAATCTCGGCTTTCAATGCATCCATGGCGGAATTGTGCACCCGACACCACCGCGCGTTCCATGCCCCGCTGGTTTGGGGGTTTTTGCTATATTTTTCATAGCTGTTTGCGCAATTGGTGCGCGGCCTGGCAGGCAAAAATGCCCCCATTCCACCTTTAGAATAGGGCCATGCACATACACATTCTTGGCATTTGCGGCACGTTTATGGGTGGACTTGCGGCACTGGCCCGCGAAGCGGGTCACCGCGTCACCGGCTGCGATGCGGGCGTCTACCCCCCCATGAGCGACCAGCTGCGCGCGCTGGGCATTGAGCTGATTGAAGGTTTCGGCGCCGACCAGATGGCGTTGCAGCCCGATATGTTCGTCATCGGCAATGTGGTGAGCCGCGCGCGCCTGCCCGATGGCACACCCAAATTCCCGCTGATGGAAGCCATTCTGGACGCCGGCGCCCCGTACACCAGCGGTCCGCAGTGGCTCGCCGAGCAGGTACTGCAAGGCCGCCACGTCCTGGCCGTAGCCGGAACCCACGGCAAAACCACCACTACGGCCATGCTGGCTTGGGTGCTGGAATGCGCCGGTTTGCAGCCCGGTTTTCTGGTGGGCGGAGTGCCCATGAACTTTGGCGTTTCGGCCCGCCTGGGGGCCGGCAAGACCTTCGTGATCGAAGCCGACGAATACGATACCGCCTTCTTCGACAAGCGCAGCAAGTTCGTGCACTACCGTCCGCGCACGGCCATCCTCAACAACCTGGAATTCGACCACGCCGACATTTTTGACAACCTAGCCGCCATCGAGCGCCAGTTCCACCATCTGGTGCGCACGGTGCCGGCGTCCGGGCGCATCGTGGTCAACGGCCTGGAAGAAAGCCTGACCCGGGTGCTGCACCAGGGCTGCTGGAGCGCGGTGCGCAGCTTTGGCGCGGCCGACAGCGACTTCACGGCGCAAGGGGAACCCGACGCGTTTGACGTGTACCACCGCGGCCAGGCCGTGGCACATGTGCAGTGGAGTTTAGGCGGCGTGCACAACCAGCTCAATGCGCTGGCCGCCATCGCGGCGGCCGAGCACGTGGGCGTGGCCCCCGATGTGGCCGCCCAGGCGCTGGGGCGCTTCGAGAACGTCAAGCGCCGCATGGAAGTGCGCGCCAGCATCCCCTGGCAAGCCCCCCTCCAGCCCGGAGAAACTGCCGCGCCCGTCACCATTTACGATGACTTTGCCCACCACCCCACCGCCATTCACACCACGGTCAACGGCTTGCGCCGCAAAGTGGGCACGGCGCGCATCCTGGCGATCTTTGAGCCGCGCAGCAACACCATGAAGCTCGGCGCCATGAAATCCCAGCTGCCGTGGAGCCTGGAAGAAGCGGATCTGGCCTTTTGCCACGCTGGGGGCCTGGACTGGGACGCCCGCGAAGCACTGGCCAGCATGGGCGCACGGGCGCAGGTGGCCGACAGCGTGGACGCCCTGGTGGCCCAGGTGCGGGCCGCGGTACGCCCCGGCGACCACCTGCTGTGCATGAGCAATGGTGGTTTTGGTGGTGTCCACCAGAAGCTGGCGCAAGCGCTACAAAATCCGTAGCACCCTGCGCCCCCTGCACGGGCGGCAACCCGCTAAATGAATCCCCTTAGCGGACGAAACGGCCGTTGTTGGAAACCACCGTCAGTTCCACGTACGCCGAGCCCTGGTGCTCGGCTCGGCTGAAATTGACCACGAAGCCTCCCAGGTCCAGCTTGCCCAGACCGTCCAGCGCGTCTGCCAGACGCTCGCGTGTGACATCCTGTTTAATGCCGCGCAGCGCCTCCACCAGAACCTTGGCGTTGACGAAGCCCTCCATGCTGGCAAAGGAGTAGTTCTTCTTCCCCGCCAGTTCCATGGCTTTGTGGTACTCCCGCACGATGGGTGACATGCCCGAAAACGGGAAGGGCATCACCTGGGACACCACCACTCCCGTGCCGTCCTTGCCCAGGGCCTGCACCGCCGACTGGGAGGCCAGGACCGACAGGGCAAAGTACTGCATGCCCCGGGCCTTCTTGTTGTAGGCCTTGATGAAATCGCTGGACGGCTTGCCCGCCGTGAGCAGCAAGATGGATTGCAGTTCGGCCTTTTGCATCACGCCCACCACCCGATCCAGATCGGATGAATCATTGGCCAGGCTGCTGACAGCGGTCAGGCCCAGCTTGTATTTCTCGGCCGCCAGCTGCGCACCCGCCAACCCTTCCTTGCCAAACGCATTGTCCTGGTACACCACACCCAGCCGGGTCACGCCGCGGGCGGCCAGATGCTCGACAATCTTCTCCGCCTCGGTGGCATAGCTCGCACGGATGTTGAAAATCATGCGGTTCACCGGCTTGCGCACCACCTGGCCGCCGGTATAGGGGCCCACGCTGGGGATGCCGGCCTCGCTCACCACGGGAATCAGGGCGGTATTGGCCGGCGTGCCCATCATGCCCAGCAACGCGACGGCGTTCTCCCGCTGGATCAATTGCCGGGCGTTTTCCACCGCCTTGTCGGCGTTGTACGCATCGTCCAGCACCACGAAGCGGATCTTGCGGCCGTTCACGCCGCCCTTGGCGTTGACGGTATCGAAATACGCTTTGGCGCCCACGGACGTTTCGGTCCCGATATCGGCCAGAATGCCGCTCAGATCCGTCGACTGGCCGATGACGATGTCACCGCTTTGTGCCGCGGCGCCCAACGCCAGGCACAGGCCCCATGCCAGCACCGACAAGGGGCGCAAAAATACGTTCAACATAGTGTTCCTTGGTTGCGTGAATGACCCTGAAGTCGCGCCAACTACCTTCGCCCTCACGACGGGATTGCACCCGGCCTGCCCATAATGGGAACCGGAAGCCGGGGGTATCTGGCCGGCCGCAGTATGCGCACCGGTGCTGCCGCCAACCTGACAAACGGAACCCATATGAACTGGCTGCAAAAAATCCCCCACTCCATCCGCTCCGCCAGCGGACTGGAATGGACCTTGTGGCGCAAGCTGCCCCTGATTGCCCTGCTGGGTACGGCTCTACCCTTGCTGGCGCTGCTGGCCTTGCACGCCGGCGCCGACCCGCAAGGCAGTGCCAGCCAGGCACGCTGGCTGCAAATGGCCGATTTCTTTGTCGGCGCCGTGGTCGTGTTTCACTGGATCATGGTGTTGACCGTGGCCATTGGCTGCGTGATCGTGATGATCATGAAAGGCCCGGGCTACATGGCCGACAGCTACCCGGTGTCGCACAGCGACCAGCCACGCCAGCAGCCCGAAACCGCCGAAGAAGCCGAACGCAACCGCGCGCCAGGGGACTTTTCCGGCGGCTGAAACCCCATGGGCCATGAGGGTCTACAATCAAAGTAATTAATCAATTACTTATAGACCGTGACCACCCTCCCCAAGCGCCCCAAACAAGCCACGGCCCTGCGCCAGGCCAGCCTGGTGGAAGCGGCCCTGCAACTGGCCGCCCTGCGCAGCCCGGCCGGCATCACCACCGCCGATCTGGCACAGGCCGTGGGCATTACCCAGGGCGCCGTGTTCCGGCACTTTGCCAGCAAAGAGGCGATCTGGCTTGCCGTGCTGGACTGGACCGCCGACACCCTGATGGCCCGGCTACAGGCCGCCGCCCAGACCGCTCCGACGCCCGCCGACCCGCTGGCCGCCCTGCAGGCCGTCTTCATGGCCCATGTGGATTTTGTGGTGGCCTACCCCGGCGTGCCGCGGGTCATTTTTCAGGAGCTGCAGCACGCGCAAGACACCGCACTGAAAGCCCGCGTGCGCAGCCTGATGCAGCAGTACCGCACCCTGGTGCTGGGCCTGCTGCAGCGTGCCCAGGCGCAACGCCTGCTGGCGCCGGGCACCGACCTGCAGGCCGCAGCCGTGCTGCTCCTGGGTTCCGTGCAGGGCTTGCTGATGCAGGCCTTGATCAGTGGCCAGATCGAAGGCATGGCCACACAGGCCAGCGGTGTTTTTTCCATTTATCTGCGCGGATTGCGCGCCAAGGAAACCCCATGACATTCAAGCCCCTGGTACTGCGCCGCTTGGCCCTGGGCGCGCTGGCATTGGCCCTGGTGGGGGCCTTGGCCTTCGTCGCCCTGCGCACCGGCCCCCTGGCGCCGGTCCGCGTGACGGTCACCACCGTGCAGGAGGGGCGCATCCAACCCGCGCTCTTTGGCATCGGCACCGTGGAGGCCCGGCGCAGCTGGATGGTGGGTCCCACCGCAGCCGGACGCGTGCTCTCCGTCAAGGTGGATGTCGGCGACACGGTGCACGCCGGCCAGGTACTGGCCGACATGGACCCGGTGGATCTGGACCAGCGCCTCACCGCCCTGAACGCCGCACTGGCCCGGGCCGGCAGCACGCAAGCCGCCGCGCAGGCACAAGTCAACGACGCCATGGCACGGCGGGAGCTGGCCGCCCTCAACGCCCGGCGCAACCAGGATCTGGCGGCGCAAAACTTCATCAGTGCCGGCGCGCTGGAAAGCCGTCTGCAGGAAAAAGCCTCCGCCGATGCGGCGCTGCAGGCCGCACAAGCCAACCTCAGCGGTGCCACGCAGGACATCGCCCGCCAGCAGGCCGAGCGCGCCGCCTTGCAACAGCAGCGCAACAATGTGCGCCTGCTGGCTCCGGCCGACGGCGTGGTCACCAGCCGCGATGCCGAGGCCGGCACCACGGTGGTGGCCGGCCAGCCGGTGCTGCGCCTGATCGACCCCGGCAGCCTGTGGGTGAAACTGCGGGTGGACCAGGGACGCTCCGACGGGCTGGTGCCCGGACTGCGGGCCAACATCGTGCTGCGTTCACGGCCCCACGCTCCCGTCGCGGGCCAGGTGGCCCGGGTGGAGTGGCTGGCCGACGCCGTGACCGAAGAGCGCATTGCCCAGGTCGCGTTCAACCCGCCGGCAGGATCCGGTTCACCAGCACCAACCGGCGGCACCCCTCCCGGGGCCTCGGTGGGAGAAATGGCCGAAGTCACCTTGCAGTTGCCCGAGACCCCGGCAGCCCTAGTACTGCCCAATGCCAGCATCCAGCGCCAACAGGGCCAGACCGGCGTGTGGCGGCTCGACGATGGCAAACCCGTGTTTGCCCCCGTGCGACTGGGCGCCAGCAGCCTGGGTGGCCAAGTGCAGGTGCTTGACGGCTTGAAGGCCGGCGACACCGTCGTGGTATTCAGCCAGAAGGCCCTTACGGCCGGCGCCCGCGTCCAGGTGGTGCCGGCACTGGTGCCAACGGCCCCGCAAGGCGCGGCACCATGATCAGCCTGGCCGGACGCGACATCCTGCACAGCGGGAGCAAGTTTGTGCTCACCGGTCTGGGCCTGGGTTTGCTGATTGGCGTGACGCTGACCATGGCCGGCGTCTACCGCGGCATGGTGGACGACGCCCATGCCCTGCTCAACAACAGCGGCGCCGACCTGTGGGTGGTGCAGAAGGACACCCAGGGGCCGTACGCGGAGGCCTCCAGCCTGAAAGACGACGTGGTACACAGCCTGCGCGGCCTGCCGGGTGTGGCGCAGGCGGCCAATGTGACCTACCTCACCATGCAGGTGCAGAACCGGGACCAGGGCGGTGGTGACACGCGCGCCATGGTGGTCGGCGTGGAGAGCGGCCAGCCCGGGGAGCCGGGTTACCTGGTGGCGGGCCGCCAGCTCACGCGCAGCCACTACGAAGCCGTGGCCGACATCAAGACCGGGTTTGCGCTGGGCGAGCACATCCGCATCCGCCGCCACGATTACACCGTGGTGGGGCTGACGCAGCGCATGGTGTCCTCGGGCGGCGACCCCATGGTGTTCATTCCGCTCAAGGACGCGCAGGAGGCGCAGTTCCTGAAAGACAACGACGCCATTGTGAACGAGCGCACCCGCACGGCCGGCAACCCGGCCTTCAACCGCCCGGGCGTGCCCGGTCTGCTTGATGCCGTGCAGGCCTTGCAGACCAGCAGCCACAACGTCAACGCCGTGCTGGTGCAGCTGGCACCGGGCTTCGGTGCCGAACAGGTGGCCGAGCCCATTCGCCGCTGGAAGCACCTGCAGGTGTTTACGCGCGCCGGTATGGAGGAGATTTTGGTCGCCAAGCTGATCGCCACCTCGGCCAAGCAGATCGGCATGTTCCTGGCGATCCTGGCGGTGGTGAGCGCGGCCATCGTGGCGTTCATCATCTACACCATGACCCTGGGCAAGATCCGCGAGATAGCGGTGCTCAAGCTCATCGGCACCCGCAACACCACCATTGCCAGCATGATCCTGCAACAGGCACTGGGCCTGGGGCTGATCGGCTTTGTGGTGGGCAAGCTCGCGGCCACTCTCTGGGCGCCGGTGTTTCCCAAATTCGTGCTGCTGCTCACCGAGGATGCCCTGACGGGACTCCTGGCCACCCTGCTGATCTGCGCGCTGGCCAGCACGCTGGCCATCCGCGCCGCCC
This sequence comes from Rhodoferax sp., assembly GCA_049301075.1. Taxonomy (GTDB): domain Bacteria; phylum Pseudomonadota; class Gammaproteobacteria; order Burkholderiales; family Burkholderiaceae_C; genus Allorhodoferax. The sequence goes on from JBAQKO010000080.1 coordinate 16,635, forward strand.
TGCGGGTCGACCCTGCCACCGCCATCGGATGACACGCACCATGGACACCTCCTCCACCGCGCCCGGCGGCATTCTCATCGAAGGCCTGCGCAAGGTCTATGGCCAGGGCGATACGGCCGTCGAGGCACTCAAGAACGTGAGCATGCAGGTCAGCCCCGGCGAAGTGGTGGGGCTGGTCGGCCCCTCTGGGTCGGGCAAAAGCACCTTGCTGAAATGCCTGGGCGCCATCATTGAGCCGACGGCGGGGCGCATGACACTGGGCCAGGACGTGATCTACGACAACGGCTGGACCGTGCGCGACCTGCGCGCGCTGCGGCGCGACCGCATCGGCTTTGTGTTCCAGGCGCCCTACCTCATTCCCTTCCTGGACGTGACCGACAACGTGGCCCTGCTGCCCATGCTGGCGGGGGTTTCCAACGCCCAGGCCCGGGCCCGGGCGCTGGAGCTGCTGACCGCGCTGGATGTGCAACACCGCGCCCGGGCCCAGCCCTCGCAACTCTCGGGCGGCGAACAGCAACGGGTGTCGATTGCCCGCGCGCTGGCCAACCGTCCCCCGGTCATTCTGGCCGATGAGCCCACCGCCCCGCTGGACAGTGAGCGCGCCCTGGGCGTGATGCGCATCCTCAACCAGATGGCCCGGCAAGCGCAAACCGCCATCGTCGTGGTGACGCACGACGAGAAAATCATTCCCACTTTCAAGCGGATTTACCACATCCGCGACGGCCACACCTACGAAGAGGCCGGCGAAGGGCGCAGCCTGTGAAAGCCTGCGGCACCGGCCGCGCGACGCCGGCGGTCCGGGGCGGTTGTTTCATGATCTAAATCAAGCATTTCAGGTCCGCCGTCACCCATACTGGCCCCAGATTTTTTCGGAGTGTGACCCATGAAACTGCTGACCGACCTCTTTTCCACCGACTACGGCCTGATGAGCATCAGCGGCATCGCCTTCATGCTGGGCATGGCTGTCTTCTTTGTGCGCCTGTTCAAGCGCAAGATGCGCGAGGACGCGGCCCGCGCGGGCGTCTAGCCGGCATCCGGATCGCCGGGGGCCTCCCATCCCCGGCTGCTGTGGTGCTTCACGCCCACGCGCGGGGTCAGAACATCACGGTCACGCCCGCGTAGAGCGAACGGCCCATGCCCGGAACGGGCGTCCCGTAGGGAACGGCCGTTCCCATGGTGCTGCCCTGGCCCACGTAGGCCCCGCCCAAGGGGTCGTTATAGAGCCGGTCCAGGACATTCTCGATCCCCAGATCCAGGCGGGCCTGCTTCCACGCGTAGCTGCTGCGCAGATGGAGCAGACCGTAGCCCGCCGTTTCCATTTCGTTACGGACTCTTGAGGTCGCCGTCTTGGCACTGACCAGCTGGACTTCGGCCGTATGGGTCCATTTGGCCACCTGCTGAACCAGCGCCAGCTTCGCGTTCAACGGCATGGTGTTGTACAGGTTGTCTCCCGTCACCTCGTTCTTGCCGTTGACATAACTCAGCACGCCGGTGAACTTGAAACTGCCGTAGTCACCGGTCTTTGCCAGGGGCAGGTAACCGGAAACATCCACGCCATAGAGGCGCGCGCTCTGGTTGACAAACTGCAGGTAGACGAACCCCGTGGTGGCCGTCTGGTTGGCGGCATTGCAGTTCGTATTGGCAGATACGCAGCGGCGAACATCGATGTAATCCTGCACGTACGTCAGGTAGGGCGTGATCTTGAGCCCCCATTGCGTCTGGTCGGCATCATGCCAATCCATCGTGGCACTGAGGGTGTGCGC
>JBAQKO010000081.1:0-18555 GCA_049301075.1 Rhodoferax sp.
ATCCAGTACCAAGGCGAACGGCCGCAGACTGTTTCAATACCAGCCAATACACGATCGGTAATGGCGGACGACAAAAGAACGCGGCTGCCATTAACAAAGAAGCCCGGCTCGGCCAGCAATTTGTGTCGTGCCACAAAGTCGACTTCGGGAACACAGTCGCCGTCGAGAAAAACAATATATCGGCCGCTGGATGCCGCGACGCCACGGTTGCGGACCCGCGAAGCGGTGAAGCCAACATCCGGATGCCACACGTACACAATCCGCAGGGCGTTGGCCACAGCGGATTCGAGAATTCGGCGCTGGTGTTCGATCCGTGAACCGTCGTCCGCCACGACCACTTCGAAATTCTGGTCCGTCTGGCGAGACAAGCCGTGCAAAACCGCAAGCAAGGCATCGCTGCGGTTATAGGTGGTGATTACCACGGACACAAGATCGGAAGTGTTCATTTTGAACTAGACTACGCGGCTGGCGACATGCCGTTTGCGCCTGAAAGCCGCCGAATACTACCATCCCCGATGAGCAAAATCTCCGTCTACATCATCGCGTACAACGAAGCCGAAAAAGTTGCCGCCACCATTGAAAGCGTGAAATGGGCCGACGAGGTGATTCTGGTCGACTCGCACAGCACCGATGGAACACAGGAAATTGCCACGCGCCTGGGCGCAAAGGTGGTGCAGGTTGAGTTCAAAGGGTTCGGAGACTTGCGCAACCAAGCCATCGCGGCATGCACCCATGAATGGATTTTCAGCCTGGATGCCGACGAAAGATGCACACCAGAAGTGGAACGGGAGATCCGCAATACGGTGAGCGATCCCGCAGCGGCAGATGCCTACTGGATGCCACGTCGCAACTTCTTCATGGGACGCTGGATCAAGCACTCGGGTTGGTACCCCAATTACCGCCAGCCCCAGCTATTTCGCAAGGGCGCCATGCACTACGACCTCAAGCCTGTGCATGAAGGTTACATTCTCAACTCCACCAAACCCATTGGCCATCTGCGAAACGCCATCTGGCAATTTCCCTTTAAAAACATGGCGGAAGTCATGCACAAGGCCAACCGCTATTCGACGCTTGGTGCTGAAAAGATCAAGCACAAAAAGATTTCCATGGGCATGGCACTGACCCACGGCATCTGGTCGTTCGTGAAGCACTACGTCTTCAAACTGGGTTTTCTGGATGGATGGGCAGGTTTTGTTATCGCATTGGGCAACTTTGAAGGCACCTTCTACCGGTACGTAAAGGCCCTCGAGCAACAAATGGGAACAAAATGGAAAGCGCCGCCCCAAACCGGTAGCAACGCTGTACCAAAGGCCTAGTGTCCAGCAACTGCACTGACCGCTGCAACCGTATTTTTCTAATGCTATCTATTCCTAAGTCGCAAACTGTCTGGAGCTTTCGTCTGGTCCTGGTGTGTCTGACGGCGCTGTCGGTAAGTTTGCCTATGGCCTGGATCAGTCTGTCCAAAATACTGCTGTTCGTATCTGGTTTGGGCTATCTGATTACCAACCATTACAAGAAAAACCGTGGTGCACCCTGGCAAGAAATTTGGACTACGCGAATTGTCCTCGCGACAATCGTGGCGTTTGCCGCCAGCTTGCTGTGGACCGAAGTGAACATGGATTTCGCGCTGCTCACGCTGATTAAGCACGCCAAGTTACTGACCGTTTTGCTACTGATCAGTTTGATCCGCACGGAATACGAAGCACGCGCCGCCGTAGTGACATTCGCCACAGGTCAAGTTATTGTGTTACTGATGTCGTGGCTGATGGCCGTTGGGGTTACTTATCCATGGACGAATCCAATTAACGCCCCATATGTTGTATTCGCGGAAAGCTACATTGATCAGTCGATCATGTTTGCCACGACCGCCGCAATATTTTGGCACCTCCGGTCGGAACAACTCTGGCCCCGTTGGTTCGCAAGTGCTTTCGCCATCACCGCCCTTTTAAATGTATTTTTGCTGCTTCCAGGACGTACCGGTTACTTAATCGCAATGGCAATGCTGTCGTTAGCCATTATGTGGACTCTGAACAAACGCATGAGGATAGTGGCACTAGCCATCACCCCACTCATCATCGTTCTTGGCTTGTACTTTTCCTCAGGACAAGTGAAAGACCGGATCACCCAAGCGGTCAGTGAAACACAGAACTACTCCCGGCAAATCGAAACAAAAAGCTCTTCCGGTTGGCGGCTTAACGCCTGGCATCGGTCTGTCCAAGCCATATTTGAAAGCCCTTGGATTGGGCACGGCGTTGGTAGCTGGACTCCGGCTGTCAAGCACATGGAGGGCGCAACGGCAACCCAAGTTTTCGGAAGCAGCAACTCAAGCAACCCTCACCAAGAATACCTTTTATGGGGGGTCGAAATCGGCGTCGCCGGCATGTTGCTCCTAATAGGCTTCTTGGGCGGCGCGGCGTGGGATGCCAAACGATTCCCAACGGGCGTTCGACGCGCCACACTGTCGACGCTGGTTGCCATAGCCATTGCATGCCTATTCAACTCAGCCCTGTTTGATGATTTGATGGGTGATTTTCTATGCGTCAGTCTGGGTCTAATGATGGCTTTGGGGCTGAGAGCCTCGACGCAACAGCCGGATTCAAGCAATTGATTCGCGACTAGGTAAACGAAGAATCCATTACGTGAAGCCCGACCAAGCCACCACTGAAGAGCCCCCCAAAGTGCAGGAGTCTGCTCCAGGGAGTCTGACCCAAAGGATTTGGCGTCTCATGCCATATTTTGGCGCTTACCCTGGAACGTGGCTCCTCGTTGCCCTAAGTGCCATCGTCGCTGCAGCCACTGAGCCACTCATTCCGGCTTTGCTCAAACCCTTATTGGACCAAGGATTCCAACAGGGCTCGCTGGATATCTGGACTGTTCCTGTATCACTCTTACTGCTGTTCGGTGTACGCGGTTCCGCTGGATACGCATCACAAATTGGATTGTCAAAAATCACCAATCGTGGCTTGGTGGACATGCGTCAAGCCATGTTCAACAAAATACTCGCTGCACGATTGGAGTTGTTTTCCAGTCAAAGTTCTAGTGCGCTCTCGAATACCGTGGTGTACGAAGTACAAAATGGCGCGGTCATGCTGGTCAACTCTCTGCTCAGTCTGACACGCAATGGCCTGACCCTACTCGCACTCACAGCTTACCTTCTATACCTGAACTGGAAGCTCACATTAATCGTGGCAGCAGTGTTTCCGGCTGTGGCCGTCGTCATGCGGGTGCTTACAAAACGGCTACATCGGCTTACCAAAGCCAACCAGGATGCAACCGACAACCTGGCCTATGTGGTTGAGGAAAACGTTCTGGCCCATCGAGACATACGGTTGTATGGCGCCCAGGAGTTGCAGGCGCAACGTTTCACACAAGTCGGCGAATCACTACGCCACTTGGCCATGAAATCAACGATCGCCGGAGCCGCCATGACGCCCATGACGCAAATGCTCGCGGCAATAGCACTTTCGGCCGTCATCTCTGTTGCACTGGTGCAAAGTGCCAGCAGCGGCACCTCTGTCGGGGGATTTGTTGCATTCGTGACTGCGATGCTGATGATTATTGCGCCTATCCGTCAGCTGTCTGAGGTTTCCAGCCCCATTACCCGAGGTCTTGCTGCACTGGAACGGGGGCTTGCCTTGGTGGAAAACACGCCCAGCGAAACTGAGGGAAATTTCACCAAACCCCATGCCATCGGCGACATCTGTTTCAAGGACGTTAGCGTCAAATACCCGTCAAGCTCAGGATATGCGATCAAGAACCTGAGCTTGACGGTGAAGTCGGGTGAGACAGTTGCATTGGTCGGCAGCTCTGGATCGGGAAAGACCACGCTGGTAAACATCCTTCCCCGCTTCGTGAACCTCAGCGCAGGGCAGGTCCTGCTCGATGGTCACGATATTACGGAGTGGACTCTTAAGGCGTTGCGTTCCCAGATCGCATTTGTCAGTCAGCATGTCATCATGCTTAATGGCAGCATTGCGGACAATGTGGCGTTGGGCATGGAAGTGCATTCTGAAAAAGTTATTCAATGCCTACGAGCGGCCAATCTGGCACAGCTGCTGGAGGATCTACCTCAAGGCGTGCATACCGTAGTCGGGCACAACGCCATGCAGCTTTCTGGAGGCCAACGGCAGCGTCTTGCCATAGCGCGAGCACTGTACAAAAATGCCCCCATCTTGATACTGGACGAAGCCACGTCAGCCCTTGATACCGAATCCGAACGATCTGTCCAGGACGCTTTACAACGGCTAATGCGTAACCGAACTACGTTGATCATTGCGCACCGGCTTTCCACCGTTATGCACGCTGATCGCATTGTTGTTATGCATGCAGGGCAGATCGTTGAAACCGGCAGACACAAAGACCTCGTAGATGCAGAGGGGCCTTACGCTCGCCTGTATAAACTGGGACACCAGGGGACAGGAACTGCCGACCTGTTAGACGCCGATAATTCGCCCCCTATTTTTCCAAGCTAAGACCAATATGCCCGCGGTTCATCAACTCAACAAAAAACAAATCATCCAGTTCGCCTTGAAGCAGCGCAACATGGGGAAACTCTATCGGCTGCCCAATCCGCAGGACGACGAGGATTTTTTCAGTTCGCTAGACCGGTTCTCGGACATTGCTGTGGCATTCAGAAACGCTCCCCGCGTTCTGGACATCGGATCTGGCGGAGGAATACTGGCCTCGCTGCTCTCCAGCTTGGGACATACCGTCTATGCAGTCGATTTTTTTGATCGCAGCACCAACGCAACATACCAAATGCACCCGATTGTCTTTAAGGTATGCAACGTCGAAGCAGATCCTCTGCCTTTTGAAGATGGTTTCTTCGATGCGATCAGCTGCTGCCAGACCTTTGAACATTTCACGCATTCCCATCTCCCGCCCCTGCTGGAGATGAAGCGCAAACTCGCGCCGGGTGGACTCATCGAAATTGACGTGCCCAATGCAGCCTGCCTGCGCAACCGGAGCCGCATGCTGCGCGGCAAACACATTACCTGGGACTACCTGGAACACTATGTCCACGTGCAGCCATCCGTATACAAAGGCCGGGAGTATTACCCAAATCGCCACAACCGGGAGTTCACCAAGCGTGAACTAGGACAGTTGTTGCATGCGGCGGGGTTCTCATCTATCCAGGTTGCTTTTTTACGCGATGAACGCATCCGAACCGGCGTTGAAAAAATCAAATCCTTCGGCAGCTATGTGCGCAATAGCATTCCGTCCCTGAGAAAATCATTGATTGCCATTGCACGAAAGGGATAACCCCCGATCGGCGACAGCAAGGTAAATTTTTTCTTGCTGTCTGGCAACTTCCGTCCAGAGATGCGACCTCGCAAAGTGCTGCCCGGCTTCCCTTAGGCGACGCTGCAAGAGCGCGTCCGACAGAACCTGCAACAGCGCCTGCCCCAGAGCCTGCGGGTCACGCGGGTCTTTCAGGAGAATGGCATTCACTTCGTGGCTCAGCAAACCCGCAATTCCGCAATATTTGGGACCGCTAACGACCACCGGCAAACCATGGGCCATTGCCTCCAGAACGACCATGGCAAATGTGTCTTCCAGAGTGGGATGCGCCAGGCAATCGGCCGCACGGTAGGCATTGCTTACATCATCCAAAGCTCCCAGAAAGAATATCCGCTGCGCGGCGGCGCTTGCCGCGACTTCGTCGCGAAAGCCGGATATCTGCGATGCATTGCCCACCACCGCCAGATAGGTGTCGTCGGGTAAATACCGCAAGGCGGCTATCAGGGTGGCCAGACCTTTCTTCCGGTAATCATTGCCGACAAACAGGATGCACCGCCCCCGCTCCGGCAGATTGAGAAGCATGCGAGCCGCCCGCCTCTCATCCATGCCAACAGGCTCCGAAACCTGCTTCACACCGGGTGTCACCACCTTCATGAGGGAACGTACCTGCGGATACGTTTCAGCCATGATGGCCTGCAAACTGCTGGACGTTGCTATCACGCAGCGCCCGTCGCGCGGGGCATAACGAAAATGTTCCAGCAGCAAATAAGTCAATAAACGCGGACTGGTAGCGACCTTCAGCCACCGCAAGGCAAAGCGCCATCCTGATCGCCCATCAAAGAGACTGAACTTGACAGGCAACACGTGGACGGTTTGCACCTGCCCATGCCAGGTATTCTCATGCGAATGGATTACGTCAAAACCTCGCCGGGTTGCCCACCAGGTGGCTACTGCATACCAAAGCTGGTTGATCCACCGCGGTTTGTTGAAAGGTTCCGGAATCCTGTGGTACGTCACGCCGGGCCAGTGATGGTCAATTTGTTGGGTAAACACATGAATGTCGTGCCGTGCAGCCAATTGCTCCACCAGCGCAATGGAGTAGCGCTCGGCCCCACCACCGGTGGGACGGAAAATGCGATTCAGCACCGCTATACGCAGTCGCTTGGCGGATTCAGTTGATCCACCAATGCCCATCGCCCCATTCACATTCGCAGTCATGAGCGACGCCGATCCTCATAGGCACTTACCATCTTGAACCACAACAAAAGCCGCGTGGTCGAGCGCAGCACGGGAACCCGGGGCAATGCGGTAAAGCTCTCGCCCGACAAGCAGCGGCTGCGCTGGGTTGTTGTTGCCGTCAGATATCCGGCGTCCCGTACCATGGCTTCATGTTCCGGTGTGAATGCGCCATAGGGATAGCAGAAATGCCCCACGGCGGTCCCTGTCAGGGTTTCCAGTTCAGACTTGCAAGCTGCGATTTCATCGCGACAGACTGCGGCGTCCTGCATCGGTAGTCGCACATGGTGGCGCGTATGCGCCCCCACCTCCTGTCCACCGGCAATCCACAACTGCAGCTGATCCGCAGTCATCAGGTCTACTTCGGGGATGCCAACCTCACGGTCCCAAATATTGGTTCGCCCCAGCTGCTGACTCACCACATAGCACGTTGATGAAAATCCATACCGCTGTAATACAGGCAAGGCGTTGGTGAGGTTATTCAGATACCCGTCGTCAAAGGTAATCCCAAACACCTTTCCACACCGTTCTCCGCTCAAATAAGGTCCCAAGGCACTCATCGACAGCCCCTGGAATCCCAGTCGATGCAACAACGCCATCTGGCGCTGAAAATCAATCGGCGCGACGTACAGGCTGCGATAGGGCATTCCCTTCACCGGCGCATTCGCGATCTGGTGATACGTCAGTATGGGAATGGGGCACTGATTTTTTGTCCTAAGTGTCACGATAGAGTCAGGGTAATAAGGCCACGTGTCTACAGCAGCACAATATCGTACTGTTCCTGCCCCATCGCAGCCTCGCTCTGCAACGACACCGGCTTGCCAATGAACTCACTCAAGCCGGCCAGATGCTGGCTTTCCTCGTCCAGGAACAATTCAATGACCTTGGGGGACGCCACCACACGGAACTCGCGCGGATTGAATTGGCGGGCCTCGCGCAGAATTTCGCGAAAGATGTCGTAAGCCACACTGCGCGCCGTCTTCACAATACCTTTACCTTCGCACACCACACAAGGCTCACACAGCATGTGTGCCAGCGACTCACGGGTGCGCTTGCGCGTCATCTCCACCAGACCCAGTTGAGAAAATCCACCCGCCATGGTCTTGACCCGGTCTCGGGAGAGCTGTTTTTTGAACTCGGCCAGCACGGCCTCGCGATGGTCCTCGCGCACCATGTCGATGAAATCCACAATGATGATCCCGCCGAGGTTGCGCAAGCGCAGTTGGCGGGCAATCGCCTGGGCCGCTTCCAGATTAGTCTTGAAAATGGTGTCGTCAAAATTGCGAGCGCCAACAAAGCCGCCGGTATTGACATCTACCGTGGTCAACGCTTCCGTCTGGTCCACGATCAGGTAACCACCCGATTTCAGCTCCACCCGGCGTGCCAGTGCCTTGGCAATTTCCTCGTCAATGGAAAACAGATCAAAAATAGGGCGCTCACCCTTGTAATGCTGCAATTTCCCTGCGGCCATGGGCATGAACTCGGCACCAAAAGCCTTGAGCGCAGCATACTGCTCCCGGGAATCGACCCGGATGGTCTGGGTGGACTCGCCCACCAGATCGCGCAGCACGCGTTGCAACAGACTCAAATCCTGGTGCAGCAGGGACTGCGGTGGCAACCGGACGGACGCATCCTTGATGCGTGCCCACGCCTTGCGCAAATAGCCAATATCGTCCGCCAGTTCGGCGTCCGAGGCATCCTCACCATTGGTGCGCAAGATGAAACCGCCGCCCTGTGGTCCAACCAGTTGCTGCAGGCGGGACCGCAGATCATCGCGTTGGTGGGGCGGAATTTTCTGCGAGACCCCAATGTGGTCGTCCTGCGGCAGGTACACCAGCAAGCGTCCTGCAATGCTGATCTGCGTGGAAAGGCGTGCACCCTTGGTACCGATGGGTTCCTTGATGACCTGTACCATGATGGCTTGGCCCTCAAATACCTGCTTTTCGATCGGAATCGACGGTGCAACGTTCTTGGTGATGAACGGTGCCTCTCCTTCCGGTTGCCGGTGCCAGACATCCGCCACGTGCAGGAACGCAGCGCGTTCCAGCCCGATATCGATAAACGCAGACTGCATGCCCGGCAACACCCGGGCCACCTTGCCCAGATACACATTGCCCACCAGCCCGCGCTCCAGCGTGCGCTCCACGTGCAACTCCTGCACGGCGCCGTTTTCCATGATGGCCACCCGGGTTTCCTGGGGCGACCAGTTGATCAGAATATCTTGCTGCATGGCGTTGAGTCTAGTGTGATCCGGCCTGCCGGCGTCAGAGGGCGAAACCCAAGGACCGCAACGCCTGGGCTGTCTCGTACAACGGCAAGCCCATGATGCCCGAATAACTGCCGCTGATATGCGCAATGTGTGCGGCCGCCTTCCCCTGCACGGCATAGGCGCCCGCCTTGCCCATGGGTTCACCCGATGCGACATACGCCGCGATGTCGTCTTCACGCATGTCCGCGAATGTCACCCAGGATTCACAGCATGCCGCCACCTGCCGATCGCCCCAGCCCAGCGCAATGGCCGTGATCACCCGGTGCGGGCGATTGGACAGCGCACGCAGCATGCGTTTGGCATCATCGGCATCGGCAGGCTTGCCGAAAATGGTTCGTCCCATGGCCACCGTAGTGTCAGCACACAACACGGGCGCGAGTGGCAATTGCCGCCGCGCCAGGCGGGCCTGCGCCGCCGCCAGCTTCAAACCCGTGACGCGTTGCACATAGGTCTTGGGCGCCTCGTTGCGCAACACCACCTCCAGTGCTTCCGCGTCCTCACCGGCGTCGGGCAGCAACAACTCATGGTGCACCCCCAACTGCTCCAGCAGCTGGCTGCGCCGCGGACTCTGGGATGCCAAATATACAAAGGGGTGCATAACGCTGGACTACTCGCGGTGGTAAGGATGATTGGCGTTAATGGACCATGCGCGGTACAACTGCTCGATGAGCAGCACCCGCGCAAAGGCGTGGGGCAGCGTCAGGTCCGACAAACGAATCCGCTCATGCGCAGCCTGCCGGAACGCCGGCTCCAGACCATCAGGGCCACCGATCACCAGGGCCACGTCGCCGCCCCCCAGTTGCCACTCCTTGAGCCGTCCCGCCAACGCAACGGTACTCAAGCTGGTGCCCCGCTCGTCCAGCACCACAATGCGCGCACCCTTGGGAATGGCCGCTTCAATGCGCGCGCGTTCCGCGGCATACAGCGTTTCCAGGGTCTTGGAACCCCGGGGTTCGGTCTTGACGGCCTTGAGTTCCACGCGCAACTCATGCGGAAAGCGCTTGGCGTAATCGTCCCACGCGGTCTGCGCCCAATCGGGCACGCGCAGGCCCACGGCAACAATGACCAGCCTCACAGGTGTATCAGGCTTTGCGGGCAGCCGTTTTCTTGGCGGCGGCTTTGGCAACCGTCTTGGCCGTGGCCTTCACCACAACCTTGGTTACGGTCTTGGCAGCGGCTTTCTTCGCGGGAGTCGCCTTCTTTGCGGGGGCTGCGGCACCTGTCGCCTTCGGCGCGGCGGCCTTGCGGGCGGGTGCCTTGGCTGCGGTGGTCTTCTTGGCAGCAGCGGCCTTCTTCAACTGGGCTTTGGATGGGAATGCTTCCTCAACGCCCTTTTTGGCGGCGTTGGAACGCTTCAAACTCATTTCGGCTTTTGGCGCCGCCTTGGTAGGCTTGGCGGATTTGGCCGCTTCTGCGACCGCAGGCTTGGCAGCACCCAGTTTCAGGCGCACGGGTTTTTCACCCCACAGCTCTTCCAGGTTGTAGTACTGGCGAAAACTCGGCTGCATGATATGCACCACCGCCTGGCCGCAGTCCACAATGATCCATTCCCCGTTGGCTTCACCTTCCACACGGGGCTTGGGAAAGCCCGCCTTGCGCACGGCATCGAGCACGCTGGCCGCCAGGCCCTTGGTCTGGCGGTTGGACGTGCCGGAGGCTACAACCACCCGCTCAAACAAGGCCGACAAATGCTCGGTATCAAACACCTGGATGTCCTGGGCCTTGACGTCTTCCAGGCCGTCCACGATGGCACGCTGAAGTTTCGTAATGTCTTTTTTGGCAACGGTTGGTGTAGTCATCAGGCTGTTTGATAAAGGTGGTGAAGGGCAATATAACGCGCAACGGGCTCAAAAACCAGTGGGGCAACGCTTTGTTGGTTCGCCAGATGCTGGCGAATATCGGTGGCGCTCACGTCAACGGGAGGCATTTCCAAGCGACGCACATTCGGCACTTCGGGCAATAAGGCATCAAAAACACCCTTTCCGCCCGAAAAACCTGCGCGATCAGCTACACAAATTATAGCAAGCTGGGGAATCTCCTCCCAACGGTGCCAGGAAGTCAGGGCTTGCGCCTGGTCCTGCCCCAAAATCAGGAGCAGCTGGGCCTGGGGATGCTCATCGTGCAGCTCCCGCAAGGTATCCACGGTATAGCTGGCGCCGGGGCGCCGGGTTTCACGCGGATCGATGCACACGCGCTCCAACCCCGCAAAGGCCAGCTGCGCCATGGCCAGCCGGTGCACCGCAGGCGTCAGCGCACGGTTTTTGTGCCACGCCTGGCCGGTAGGAATGATGCAGAGAGCGTCGAGTTCCAGTTGCGCCAACGCCGCCTGCGCCAGCGCCCGGTGTCCCAGGTGGGGTGGGTCGAAGGCCCCGCCGAACACGCCAATACGCCGTGCCTGATCTGGAACCTTGCTCACACCCAATCCCGCCGTACCAGAAACTGCCGGTACAGGGCCTCTTCCGCCGAGCCCGCCTCCGGAACGGCCTGGTAAGCCCAGCTGACCAGCGGCGGCATGGACAGCAGAATGGACTCGGTGCGTCCGCCGGACTGCAGACCGAAGTGGGTGCCCCGGTCCCACACCAGATTGAACTCCACGTAGCGTCCACGGCGGTAGAGCTGAAACTCCCGCTCACGGGTTCCGTAGGCCGCATCCTTGCGGCGCTCCACGATGGGCAGGTACGCGGTCAGGAACGCGTCACCGACCGAGCGCATCAACGCGAAGCCGTTGTCAAAGCCGCCCTCGGAGAAATCATCGAAAAATACACCACCCACACCGCGCTGCTCATTGCGGTGCTTCAGGAAAAAGTAGTCGTCGCACCAGGCCTTGAAGCGGGGGTATTTCTCCTCGCCAAAGGGCTGCACGGCTTCGCGGCACACGGTGTGGAAATGGCAGGCATCGTCCTCAAATCCGTAATACGGCGTCAGATCCATGCCGCCGCCAAACCAGCACACCGCTTCCTGTCCGGGGTGACCCGCGGACAGCATGCGCACGTTCATGTGCACGGTGGGCACGTAAGGGTTGCGGGGATGGAACACCAGCGATACGCCCAGGGCCTCAAACGGCGCCCCTGCCAGTTCCGGTCGGTGTTGCGTGGCGGACGCAGGCAAGGCCGGGCCGCGCACGTGCGAAAAACCGCAGCCGGCACGCTCGAACACCGCACCGCCTTCCAGGATGCGCGTCATACCGCTGCCCTGCAAGGACTCACCCGGCGCCTTGGCCCACGCGTCGGCCAAAAAACCCCGGTCGTCCAGCGCCGCCACTGCCCCGGTGATACGGTCCTGCAAGCCCTGCAAATAGGTTTTCACCTTGCCTACGCGTACATCACTCATGCTGACTCCGATGGTTAGTGTCTTGCATTGCTGCCCATAAGGCGCACCGGGGCCGCCTGCTCCGGTCGGCACCCCCGCACGCCATCGTAGACGGTGGCGATGCGGGCCATGTCTTGTGGTTCGTCACCGCTGAGCTGCAAAAAATCAACGGCGCTGATTTCCCGACGGCAAAAATCCACCCGCACCAGGCCCAGCGGCACGCCGGCCTGCACCGCTATCCGGTAGAAACCACTGCGCCAGCCTGGCTGGGCCCGACGCGTGCCCTCCGGGGACAGCGCCAGCCAGAAATAACCGTGTCGCGCCTGCTGCACGTGCAACAGGTCCACCATCTGCCCCACCACGCCGCGCGAGGCACTCCGGTCCACCGGCACACCACCCATCCAGCGCAGCCACTGGCCGAACAGGGGAATGCGAAACAGGCTGTCCTTGCCCCAGAAGCTGGCCTGCACGCCCAGCGCCCACTTGGCCAGCATCAACACCACGAAGTCCCAGTTACTGGTGTGCGGATACACCACCAGCACGCCCTGCTGCGCCGGCAACCCCTCAAAACGCAGCTTCCAGCGCAAGGCACCCAGTACCCAGGCTGCCAGCCTGCTGCCGCGGGGCTGCACCGGGTGCGGCTTGGGAGATTCCCCTGCGGACGGAGCGTCCGTCAGCCCCTCGAACGCCACGGATTCAATGCCGTACTGCGCGATGACCGATGTCATTGCGGTACTGCATACCGTCAAAGTGAATGCCCTGAATCACCTCATACGCCACCAGGCGGGCGGCACGCGCGTTTTCCGCCAACGCCGTGACGCACAACACGCGGCCCCCGGTGGTGCGCACCGTACCGTCACGCAACTCGGTCCCGGCATGAAACACCATGGCGTTCTCGCTCTCGGCCGGCAAGCCCTCAATGGCATCGCCCTTGCGAGGCGACATTGGATAGCCGTGCGCAGCCAGCACCACACCCAATGCGGTACGGCGATCCCACTCGAGTTCCATATTCGCAAGTCCGCCGGGTTCGGCGGCAGCCCACAGCACATCGAGCAAATCGCTCTTGAGGCGCATCAGAATGGGCTGTGTCTCGGGGTCACCCATGCGGCAATTGAATTCCAGGGTCTTGACCTGGCCTTGCGCATCGATCATCAGGCCGGCATACAAAAAGCCGGTGTAGGGAATACCATCCTGCTCCATGCCCTTGAGCGTGGGCAAAATGATCTCGCGCATGGCGCGGGCATGGATCTGGGGCGTCACACACGGCGCCGGCGAATAGGCGCCCATGCCGCCGGTGTTGGGGCCCTGGTCGTCGTCCAGCAGGCGTTTGTGGTCCTGGCTGGTTGCCAGTGCCACCACATCCCGACCATCGCACATGACGATGAAGCTGGCTTCTTCGCCCTGCAGGAATTCCTCGATCACCACGCGGGCGCCGCCATCGTTGTGCGCCACACCCAAAGTGTTGTCCAGCAGCATGAAGTCAATCGCCTCATGGGCTTCGGCCAGTGTCATGGCCACCACCACGCCCTTGCCCGCCGCCAGGCCATCGGCCTTGATCACGATCGGCGCGCCCATCTGGTTGACATAGGTATGCGCGGTAACCGGATCGGAAAACGTGGCGTACTCGGCCGTGGGAATGCCATGGCGGCGCATAAACGCCTTGGAGAAGGCCTTGGAGCTTTCCAGCTGCGCCGCCGCCTTGGTTGGTCCAAAAATGCGCAGGCCATGCTTGCGAAACTCGTCCACCACGCCGGCTGCCAACGGGCCTTCAGGGCCCACCACGGTCAGACCAATCTTGTTTTCCTGCGCCCATTCCCGCAGTTGCACCACATCGGTGATGGCAATATTTTTCAAGCGCCCGTCCAGCGCGGTGCCGCCGTTGCCGGGGGCCACGTACACCATTTGCACCTTGGGGGATTGCGCCAGCTTCCAGGCCAGGGCGTGTTCGCGGCCACCGCCGCCAATTACTAATACGTTCATAGTGCAGCGTTGTGATAAATCTCTTGGGTGTCGTCCAGGTCTTCCAGCACGTCCAGCAGCTTTTGCATGCGCTCGGCGTCTTCGCCTGTCAACTCGATGGTGTTTTCGGCCCGCATGGTCACGCCCGCCACTTCGGGGGGCAAGCCGGCCGCCTCCAGCGCCTGCTTGACCGCTTCGAAATCCGCATAGGCGGTCAGCACCTCAATGGCGCCGTCGTCGTCCGTGATGACGTCCTCAGCGCCGGCTTCCAGCGCCACATCCATTACCTTGTCTTCGCTGGTACCGGGGGCAAAAATCAACTGGCCGCAATGTTTGAACTGGAATGCCACCGAGCCTTCGGTGCCCATGTTGCCGCCGTGCTTGCTGAAAGCATGGCGCACTTCGGCCACGGTACGCACCCGGTTGTCGGTCATGGTGTCCACAATGATGGCGGCGCCACCAATGCCGTAACCTTCGTAACGGATTTCCTCGTAGCTCACACCCTCGGCGTTGCCGGTGGCTTTATCGATGTTGTATTTGACGCGATCGGCCGGCATATTGGCCGCCTTGGCCTTGTCCACCGCCAAGCGCAGACGGGGATTGGCGCTCAGATCCCCACCACCCGCGCGGGCCGCCACGGTGATCTCCCGGATGATGCGCGTCCAGATCTTTCCACGTTTTTCGTCCTGCCGGCCTTTACGGTGCTGAATATTGGCCCATTTGCTATGTCCTGCCACGGGGATTCCTTCAAAAAATCGTTACGCTATTGCTTCGATTGTACTTTTTGAGGGTTCCATGGCCACTTTCGCAGACACGGGTATCCTGATTGCACGCCACGGTGACATCCAATGCCACCTGCTGCCCGACAAGGCCAACCGCCACGGCCTCATCACCGGTGCCACCGGAACCGGCAAGACCATCACCCTGCAAAGCCTGGCCGAAGGGTTCTCCCGCATCGGCGTGCCGGTCTTCTTGGCAGACATCAAGGGCGACCTCACCGGCATCACCCAGGCCGGTGTCATCGGCGACAAGCTGACCGCCGTCCTCCAGGACCGCGGACTGGATACGCCGGAACCCGTCGCCTGCCCCGCCACCTTGTGGGACGTCTTTGGCGAGCAAGGCCATCCGGTGCGCGCCACGGTCAGTGATCTGGGTCCCCTGTTGCTGGCCCGCATGCTGGACCTGAACGAAACCCAGGCGGGGGTGCTGAATCTGGTGTTCAAGATCGCCGACGACAACGGTCTCCTGCTGCTGGACCTGAAGGATCTGCGCGCCATGCTGCAGTACGTGGGCGACAACGCCAAGGACTTCACCACCCAGTACGGCAACGTCAGCGCCGCCAGCATTGGCGCCATCCAGCGCGGCCTCATGCAAGTGGAGTCACAAGGGGGCGACAAATTCTTTGGCGAGCCCATGCTCAACATCGCCGACTTCATGCAGACCGTAGGCGGTCAAGGCGTGGTCAACATCCTGGCCGCCGACAAGCTGCTCAACGCGCCGCGCCTGTATGCCACCTTCCTGTTGTGGATGCTGGCCGAGCTCTTTGAGCAGTTGCCCGAGGTGGGTGATCTGGACAAGCCCAAGCTGGTCTTCTTCTTCGACGAGGCCCACCTGCTGTTCAACGAGGCGCCCAAGGCGCTGCTGGAGCGCATTGAGCTGGTGGTGCGCCTGGTCCGCTCCAAGGGCGTGGGGGTGTATTTCGTCACCCAGAACCCGCTGGACATTCCCGACTCGGTGCTGGCCCAACTGGGTAACCGGGTACAGCATGCGCTGCGCGCCTTCACCCCGCGCGACCAGAAGGCGGTCAAAGCCACCGCCCAGACCATGCGGCAAAAGCCCGGGCTGGACATCGAGACCGCCATTACCGAATTGGCCGTGGGCGAGGCGCTGGTCTCCTTGCTGGACGCAAAGGGGCGCCCCAGCGTGACCGAACGGGTCTATGTGCTGCCGCCGGGCAGCCAGATTGGCCCCATCACGCCCGCACAACGCCAGGCGCTAATACAGAACTCGCTGGTGGCCGGCGTATACGAAAAGACGCAAGACCGTGAATCGGCATTCGAGAAGCTCAAAGCCCGTGCTGCAGCAGCCCCCACGCTGCCCGGAGCGGCGGGCGCGGCCGCAGAAACGGGCGGCGTGCTGGGCGGCTTGAGCGATGTGCTGTTTGGCCGCACCGGCCCGCGCGGCGGCCAGCACGAAGGGCTGGCGCAGGCCATGGCCAAGTCTGCCGTGCGCACCATGGGCTCCACCGTGGGGCGGGAAATCATTCGGGGCGTTCTGGGCAGCTTGCTGGGCGGCAAACGCCGCTGAGCCGGGCGTCACACTTTTTCGGACATACACTGTCAAAAACCTGACCAACCCGCCAGGAATGGCATACAACCGGCACGGAGAAGCAAGCTATGGGCAACGTTCACGTCATCACACACCCGCTGGTGCAGCACAAGCTGACGCTGATGCGCAAAAAAGACGCCAGCACCAGCAGTTTCCGCCGCCTGCTCAACGAGCTGAGCATGCTGATGGCCTACGAAGTGACGCGTGACATGCCCACCCAGGCCATCGAAATCGAAACACCTCTGGAAAAAATGACCGGCCAGGTCATCGACGGCAAGAAACTGGTACTGGCCTCCATCCTGCGCGCCGGCACCGGCATTCTGGACGGCATGCTGACCGTGGTGCCGGGTGCGCGGGTGGGCCACATCGGGCTGTACCGCGACCCCGAGACGCTGGAGGCCGTGGAGTATTACTTCAAGATGCCCAAGGACATGGAGGCGCGCGATGTGATCGTGGTGGACCCCATGCTGGCGACCGGCAATTCGGCCGCCGCCGCCGTGGAGCGCGTGAAAAAGCTCAACCCCAAGTCCATCAAGTTCCTGTGCCTGCTGGCGGCCCCCGAAGGCGTGGCCACGCTGCAGGCAGCCCACCCCGACGTACCGATCTACACCGCCGCCATCGACCGCCAGCTCAATGAGCACGGCTACATCCTGCCGGGTCTGGGCGACGCGGGTGACCGCATTTTCGGCACCCAGTGAGTTAGCCAAACCACCCACGGAGTTCACCCATGCTCGATCTGCTGGTGCACCACGCCACCCTGCCCGATGGACGCACCGACATGTCGGTGGCCGTGCAAGACGGTCGCATTACCGCAGTGGCACAAGGCCTGCAGGCCCCCGCGGCCGAGACGGTGGACGCCCAGGGACTGCTGCTAAGCCCGCCCTTTGTCGACGCCCATTTCCACATGGACGCCACGTTGAGCTACGGCCTGCCCCGCGTGAACGCCAGCGGCACTTTGCTCGAAGGCATTGCCCTGTGGGGCGAGCTCAAGCCCCAGCTCACGTTAGACGCCCTGGTCGAACGCGCCCTGACGTACTGCGACTGGGCCGTGGCCCAGGGCCTGCTGGCCATTCGCAGCCATGTGGACGTGTGTGACCCGCGCCTGCTGGCCGTGCAAGCCTTGCTGGACGTCAAGCGCCAGGTTGCGCCCTACCTCGACCTGCAACTGGTCGCCTTCCCGCAGGACGGCGCCCTGCGTGACCCGCAAGCCATGGAAACGCTGCAACGGGCACTGGCCATGGGCGTGGACGTGGTGGGCGGCATCCCGCACTTTGAGCGCACCATGGAACAAGGCGCACAGAGCATCCGGCTGCTGTGCGAGCTGGCCGCCGCCCAGGGCAAGCTGGTCGACATGCACTGCGACGAGTCCGATGACCCGCTGTCGCGCCACATTGAGACCCTGGCATTTGAAACCCGGCGCCTGGGCCTGCACGGCCGTGTGACCGGTTCACACTGCACCTCCATGCACAGCATGGACAACTACTACGTCAGCAAGCTGCTACCGCTGATTGCCGAGGCCGGCGTCAGTGTGGTGGCCAACCCGCTGATCAACATCACCCTGCAGGGTCGCCACGACACCTACCCCAAGCGCCGCGGCCTGACCCGCGTGCCCGAGTTGCTCAGCGCCGGCGTGACCGTGGCGTTGGGCCACGACTGCGTGATGGACCCCTGGTACAGCCTGGGCAGCGCCGACATGCTGGAAGTCGCCAGCATGGGCCTGCACGTGGCGCAAATGACCAGCCAGACGGCCATGCGCCAGTGCTTTGACGCGGTCACCGCCAGCCCGGCAAAGATCCTGCACCTGGAAGGCTATGGCCTGGAGCCCGGCTGCCATGCCGACTTTGTGCTGCTGCAGGCCCAAGACCCCATTGAGGCCATTCGCCTGCGCGCCACCCGGCTCCAGGTCTTTCGGCGCGGCAAGCGGGTGGCGCAAACACCGGCGGCCACCACAGCGCTGCATCTGCCCGGTCGGCCGGGGCTTGTTTCTTTGATGCATTCAGGCCATTAGCGCCCGTACTTCCTGCGCAGGTGGCTATTGTTTTTATAGCAAACTGCACATTCCGGCTATCCGGCCTGTAAAACCGCCATGACCTCAGCGTCTTCCACCTGGTCAAAGTGCCGGTAAAACTGGCCCACAGCATGGAAATCGGCCTCCTGGTGCAGACAGACGACCTCGTCCGCATAGGGACCCACTTTCTGCAGGATGTCCGGTG
>JBAQKO010000082.1:0-6713 GCA_049301075.1 Rhodoferax sp.
CACCCAGGAAGTCGGTGCTGGTGATGGCAATGCGCTGGTGAACGATGTCGGCCAGCGTCTGGATGTGGATCGCATCGGCGCGGGTGAAAATGACCCCGCTGAAGGCGGACAGACCCTCGCCGTTTTCTGCCGTGATCTGGGTGGCAATCGGCGCCGACAGGCCGTAGCGGTTTTGCAGCACGATGAAGTGCCCCGGCGTGGTGAACACCACGTCCACCGCAGACTGCGCAACTGCGGTCTCCAGCTCCGGCAGGTCATAGACCGTCAGCACCACCCGCCGGCCCAGCGTGGTTTCCAGGTAGCTCGCCAGGGGCTGCCATTGGGCCATGGCCTGGGGCTTGGGCCGAAAAGCCAGCACGCCAAACCGCAGCGGTTGCGGAGTTTGCGCCGCCAGGACGGAGGCGGTGAGCAGCCACAGCAGCACGACGGCCGCAAATAGCCGTTTCATGGGGCTGTCCCGTACATGCGTGCGGACTCCATGGCTGGTGGGCTCAGAAGCGGGGCAGGTCCGGGTGTGTCAGGCGGCCGCCGCGCACCAGCATCTTGCCGTACTCGGCGCAGCGCTGCAGTGTGGGAATGACCTTGCCCGGGTTGAGCAGTTCCTTGGTGTCAAAGGCGCGCTTGATGCCAAACATCTGCGCGTTCTCTTCCGCGCTGAACTGCACGCACATGGAGTTGAGCTTTTCCACGCCCACGCCGTGCTCACCGGTAACGGTGCCACCCATGGCCACGCTGGTTTCCAGGATGTCGGCACCAAACAGCTCGCAGCGGCGCAACTGGTCCGGGTCGTTGGCGTCGAACAGGATGAGCGGGTGCAGGTTGCCGTCCCCGGCGTGGAACACATTGGCGCAGCGCAACTGGTACTTCTTCTCCATCTCCTGGATGGCCAGCAGGATGTCGGCCAGGCGCTTGCGTGGAATGGTGGAGTCCATGCACATGTAGTCCGGGCTGATGCGCCCGCTGGCGGGGAAGGCGTTTTTGCGGCCGCTCCAGAAACGCAGGCGTTCGGCCTCGTTCTGGCTCACGGCAATGGCGGTGGCGCCGTGGTGGCGCAGCACCTCGCTCATGCGGCCAATTTCCTCCTCGACTTCCTCGGGGGTGCCGTCGCTCTCGCACAGCAAAATGGCCTCGGCGTTCAGGTCGTAGCCGGCGTGCACGAAGTCTTCCACGGCGGCCGTCATGGGCTTGTCCATCATTTCCAAGCCGGCTGGAATGATGCCGGCCGCAATCACGGCCGCGACGGCATCGCCGGCTTTGCGCACGTCGTCAAAACTGGCCATGATGCAGCGCGCCAGCAGGGGCTTGGGGATCAGCCGGACGGTCACTTCGGTGGTGATGGCCAGCATGCCCTCGCTGCCGATCACGATGCTGAGCAGGTCGTAGCCGGTGTTGTCCAGCGCATCCGCGCCAAACTCAATGGGCTCGCCTTCAATGGTGAAGCCGCGTACCTTGAGCACGTTGTGCAAGGTCAGGCCGTATTTCAGACAATGCACGCCGCCCGAGTTCTCTGCCACGTTGCCGCCAATGGTGCAGGCAATCTGGCTGGAGGGATCGGGGGCGTAGTACAGGCCGTGGGGCGACGCCGCCTCGCTGATGGCCAGGTTGCGCACGCCGCACTGCACGGTCGCGGTGCGGCTGTGCGGGTCAATCTGCACGATCTGGTTGAAGCGGGCCAGCGACAGCGTCACGCCCATGGCGTGGGGCATGGCGCCACCGGACAAGCCAGTGCCGGCGCCGCGGGCCACCACGGGAACCCCCATGGCATGGCAGGTGCGCAGCACGGCGGCCACCTGGGCCTCGGTTTCCGGCAAGGCCACCACCAGCGGCCGCTGGCGGTAGGCGGTCAGGCCATCGCATTCGTAGGGCGTAGTGTCTTCCCGGTTCCACAGAAGCGCATCGGTTGGCAAATGGGCAGATAGAGTCCGTACAACCTGCGCTTGCAGCTCTGTTTTTTGTAGCGCATGGGCTTCCGGGGCTTGGGCTGGAACGTTCATACCATCACTTTACGGCAAACCACAGCCCTCTGGCGGAAAGAAACGGCGCAAACGCGGTGGAATTTCCGTGTTTTGCGAATGGCTTCTCTATAATCCGGCCGCATTCGCCTCGCCCTTCAACCTTATCGGGAACTGCCGTGTCCGACTTCCTCGCGGTATTGCCGCAGTACCTTCTCCCCAAGCGGGCCCTGACTGTTCTGGCGGGCAAAGTGGCCGCAGCCCGTGGCGGGCGCTGGACCACTGCCCTGATTCGCTGGTTTGTGCAGCGTTACCAGGTCAACATGGCCGAGGCAGCCCATCCAGACATCGCCAGCTACGCCAGTTTCAACGAGTTTTTCACCCGTCCCCTGAAGGACGGCGCCCGGCCCCTGGCATCCGCCCCCTGGATTTGCCCGGTGGACGGCGCCATCAGCCAGTTGGGCCGGATCGAGGCCGACCAGATTTTCCAGGCCAAGGGCCACAGCTACTCCACCACGGCACTGGTCGGTGGCGATGCCACGCTGGCGGCCCAGTTCCAGGATGGCCACTTTGCCACCCTGTACCTCAGCCCCCGGGACTACCACCGCATCCACATGCCCTGCGACGGCGTTTTGCGTCGCATGGTGTATGTGCCCGGCGATCTGTTCTCGGTGAACCCGACCACGGCGCGCGGCGTGCCGGGGCTGTTTGCCCGCAACGAGCGCGTGGTGTGCGTGTTTGACTCGGCCGCAGGCCCTTTTGTCCTGACGCTGGTGGGCGCCACCATCGTGGGCAGCATGGCCACGGTGTGGCACGGGGTCGTCAACCCGCCGCGCGGTGGGCAGATCAACGAGTGGCGCTATGACGACGGGGCGGTGTCCCTGCGCCAGGGCGACGAAATGGGCCGCTTTTTGCTGGGCTCCACCGTGGTGATGTTGTTTCCCCAGGGGTCATTGGCCTTCAACCCGGCATGGACGGCGACCAGGCCCGTGCGCATGGGCGAGGCGATGGCTGGCGCCGGACCGGCTATTTGAAGATCACGGTCTTGTGGCCGTTGAGCAGCACGCGATGCTCGCTGTGCCACTTGACAGCGCGTGCCAGCACCTGACTCTCGGTGTCGCGGCCCTGCGTCGTCAGGTCTTCTACCGTTTTGCTGTGGTCCACGCGGGCCACGTCCTGTTCGATGATGGGACCTTCGTCCAGATCGGCCGTCACATAGTGGGCGGTTGCGCCAATGAGCTTCACGCCCCGGTCGTGGGCCTGGTAATAGGGCTTGGCGCCCTTGAAGCTGGGCAGGAAGGAGTGGTGGATGTTGATGGCACGCCCGGCCAGCTTGCGGCAGAAGTCGTCGCTCAGGATTTGCATGTAGCGCGCCAGTACGACCAGTTCGGCGCCTTCGGATTCGATGATTTCAAATTGCCGGGTCTCGGCCTGTTCCTTGTTGTCCTTGCCGACCGGGATGTGGTGGAACGGCACGTTGTAGCTGGCGGCCAGCTGGTAGAACTCGCGGTGGTTGGAGATGATGGCGCGGATGTCCACCGGCAGCAGTCCGCTCTTCCAGCGAAACAGCAGGTCGTTGAGGCAATGGCCTTCCTTGCTGACCAGCAGCACGGTACGCATGGGTTGCGCGGTGGCGTGCAGGCTCCAGCGCATCTGAAAGGGTTCCGCGAAGAGTCCCAGCTGGGTGCACAGTTCGGCGTGCGTGAGTTGCGCGCAACTGAACTGAACCCGCATGAAAAAGAGGCCGGTGTCCGGGTCGTTGTACTGCGCGGCTTCTTCAATGTTGCCGCTGCGCTCCAGCAGGAAGCCGGATACCGCGTGGACCAGTCCCAGGCGGTCCGGACAGGAGAGGGTCAGGATGTAAGTCGTACTCATGGTGCGCACATTGTCGCAGCATGGGCGCGGCCGGGGCCGCGCACCTCTCCTTTGCGGGGTCAGGCCACGGAGGGGTCGGCCGCCATGCTGTCAAATTTCTTGAAATACTGGCGGGCCATGGCAACCAGCTGGCCGTCGGTCGGGTGGTCGGCAGAGACCGAATCCTCACTGCGGGCGGCGAGTTCCGCCTGATTGCCGACGGTCCAGTCGCGGAACTGGTTGCGGGCCAGACCGGGGCCGGTCAGCAGCACTTCGCGGGTGCCGGCCAATGCCTTGGCAATCTCGGTAAAGAAGGCCGCGTTGTCTTCGGCCTTGCCCTGGTGCTTGTGGTGGCTGCGCGATTTGACGCGCTGGGCTTCGATGTGTTCGCGGTCGAACATCAATACGTGGGCTTCGGAATGGTCCATCCAGACGACGGCGTGAAAAGTACTCATGTCAGGCTTTCAATACAGTGGAAGAAAAAATAATCAGGGGATCAGGCGCGGTGGTGTTCCTGCTTTTCCTGGCACGGGATGCAGCGGGGGGCATCCGGGCTGGCATGCAGGCGTGCCGGGGGAATGGAGACGCCGCAGTCGATGCACTCGCCATATGTGCCGGCCTCAATGCGGGCCAGCGCGGTGTCAATGGCGTCCAGTTCGGCTGTTTCGCGTTCTCCCAGGGCGAACTCCAGCTCCCGTGCGCTGGCTACCTGGGCGGTGGAATCTTCCGGGCGGCCAAAATGGTCTGCGGCAACTTCCGCGCGACCGATGACCCCGCCCCGCTGCTCTGCGATCTGCGCCAGCAAGGCGGCACGCAGGTCCAGCAACTGCTGCTGGTAGGGGGTGGCTTGTTGTTTGTTCATCGGGTCAACTCCTTCGTATGGTCGGTTTCATGATGCGCCCTTGCGGGGGTTCCGTCGTTGACATACGTCAAAACGGACGGGTACTTCGTGGGTTCATTTTCGCGCTGTTGGTGTATCCAGCTCAGCGCAATAGTCCTTGTCTGGCGCGGGCGGTAGGGGCCAGGACTGGTCGAAATTTGCTATGGATTCAGGAGCTGTTGGCGCACTATTGGCGTAGAGTAGCAGTGTTTTTGCCTTGAAGTCCGGCTTGAGGTGTTGCGGTACACCCAAGGCGCGGTCTACATGGCCGCTGCCCGCCAGCAGCAGCACGGTTTTTCCGGGGATGGCGGCGGCCGTGACGGTGTGCGCCATGGCCACGTCGCGGGCAATCTGGATGCGCGTCATGGGAGCAATCTGGCTTTCGGGCAACATGCCGCAGTGGCCGATGCGGATACGTTGCTGCTGCGCCTTGAGCGCCGGGCCACGCAGCAACCGGTCCAGTGCGGCATCGTCCATGGCCGCGGTGCGTTGCGTGGGGGTCAGGTTGGCGCCGCGCACCGGCACGCCGGCGCGTACCGCGGCCATCACGGCCGGGCGGTACATGGTCCAGTTCCAGGCGGCGTCGTCCCACTGCAGCGCGGCCCGGACGGCGCGCTCGCTGGCGCTGGGTTCCAGTGCGTCGGTGGAGCGGCCTTGTTCCGCCATTTCCAGGGCAACGGCTGCCAATTTGCCTTCGGCTGCCAGCGTGCTGACCACCTCGCGGTGCATCTGCTGGTGGGCCGGGGTATCGTGCTGCTCGCCGATCAGCAGGGCGTCGGCCGGAAGCAGGGCTTCCAGGCGGGTTTGCAGTGCGGGGGTCAGAAGGGAGGCTGCGCAGCCGCCCAGGAACGCGACGCTGAGCAGCAATACCTGGGCGGCCACGCGGTGGAGCATGGCCACGGACTCAGTGCACCAGCACCGGGTTCTGCGCCAGTTCGGCGTATTGTTCCAGCGTGTCTTCGACTTCTTCCTGGGTGGGGGTGTTGACCTGCCAGGCCATGATGTGCTGCTGGAACAACTCGGCCCAGGAACCGTCCAGGTACACCTCTTTGCCGGAGCGCTTGTCCACAATTTCAAAACCGTGGCGTGCCAGCATGGGCACACCCTCGGGGTGCTGCACCGTTTTGAGGGTGCTCACCACCGTCGAGCCATCCGCTTCGGCGTTGGCCAGCATGTGGGTGACCGAGTAGGTATCTGAATCGTAGAGCGTGTGCATGGGATCAATGATAGGGCTTATGGCTCAGGTGAGCGCAATACGGCGGAATTCAAGGGGCATGGACGTTCGCAACCCGGCGGCGTGCGTTCGACGCTTCAGTACTGCGGCAGATGGTCGCCCAGCCAGCGCTGGTCGGCCACGTCGCCACTGGCTTCCGTGATGCGGATGCGCACGGGCATGTAGGCCAGGCCGGGGGCCAGCCAGACTTCGGCCTTGCTGCCGTATTCGCTGCTGGGGTTGCGCCACAGCTTGACGGCGCTGAGCTCCATGTTGGGCAGGGTCAGTTTTTCCAGGGCCCCCACAGTAAACACCCAGGTTTCGGATGACCGGGGGCCCACTGCCTGGAAGGTCAGGTGAGAGCCTTCGGGGAAGTCGCGCGGGGCGCCACCCAGCATGGAGGCCAGCTGGATCAGCACGCTGAGCTGGTCCTGCGCACCGGGCAGCAGCGCCGCGTCCGGGGTGTTGGCGCTGAACGTGATTTTGTTCTTGGCGCGTTCAAAGTGAGCCGCCACTTCGCTGCGGAACTTGTCCCCAAAACGGGTGGGCTCCAGTCCGTGCGCGGTCAGCTCGCCGGTGCTGGTCTGTATCCGTGCGCCCAGCAGGAAGTGGCTGACTTCCATGCGGGCGTTGTAGGTGCTGCCGTCCTGCTGCCAGTTCAGGTTGCCATTCAGGGAGAACGGAACACCCCGGGTTTCGCCGCGGATGTCGTATTGCAGTTGCATGGAACCCGGAATGGCGTAGCTGCGCACGGCTTCTGCCTCGGGTGCCCGGGGGAGCCCGGGCGGGGACGTCGGGGCGGCTGGTGCGGCAG
>JBAQKO010000083.1:0-5387 GCA_049301075.1 Rhodoferax sp.
GGCCCGAAACTGCAGCGCCGGGTCGGGCCGCGCGGCCCCATGGCGGCTGTAGTTGCGGGCCAGCCAGAAAGCCACCTGAAACAGCTCGCGCAGCACGGCACCAGCGTCTTGCGCGGAGATGGGCCGCGCGCTGTGCACCGCGTTGTTGCCCTGCTTGCGGATCACGTCCATCTTGGCGTGCAGGCCGGGGCCTACCAGCACCTTGAAACTGGGCTCAAACAAAAAGGCCGACAGGTCGGGCTTGTAGGGCATCTGCAGCTTGCCACCGCGCCCGCCTTCGGCCTGGAACAGCCACACCACCGCCAGCTCCAGCGTGCGCCGGGCGTAGAAGCACGCGGTACGTGGGTCGGTCAGCGCGGCCTGCTCGGCGCGCAAGCCTTCCGCATACAGCGCGGGCCACTCGGCTTGCAGAAATGCAAAGTTGGATGCCATTACCCTCTCCCCTCCGTCATGGACAGCGCATTCTTGCTGTGCGCTTCAAATACCTGGGTCATGCGCCCCAGCAGCGCGCTTTCAGCCTCTGTGGGCTGTGTGTCTGGTTGCAGGCGGCCCAACACCTTGTGCCACGCGGGCAACAGGTCTTGCGCCAGTTTGCGAAAGCCCTTCAACGTTTCCGGCAACCGGAAGCCGCAATCTTTGCACAGCGCCTCCCACGAATGGGCACCCACTGCATCAAAGGTATCTTCGTCACCAATGTACAGGGCCAGGCTTTCATCGCCATAGGCCTTGACGCACAACAGGTCGTAAAACGGTGCCAGGCGGTAGCCCTTGTCATCCACCAGCACCGAAATATTTTTGGCATGCGCATCGGCATTGCCGATGAGGTAGTTGAACATCACCCAGCGCTGCAGTTGCAGCAGGTCCGCAGCACGCACCGGCAACGCACGCAAGGCCTCCACTAGCCGGGGAATGCTGGCCAGGCCGCCCTGGCGCTGGTACTTCCAGCCCGCGCCATGACCCAGCAGCTGGCAGCCGTCAATCTGGTGCAGGCCCACGATGTTGCCCGCCACGTTCAACCGGTCGTAACGCTGCACCACATAGGCGGCCTCGGGCACGCGCAGCAGCCACACATCGGGCACCGGCAGCTTGAGCGCGCGGGCCAGCTGCATGCAGGCGTATTCATTGATGGCGCTGGGCTGGTAGCGCGGTTGGCGCGTGTCGGGCTTGAGGATGTGCGTGGTGGGCGACAGGCCCACGCTCTCGGACAAGAGGCCATTTTTGGCATCCCAGCGCAGGCCCATCTTCTCTTGCGCCCCGGCCAGCGACATGGTGGTCTGGTCGTTGGACACCAGCAGCGGCTGCTGGCTGCGCAGGCGCTGGCTCAAAACCTCAAACGGTAGCGGGCGGTAGGTTTGCAAAAACTCTGGCTGCGCATTTTCCGGCAGCAGGCTGAGCACGCCGGGCAGCTCTTGCCCCAAGTGGCCAAGCAAATCCAGCGTGGACGCATCGCGCAGCGCCAGCGACGCCACCACATCATCCAGCGCCATGCCCTCGGGCAACAGGTTCTCAAAGAAACTGCGCACTGCATTGCCGGTAAATGCCCCCGGCTGCAGCGCAAACTGCGGTGCCAGCGGGTAGCCACCGGGTTGCCCCAGCCACTGCGGGTCGTACTCAAAAAAGTAATCGCCTGCCGCATGGCCAAACCACCCCATGGGGCGGACATTGGCCCACACGCGCAGGCGGATCATGCGGCGGGGCTCTCTGTGGAGGTGATGGTCGGCCTATCCGCTTGTATGTCGTTTTGCCAGCCAGTGATCGTCAGCTGCAAGCCCAGCCCTTGGGTGAGTTGCAACAGCTTTTCCAGCGAACAACGGCCGGGGTTGCTCTCTGCATCGCGTATGAAGGATGTGCTCACATTGCACACCGCCGCCAGCTGCTCACGCGACAGGTCCTGACGCTGGCGCTCGTTTTGCAGACGCTGCGCCAAGGAGTTCAGGGTTTTGGTGTGAAGTTGCATTTTTGACCTTATGGGGTCAATTTAAATACAAAACTGGTTTGGATGCAAATATTTGTTCCCATGAGGGCAAATAGGCGTGATTTGCTGAATATTTAAACAGGTTTGACCTCATGGGGTCATTTTTAACAAGGCTTTTTTCTTAGACGACCAGCAAGCGCGCAAGCCCCAGCTGAAAACAGATGCAATCAGATCAAGCAGCCGCCCACACCGTCACTGCCCCAGCAGCAATCCCCGCCAAAGGTAACGCAGCGCGAGGACGAATGAAGATTTCCACATCGCGATTCATCAGCGTGATGTAGTGCAACAGGCGCTCGCTGGAGAACCGGCCGAGCTTGTAGTTTTTGAGCTCAGACACGTGCGGCTGCGCAATGCCAAGGCGCTTGGCCGCTGCCGCTTGGGTCAGACCTTCGGCCTTGAGCAAATCATTGAGCCGGGTGGCCAGCTGCACGCGCAGGTGGCGTTCGTCCGCGTCTGGCAGCCCCAAATCTGCAAATACATTGCTCGAACCGATTTCTACGGTCTCGGCGGCTTTTGCCACCGGTGGTTTAGCTTTAGCGTTCATGGTGATCCTTGTAATGTTGCTGTGCCAACTTCAGCCGCTCGTGAATCAGATCAATGTCACTCTGTGCTGTTTTGATACCACTGGGCGACTTTTTCTGAAAGCAGTGCAGCACATACACCGCCTTGGCAAACCGCACCGTGTACACCGCACGAAAGGTGTCCCCCCGATGGTTTTCTACCAGCTCCAGCACGCCAGGGCCTTCGCCCTTCCACGGTTTGGCTTGCGCAGGCGTGGCACCCAACTGCACCGCGCCCAACGCGTACCCAAAGTCGTCAATCACCTCGTCAGGCAATGCCAAGAGGTCTTTCTTGGCGGAGCCAACCCAGTGAAGCGACTTCTCGGAATGCGATGCAGGCATGGGCCAATTATATCGAATTAGGTATTTTTACAACTCCCCCGCAAACGCCCGCTGCTGCAGCGAGGCGAACAGGGCGTCTAGCTGGGCCAGGGCGGTGCGGTGGGTGGCTTTGAGGGCTTCGATGGCTTGGATGCGGGTGGCGAAGGTTTGTTGGAGGGAGAGTGGAGGAACCAGCACTGGCAGCTCTCTCAAGCGTCCCAACGTGATCTCGCGGAACGTCGCACCTTTGACCTGCCGATCAATCCAATGCTGCGTTGAGTCTGATCGAAGGAAGTACAGCAAGTAATAGAAATGCATGTCCTCGCCTGGGGCTATTCGGGCGGTTCCTTGCGTCAGGTTCGCACCGTCCAGTTCAGCGGGGACCAAAGCTGTTGTGCCTACTGTCGCCCTAATGCTCATCACGATTTCGTTCGTTTCCACGCGGGAACGCGAAAACTTGGCCGCAAGCTCTGGATCTGTGTGCCTCAACTCACTTAAACGAATAGATCCATTTACAAGATCACCTGTCCGTATGTAAGGAACACCACCAGGAAATTCATCGCCTGCCTGCACGATGCCGTAGGTAACGATGGCTCCGGGCTTCACAACTTCTTGTAACTCTCGCGTCGGCAAGCCCTTCGGATTCACCACCGGATCGCCAAACATATCGAGAAAGAGGGACTGGGTGAGGGTGTCGAGGTGGGCCAGGGCTTGGCGGCGTTGGGTTCGGAGGGTTTCGGCCTGGTCCAGGATGGCGGCGATGCGGCGTTGCGCTTCCAGTGGCGGAACTGGAATTCTCAACTCGGAAAAGCGGGACTTGTTGACGATAGGCACGGTTGTCGCTGGAGCCATGAGCTCCAACTGAGGCTTGAGCATCCGACAAGCGTAGAAGCCAAATCGGGCATGCACTTTCGCAGGGTTGAAAACAACAGCATTGATTTGCTGATTGGTAACTACTGGCCTACCAGCGAAGCCGATCTTTCCGAGCGAACCGATGCAACAAACAAGGACTGACTCAGCGGGCAGCAGGTCGGCGGTTTTCACTCCTGCCTCTGTAAGCGTACGAGGCGTGTTTTGGATAGGGCTGACCGAGTCAAGGTCACTTGGCGTGACAAATGGAATATCACCACCGAAAAGCGAGTCATCGTTCGTTTTGGGCGTGGAGCCGGTATGAATCATTCCAAGCTCTTTGAGCATGAGCAAAGGAGCGCTCACTTCAACATCCCCTCCAATACCTTCATTCCTCGGGCAATCTCGTCCTCCAGCTTGGCCAGCTCGGCCAATATCTCTGATGGCGCGCGGTGCTGCACCTGCGCATGCACCACTTCCTTGTAGCGGTTGATACTCAGGTCGTAGCCGTTGGCGGCAATGTCGACTTTGGGCACGCAGAAGCTTTGCTCGGTGCGGCTGTTTTGGCGCTCGGCCCCGTCGCGCTGCGACCAGCGGGCCAGCACGTCGGGTAGGTTGTTTTTAAGATGCTCTTCTTTTGATAGCTGGCTGCACACATTCCGTGCGGGCTGCAGGCCTAATTTATCCTCAGACAAGAGTGGTTGGCGTTTGTCGTCCAGGCTGTAGCCGTCGGCCTGCATGTCGTAGAACCACACGTTATCGGTGCCGCCGCTGTTGGTCTTGGTGAAGAACAAGATGGCGGTGCTCACGCCCGCGTAGGGCTTGAACACGCCGCCGGGCAGGCTGACGATGCCGTCGAGCTTTTGGTCTTCCACCAGCATGCGGCGCAGTTCCTTGTGCGCCTTGCTAGAGCCAAACAGCACGCCG
Organism: Rhodoferax sp.; assembly: GCA_049301075.1. Taxonomy (GTDB): domain Bacteria; phylum Pseudomonadota; class Gammaproteobacteria; order Burkholderiales; family Burkholderiaceae_C; genus Allorhodoferax. Next base: position 4,633 of record JBAQKO010000083.1, read on the forward strand.
TCGGGCACGATGACGGCCGCGCGGCCGCCGGGTTTGAGCAGGCGCAGGAACAGGGCCAGGAACAGCAGCTCGGTCTTTTTGGTTTTGACGGTTTGCAGCAAGTCTTTGGCCACGTTTTCGTAGTCCAGGCTGCCAGCGAATGGGGGATTGGCCAGCACCAGGCTGTAGCGGCCTTCCTCCGCGCCGTGTTCCTGGCCCAGCGAGTCGCGGTAGGTGATGGCGGGGTTGTCCACGCCGTGCAGCATCATGTTCATGCTGCCGATGCGCAGCATGGTGTTGTCAAAGTCGTAGCCATGGAATAGCCGATGGTTGAAGTGTTCGTTCAACTTGGCGTCGTGGAACAGGCTGGCGTGGTGCTGGCGCAGGTATTCGCCCGCTGCCACCAAGAAGCCGCAGGTGCCCGATGCTGGGTCACAAATGGTGTCGGTGGGCGTGGGGGCGGTCATTTCCACCATGAGCTGAATGATGTGGCGCGGGGTGCGGAACTGGCCGTTTTGCCCGGCGCTGGCGATTTTGCCCAGCATGTATTCGTAGAGGTCGCCCTTGGTGTCGCGGTTGTCCATGGGCACGGCATCCAGCAGGTCGACCACCTTGGCCAGCAAGGCTGGCGTGGGGATGGTGAAGCGCGCGTCTTTCATGTGGTGGGCGTAGGTGGACTCAATCGAGCCCAGGGTGCGCAGGAAGGGGAAGTCATGTTCGCCGACGATGACAAACATCTCCGACGGGGCTTCGTTTTTGAAGCGGCTCCAGCGCAA
>JBAQKO010000084.1:0-11234 GCA_049301075.1 Rhodoferax sp.
GAGTAGCCCAGGCGCTCGACCAGGAATGGCGCGATCTGCGCGGGCACCACGCCCAGCGAGGTCTCGGGCAAACGGAAGGCTGCGGTCTCGCTGGCGATGGCCACATCGGCCACACAGGCCAAGCCAAAGCCGCCGCCCATGACCGTGCCTTCCAGCACCGCCACCACGGCCAGTGGTGTGCGGGAGTAGGCCACGCACAGTTCACCAAATGCGGCGTTGACCTCTGCAATGGGATCGCCACCATCGGTCGCCTGCATGGCCCGCATGCGGGCGCCTGCCATGTCTTTCAGATCGGCGCCGGCACAAAAGTGTCCCCCCGAACCGCGCAACACCACCACGCGCACCGCGTCGGGCTGGCCCGCAGTGGCTTCGGCACCCTGCAGCACTTGGCGCAACTCCGCCACCATCTGCAGTGACATGGCGTTGCGTGACTCGGGCCGATTCAACGTAATATGCAGCGCAGGCCCCGCCTGCTCTGCGCGGATTGCTTCAAATTGCATAGCAACTGCCATCACGCTTTGCCCGGCAAAGTGCCCTCGAACTTGCAGATGATGCCCAGCATGATTTCGTCGGCGCCGCCGCCAATGGAAATCAAGCGGCCATCGCGGTAGGCCTGCGAAATGGGGTTGTCGGCCGTGAAACCCATGCCACCCCAGTACTGCAAGCAGCTGTCGGCCACTTCACGGCTCAAACGGCCGGCCTTGAGCTTGGCCATGGAAGCCAGCTTGGTCACGTCCTTGCCGGCCACGTAGGACTCAACCGCGCGGTAGGTCAAGGCGCGCAGGGCCTCCACTTCGGTGCGCAACTCGGCCAGACGGAAATGCACCACCTGGTTGTCCAGGATGGGCTTGCCAAAAGTCCGGCGCTGGCGGGTGTATTCAATGGTCTGGTCGATCAGCTTGTCGAGCGAGCGCAGCGAACCGGCGGCGCCGTACAGGCGCTCTTCCTGGAACTGCAACATCTGGAACATGAAGCCCATGCCTTCCTGTCCAATCAGGTTGCTCTGTGGCACCCGCACGTTGTCGAAGAACAGCTGGGCGGTGTCACTGGAGTGCATGCCGATCTTCTCGATCTTCTGGCGTGTCACGCCGGGGCTATCCAGGCGCACCATGATCAGCGACTTGTTCTTGTGCACCGGCCCCTCCGACGTATTGGCCAGCAAGCAACACCAGTCAGCCTGCATGCCGTTGGTGATCCACATCTTGGAGCCGTTGATGACGTAGTCGCCGCCGTCCTTGCGGGCGGTGGTTTTCAGGGCTGCCACGTCCGAACCGCCACCAGCCTCGCTCACGCCAATGCAACCCACCATGTCACCGGCAATGGCCGGCGCCAGGAACTCGGCGCGCAGGGCGTCGGAGCCAAAGCGCGCCAGCGCCGGGGTGCACATGTCGGTCTGCACGCCAATGGCCATGGGCACGCCGCCGGCGTTGCACTCGCCCAAGGCTTCAGCCATCACCATGGAGTAGCTGAAGTCCAGTCCCATGCCACCGTATTCGGTGGCGTACTTGATGCCCAGCAAGCCCAGGTCACCCATCTTCTTGAACAGCTGGTGGGCCGGGAAGATGCCCGCCTTCTCCCATTCGGGCAAATGGGGGTTGATCTCGTTGACAACAAACTTGCGTACGGTGTCGGAAATTTGCTCGTGTTCGGGTGTGAATTTCATGGTGAAGACTGTGAAGTTGAGGGGAAGTGCGTGGGGAAAATCGGGGATTACATGCGTGCCACACCGAAGGTGTTGGGGCGCAGGGTGCGCTGCTCGGCTTCCTGGGCCAGTGCTAGACACAGCCCCAGAATGCGGCGCGTGTCGCGTGGATCGATGATGCCGTCGTCCCACAGGCGGGCGGTACCAAACAGCGCGGCAGACTCCTTGTCCAGCCGCAGGCGCAAACCGTCGGACATGGCCTTGAGGGCTTCTTCGTTGGCCTCGCCACCAGCGCGCTCGATCTTGGCGCGGTTGACGATATCCATGACCTTGGCAGCCTGCGCGCCCCCCATCACGGCGGTGCGGGCGGTCGGCCAGGAGAAAATGAAACGCGGGTCGAAGCCGCGGCCGCACATGCCGTAATTGCCGGCGCCATACGAGCCGCCCACCACCACGGTGAACTTGGGGCAGCGGGCGTTGGCGACGGCCTGGATCATCTTGGAGCCGTGCTTGATGGCGCCGCTGCGCTCGGCCACCGAACCCACCATGTAGCCGGTGGTGTTCTGCAAAAAGATCAGCGGCGTGCCGCTCTGGTCGCACAGCTGAATGAACTGCGCCGCCTTGGTCGAGCCGGCGGGTTGGATGGGGCCGTTGTTGCCCAGAATACCCACCAGGTGCCCCTGCACGCGGGCGTGGCCACACATCATCTCGGGGGCGTAACTGGCCTTGAACTCCAGGAAATCAGAGCCATCCACCAGGCGGGCAATGATCTCGCGCACGTCGTAGGGTTCGCGCTCGTCGGCCGGCACAATGCCCATCAGCTCCTGCTCGTCATACAGCGGCTCGGCAAAGCTGGCGGCTGCGGGCGTCTGGTCCCAGCGCAGCTTGTCCATCACCTCCCGGGCCATGCCGATGGCGTGGGCATCGTCTTCGCACAGGTACTCGCCCAGACCGGTGACCTGGGCGTGGGTTTCGGCGCCGCCCAGCTCCTCGTCGGTACAGTCCTCTCCGATAGCCGCCTTGACCAGCGGGGGGCCTGCCAGATAAATACTGGAGCGCCCGCGCACCAGAATCACGTAATCAGACAGGCCGGGCAGGTAGGCGCCACCGGCCGTGGAAGACCCGTGCACCACGGAAATCTGCGGCAGACCGGCCGCCGACATGCGCGCCTGGTTGGCGAAGCTACGGCCACCGTCGACAAAGATTTCTGCCTGGTACATCAGGTTGGCGCCGCCGCTTTCCACCAGATAGATCAGGGGCAGCTTGTTTTCGATGGCGATGGTCTGCGCACGCAAGGCCTTGCGCAGCCCCATGGGGGCCACGGTGCCGCCCTTGACCGCGCTGTCATTCACTGACACCAGGCAGCGCTTGCCCGCCACCACGCCAATGCCGATGATGGAGCCGCCGCCGAGCACGGCCTTCTTGCCATCGTCGTCGTGCATGTTGAGCCCCGCCAAGCGACTCAACTCCAGGAACGGTGTGCCGCGGTCGAGCAGGCGCGCCACACGCTCACGGGGCAGCAGCTGCTTGCGCTTTTCAAACTTCTCGCGCTTGGATTCGGATTCGGCGATAACCAGGCCTTCCAGCCTTTGCACCTCGGAGAGCAAGCCCTGCATACGCTGCACATTGGTGGCGAATGCGTCGGCCTTGACGTTGATTTTGGAACGGATAGCAGGCATCAGAACGGGTCCTTGCGTTGAAACTGAGGGCAGTTTAGTGCAAGGTGACGTTAACGTCAACCAAATATCGTATAGGTATTAATACTATACTTAACGTCATGCAATGTTGCTAAGATTCGGACCGGTTCCTGCAGCCACTGCTGCGGGAGACACCCCAACCTACACACCAAGGAAATCCAAATGAACCTCGAAGAATGCACACAAGCCATTCGCACCAAAGTCGGCGCTGACAGCGGTCTGGCGGCCGTCCTGAAATTCGATTGCGGCGCCGACGGCGTCATCCTGATCGACGGCAAGTCCACACCCAACACCGTGAGCAACGCCAACACCGATGCCGACTGCACCGTGGGCATCACCTTGGACAACCTCAACGCCCTGCTCAGCGGCGACCTGGAGCCCACCACCGGCTTCATGGCCGGCAAGCTCAAGGTTTCTGGCGACATGGGTGTTGCCATGCGTCTGCAACGCGTCATCTAAGACCCCAGGGAGCCGCCAGCGTGTCCACGTCCAGAAAAACTGCCAAAGCGTCGCAGCCGCCCCGGGTGACTGCGAACAGCGCGGCCGTCACGGACGCCCAGGCCTTCGTCGACTCGCACCGCGACGAAGGCACATCCGAACTCTTTGGCATCACCGAGTTGTGCCGGGAATTCGGCATCACGCTGCGCGCCCTGCGCTTTTATGAAGACAAGGGGCTGCTGTCGCCCCGGCGCATCAACGGCGCGCGGGTCTATACCCGCCGTGACCGCGCGCGCCTCTCGCTCATCCTGCGCGCCAAGGACATTGGCTCGCCGCTGTCCGAAATCAAACGTTACCTGGATCTGTACGGCCATCAAGGCGAAGGCCGCGCACAGCAGCTCAGCTACGTAATCGAGCGCACCGATACCGAGATTGCCGAGCTGGAGAAGAAACGCGCCCAGATCGACAAAACCCTGGCCGAGCTGCGCGTCATCAACGCCAGTTGCCGCAAACATCTGGAAGCGCGCCTGCTGGCCGACCAAAAAGCAGCGCCCTAAGGCGCGCTGCTGTATAAGTTCAAGAAAATTCCCGAGCCCTTCGTTGTGCTCGAGGCTCCGTATTGGACTTACCGCCTATCCACTGACCCCATGAGTCGCTGGCTCCTGCCCGTTGGCGCCCACCCCTCCGCCTCGCCCTTGCTGTTGGGCCGGGCGCTGCGCGCCTTTGCCGATGGCTATGTCGCCGTTCTGCTGCCTGCCTACCTCATTGCCTTGGGGCTCGGTACCTGGGAAGTGGGCATTCTCGCCACCGCCACCTTGCTCGGCTCCGCTGTTGCCACCCTGGCCATCGGCACCTGGGGGCACCGCATCCACCATGGACGGCTGCTACTGGGCGCCGCGTTGCTGATGGCCGCCACGGGCTTCGCCTTCGCGGCGAGTTCAACGTTCTGGCCTTTGCTGCTGGTGGCGTTTGTCGGCACGCTCAACCCGAGCTCGGGCGATGTAAGCCTCTTTTTGCCTCTGGAACACGCGCGTATCGCCGAGGCTGCCGATGGCAATGCGCGGACGGCTCTCTTTGCGCGCTACAGCCTCATGGGATCGCTGCTTTCCGCCTTTGGCGCGCTCGCGGCCGCGTTGCCGGGGCTACTGAGCGTGTGGGTTGGCATCCCTCCACTGAATGCCCTGCGCAGCATGTTTGTGCTCTATGGTTGCATTGGCCTGGCGGTCTGGTTGCTTTACCGCAAGCTGCCCAAGCCCCATGAGGAAGAGCGCAAGCCGCCAGCGCCGCTGGGGCCTTCCCGCAAAAAAGTTGTTCGGCTGGCGATGCTGTTTTCGGTGGACGCGTTCGCGGGCGGCCTGGTCGTCAACGCCCTGCTGGCCCTGTGGCTGTTCCAGCGCTTTGACATGTCGGTGGCCTCGGCAGGCCAGTTTTTCTTCTGGTCCGGCCTGTGCTCGGCCGCATCCCAACTCGCAGCGCCACGCCTGGCCCGCCGGATTGGGTTGCTCAACACCATGGTGTTCACGCACATCCCGGCGAGCGTTTGCCTGATCGCGGCGGCATTCGTTCCGAACCTCCACGTTGCACTGGCTTTGCTCATCGTGCGGTCGCTGCTGTCCCAAATGGATGTCCCGGCCCGCAGCGCATTTGTGATGGCAGTGGTGACGCCTGCCGAGCGCTCCGCTGCGGCGAGCTTCACGCTGGTGCCAAAGAGTCTGGCCTCGGCTGCCGCCCCAACCATTGGCGGAGCGCTCTTCGCGGCAGGCATGCTTGCCGCGCCTCTGGTCCTGTGCGGCGTTCTCAAAATCTCCTACGACCTGGCGATCTGGCAAGCCTTTCGAAGTGAGTCTATTGAGAGTTAAGGCAAGCCGAATTTCCCTTAGAGAGGTCTCGTAAACCATCTCACGCAAGCAAGTCAACGCCCGCCTGGTCTGGATGGCCGTGCCTCGAATCAGGTCGGGGGCAGGTAAACCCCACCATTGAGCGCCTTGAACAAGTCGGCCACGTCGCCCGGTCCAGACGAGAACCGAAAATCCAAAGGCTCCACGCCGATGACCTCGGACACCGCATCGCAGTATTTGTGCATGTAGTCCAAGAAAGCCAAGGCTTCGCTTTTGAGATGCCATCCGAGCTCGATGTAAGTAAGCGCGGTCTCTTTGTCGGCGTGCGAGATAGATCTGTTGCGCGCGTCCAAGATGAGCTTTCGGTAGCGATGAAGCCCTTCGCTACAAGACCTGATTTCATCAGTGAGCAAGCCTTGAGCGCTCAGCATGCCGTCAATGTTTGCAACCGTAAGATTCTCACGCGTTTCGCCCCTTCCCACCGGAGTGGTGGGTCCATCGGTGATCTTGCAAGCTTGCAAGATGTAGTACTCAATCAAGATAATATTGAGCTCTTTGAAAAATCCCGGCGCTGTGCTGGCCATCAGTTTCTTGCGCGGCAACCCCGAGTCGAACAAGTCGCGATTAGTATCGAAGCACGTTTGAATCCACTCGCACTGCTGGCGAAACGCGATGAATGTGTCTTTCATTGAAATTTGAGGTTAGGCCCGGTCAATCGGGACCATAACTGCCGTTGCTCATCCCTCGCCTTGGGGATCTTGAAGGCAGACGACATCCGCGATTTTTTTCCTGACCACTCGCTAACGGCCATCCTGCTCCACCATTTGTAGTAGGGGTGAACCACCTTAGCCAAAGTGTATGCGCCGGTGGGGCCTTATTTCAGTACTGCAGCCGAGTACTGCACCGGAATCGTACCAATACCCAAATTTCCCGCGGAAAAAAGAAAAAAGACTTGGCAGAGAAACTGCTAAGTCCTTGATTTCATTCAACTATAAATGGTAGGGCGTCACGGACTTGAACCGTGGACCAAAGGATTATGAGTCCTCTGCTCTAACCAACTGAGCTAACGCCCCAACCGAACCGCGATTGTAATGGGCTACTTGTGGTGGCTCAGCGCGTTGCTGACCAGCTTGGACGTGATGTCCACAATCTGGATCATGCGGTCGTAGGCCATGCGGGTCGGGCCAATCACGCCCAGGGTGCCCACCACCTTGCCATCCACCTCGTACGGGCTGCTGACGATGGACAGGTCTTCAAACGGCACCACCTGGCTTTCGCCGCCGATGAAGATGCGCACACCTTCGGCCTGGCCGGCAATGTCCATCAGCCGCATGAGCTGGGCTTTTTGCTCGAACAGTTCAAACGCACGGCGCAAATGCCCCATGTCGCTGGAAAAGTCGGACACCGACAGCAGGTTGCGCTCGCCCGAGATGATGACTTCGTCCTGCGTTTCGGTAATGGCTTCCGAACTCACGGTCACCGCCGCTTGCATCAGCGCGGCAATCTCGGAACGCAGGGACTCCACCTCGCTTTGCAGCCGCTCGCGCACATGCTCGATGTCCAGGCCCACATATTGGCTGTTGAGGAAGTTGGCCGCCTCCACCAGTTGCGCCTGCGAATAATCCTGCTCGGTGAAGATGACGCGGTTTTGCACGTCGCCGTCCGGCGACACAATGATGACCAGCAGGCGGCGCTCCGACAAGCGCAAGAATTCAATGTGGCGAAACACCGAGGTGCGTCGGGGCGCAATGACCACACCCACGAATTGCGACAGGTTGGACAACAGGTTCGCCGCGTTGGAGATAACTTTTTGCGGCTGGTCCGGCGCCAGGCTGTGCGCGGCGTACTGGGACGGCTGCACGGTGAGCATGGTGTCCACGAACAGCCGGTAACCCCGCGCCGTGGGGATACGCCCGGCCGATGTGTGCGGGCTGGCAATCAGCCCCATGTCCTCCAAGTCCGACATGACGTTGCGAATGGTCGCTGGAGACAACTCCAGGCCCGATGCCCGCGACAGAGTGCGACTCCCCACTGGCTGCCCATCGGCGATGTAGCGCTCAACCAGAGCTTTCAGCAACAACTTGGAACGATCATCGAGCATGGGATCATTTTAATGATGTAATTTGCGAATGAAGTCCCAATTCCGCCACGTTGCACTAATCGGCAAGTACCAGGCCAGCTCCTCTGGCGCCTCCGGCGCATCGTCGCGCCGGGCGCTGGATGACATTGCCCACTTTCTGATGGACCAGGGCTGCGAGGTGGTGGTGGAAACCGACACCGCCACCAACATGGGCCTGTCGACCTACACGGCCATGAGCCTGGCACAAATTGGCAGCACCTGCGACCTGTGTCTGGTGGTGGGTGGCGACGGCACCATGCTGGGCATCGGCCGTCAGCTGGCGCCCTACGGCGTACCGCTGATCGGCATCAACCAGGGGCGCCTGGGCTTCATTACCGACATTCCGTTCGAAAACTACCAGGCTACCTTACAACCCATGTTGGCCGGCCACTACGAAGAAGACCACCGCAGCCTGATGCAGGGCAAGGTCGTGCGCAACGGGCATTGCGTGTTCACGGCGTTGGCCATGAACGAGGTGGTGGTCAACCGCGGACCCACCTCGGGCATGGTGGAGTTGCGGGTCGAGGTGGACGGGCATTTTGTCGCCAACCAACGGGCCGACGGCCTGATCATTGCCACACCCACCGGCTCGACCGCCTACTCGCTCTCGGCCGGCGGGCCGATCCTGCACCCCGCCATTCCCGGCTGGGTGCTGGTTCCCATTGCTCCGCACACCCTGTCTAACCGGCCGATTGTGTTCGCCAATACTGCGGAGATAGCTATAGAAATAGTAGCAGGGCGCGATGCCAGCGCCAATTTCGACATGCAATCCCTGGCCTCGCTGTTGCACGGTGACCGCGTCGTGGTCACCCGCTCCCAGTACCACGTGCGGTTTCTGCACCCCAAGGGCTGGAGCTATTTCGACACCTTGCGCCAAAAATTACACTGGAACGAAGGAGCAGCGTAACCGTGGCCCTGAAACGTATTGTCCTGCGGGACTTCGTCATCGTCAGCGAACTGGAGCTCGATCTGGAAACCGGCTTCACGGTGCTCACCGGTGAAACCGGCGCCGGCAAGTCCATCCTGATCGACGCGCTGCAACTGGTTACCGGCGCGCGGGCCGACACCGGCGTGATCCGCGAGGGTGCCAGCCGCACCGACGTCAGCGCCGAGTTCGACACCCCGGCCAGCGTGCGTGCCAGCCTGCAGGAGGCGGGCTTTGACGACAGCGACCAATTGCTGCTGCGCCGCACCGTGGACCTGCAGGGCAAGAGCCGCGCCTGGATCAACGGCAGCCCGGCCACCGCACAGCAGTTGCGCTCCATTGGCGAGCAGTTGCTCGACATCCACGGCCAGCACGCCTGGCAAAGCCTGACCCGACCGGAGACCGTGCGCGGCCTGTTGGATGCCTACGCCAAGGTGTCCACCAGCGCACTCGGTGCGCGGTGGCAGGAATGGCGTCAGAGCCAGAATGCCCTGACCGAAGCCCTGGCCGCACAAGATACCCTGCAACGCGAGCGCGAACGCCTGGCCTGGCAGATTGGCGAAGTCGACAAGCTGGCCCCGCAGGTCGATGAATGGGACGAGCTGCAAAGCAGCCACAACCGTCTGGCCAACGGCCAGGCTCTGCTGGATGCCGCACAGGGCGCCCTGCAGCTGCTGGAAGACGAAGACGGCAACGCGCTGAAGCAGCTGCACCACGCGCTGCAACTGCTACAAAACCAGGCGCACCTGGAAGCCGACTTCAAGGACCCGGTGGACGTGCTGAATTCCAGCATTGCGCAGGTGGAAGACACCGTGCACACCCTGCGCGCGTACCTGCGGCGCACCGAACTCGACCCCGAACGCCTGGCCGAACTCGACGAGCGGCTGTCGCTGTGGATCTCGCTGGCGCGGCGCTACAAGCGCCCGCCGGAGGAGCTGCCCGCCTTGCTGGCCGCCTGGAAGGCCGAGCTCGCCCAGCTGGACGCGGCATCCGACCTGGAGGGCCTGCAAAGCGCCGAAAAGAAGGCCCACGCGGCATACCTGGCCGAAGCCAAAACCATCACCAAAGCCCGCACCAAGGCTGCGCCGCTGCTGGCGCAATCCATCACCCAGGCCATGCAGGGTCTGGGCATGCAGGGCGGGCAGTTCCAGGTGGTGCTGGAACCCGCTGCGCAACCCATGCAAAGCGGGCTGGAAGATGTGGGTTTTCTGGCGGCCGGCCACGCCGGCAGCACACCGCGTCCGGTGGGCAAGGTGGCCTCGGGCGGCGAGTTGTCACGCATGGCATTGGCCATTGCCGTGACCACCAGCCAGCTGGGCACCGCGCAAACCCTGATCTTTGACGAGGTCGACTCCGGCGTCGGCGGCGCCGTGGCGGAAACCGTGGGTCGCCTCATGCAGCAGCTGGGCCAGGACCGGCAGGTGCTGGCCGTCACCCACCTGCCTCAGGTGGCCGCCTGCGCCCACCACCACCTGGTGGTGGCCAAGCAGATGGACGGCAAGGTCACGCTCAGCACGGTGGCTGCGGTGCAGGGCGAGCAGCGTGTCACCGAAATTGCCCGCATGCTGGGTGGCGAAAAGCTCTCAGGCACCACCCTCGCACATGCCCGCGAAATGCTGGAATCCGGAGCCTGATGCCATGAGCGACACCCCCCACGCCATGGAGCTGCTGCTGATCACCGGCATGTCGGGCTCCGGCAAGTCGGTTGCGCTCAACGCGCTGGAGGATGCCGGTTTTTACTGCGTGGACAATCTACCCCCGGAGCTGCTGGTGGCGTTTGTCGAACTGGAACAAAAGCACCAGGCGCGCCGTGTGGCCATTGCGATGGACGTGCGCAGCGCCACCTCGCTGCCGCTGGTACCGCACCAACTGGAGGCACTGCGCAGCCAGGGCATCGCCGTCAAGTCGCTGTTTCTGGACGCCAACACCGATACGCTGGTGCGCCGCTATTCCGAAACCCGGCGCAAGCACCCCCTATCCCAGAGCCCTGCCGGACACGGCGAGCAGGACGCGCGCCGCGCGCTGGTCGACGCCATTGAGCTGGAGCGCAAGCTGCTGGCCGCCCTGCGCGCACAGGCGCATGTCATCGATTCCAGCATCATTCGCCCCTCGCAGCTGCAGGCCTACGTCAAGACGCTGATTTCGTCACCGGACGCACAGCTGACCCTGGTGTTTGAGTCGTTTGCGTTCAAGCGCGGTGTTCCCACCGACGCCGACTATGTGTTTGATGTGCGCATGCTGCCCAACCCGCATTACGAACCCGAGTTGCGCCCCCTGACCGGGCGCGACCAGGCGGTGATGGATTTCCTGCACACCCAGCCCGACGTGGACCTGATGCTCCACCACATTGTGCATTTTCTGGAAAGCTGGCTCGACGCCCTGGTGCGTGACCACCGCAGCTATGTCACCGTGGCCATCGGCTGCACCGGCGGCCAGCACCGCTCGGTCTACCTGGTAGAACGCTTGGCGCAGCACTTTGCCGCGCAGTGGGTCACGCTCAAACGCCACCGCGAAATCGACGGTCTGTAGTCGCCGTGCGGTGGCGGCGCGGCGTCAGCCCGGGGCGGCCTGCACC
>JBAQKO010000085.1:0-3618 GCA_049301075.1 Rhodoferax sp.
CCCCCAACGTGTGCGGCTGGCGTGGCGAAAGCGGTGGCTGGCCACGCCGCTGGCCACCATGGCCAGGCCCATGGCTGTGTGGGCCAGCAACAGGGCCACCTGCCACCGGTGGGTCTGCGCGCTGACATGGGAGATCGACAATTGCGCCGCCAAAACCAGTGCCACCAAGCCGTTGAGAACGGCCATGACGGCGCTCAGCCAGCGGATCCGGTCCAGGTTGGAGACGGCGGCGGCATCAACGACATGGGCATGTTCGCCTTGCCAAAGGTCCAGCAGGCGACGCAATGGGTGAAATCGGGCAAGCATGGACGCAGTGTAACTTTACGCCGTGACTCTCCGGTGTCACACCCGGTAATGCCAACCGGGACGGGAGGCTACTCTTCGCCCTGGGTGCTCACAACCTGGTTGCGGCCGCCCTGTTTGGCCAGGTACATGCGCCGGTCGGCCAGGTCCACCAGCATTTTCCAGTCGAAGATCTGGTCGGCGGCGCGCTCGGCAATGCCGACGCTGGCCGTCAGCGGCGTGTTGTCCGGACGCATGCCAAAGCCCACGCTGCGCATGCGCTGCAGCGCGGCCTGGGCCTGGTCCAGGTCGGTGTTGGGCATGATCAACAGGAATTCCTCGCCGCCCCAGCGTGCCAGCATGTCGCCCTGACGCAGGTTGCCATTGACGAAGGCGGCCATGTCCACCAGCGCCTTGTCGCCGGCTTCATGCCCGAACTGGTCGTTGATGCTTTTGAAATGGTCCAGGTCAATGAAGGCCAGCGATAAGGCCGTGTCACTGCGGGTGGCGATGGTGAACTGCAGTTCCAGCACTTCCTGCGCGCTGTTGCGCGAAAAGGCTCCGGTGAGCGTGTCGCGGATGGCCTGGCGTACCAGCGCAATCATGCCGGCCAGCTGGCTCATGCCGGCCAGCGTGGCAACCCCGGTAATCAGCACCAGCAGCCAGAACGCACCGGCGAAGGACGGCCAGTCCAGCGTGCTCCAGCGCAGGGAGCCGGCCAGCGCCTGGGCTACCAGGATGGGGCTGGCGATGGCCACGTTTTCCAGCAGCGTCAGCGGGAAGATGGACAGGCCCGCCAGCAGCACGAACGGCAGGAATGCGTAGCTGGCGCCGATGGCCGCCGAGATACCCGTGAGCTGGTAGTGGCTGAGGACCGTGAAGGAGGCGACATAAAAGACCGTGGGAATGGCAAACAGCAGCGCCATGGCCCGGTAGGCATCAAACAGTTCGCCGCTGGGGCGGTAATTGAGCAACAGGCTGGCGAAAGTGCCTGCCGCCACCAGCCGCATCATGGCCAGGTTGAACCACAGCGGAAAAGGAAACACCACCAGGTCGACCAGGCTCCACAGCGGCGTCAGGATGGCGAACAGCAGGGCGAACAGGCGCACCCGGTTGACGATCATGATGGCGCGCCGGCGCGTCAGCAGGGCCATGTGCCGGTGGGGAGAAGCCAGCCAGACCAATTCGGACTGGTTCAGCTCTCCCGACAGCAGCTTGGCTATTTTTTTCCAGACGTAGTCTGCCAGGTGCTTGATGTTCATGGGTAGGCTGGTCTGGTTACCGGGGGCAAACGGGGATGGTGTCGCTGGATAAATAAAACATCGTCACACCGCTTGTAAACACTGACTTTAGTCAATTTCGTGCCCATTCTATCGCTGGATAAAGGGGGCCAAAGCCCTGCATCCCGTGTGACAGAGGGGCTGCTTTGACCTGTGGCAAACTTCGCCTTCGAATTTGCCTCCCTGGATGCCGCTTTGCGACAGCCATTCCCCTATTTCGTTAGCGTTAGCCTTTCCCCATGCAGAAAATCATCGCGCAAATCGCGCAGGAACTCCGGGTTCGTCCCCAGCAGGTTGAAGCCACCGTGCAACTGCTTGACGGCGGCGCCACGGTGCCCTTCATCGCCCGCTACCGCAAGGAAGTGACCGACGGCCTCGATGACATCCAGCTGCGCGAACTGGAAGCCCGCCTGGCCTACCTGCGTGAGTTGCGCGACCGCCGGGACGCCGTGCTCAAGAGCATCGACGAGCAGGGCAAGCTCACGCCGCAGTTGCGTGCCGCCATTGAGCTGGCCGCCACCAAGCAGGAGCTCGAAGACCTGTACCTGCCCTTCAAACCCAAGCGCCGCACCAAGGGCATGATTGCCCGCGAGGCCGGTATCGAACCACTGGCCGACGCGCTGTTTGCCAACCCCGCGCTGGTGCCGGCCGACGAGGCCGCCGCCTATGTGCTCAAAGACAAGACCGAGGCGGGTGACGACTTCACCACGGTGCAGGCGGTGCTCGACGGCGTGCGCGACATCCTCTCCGAGCGCTGGGCCGAGAACCCGGCACTGGTGCAGGACCTGCGCGAGTGGCTGTGGCAGGAGGGCCTGTTCAAGTCCAAACTGATGGACGGCAAGGACGAGACCAATGCCGACGTGGCCAAGTTCCGCGATTATTTCGACTACGACGAGCCCATTGGCCGCGTGCCCTCGCACCGTGCGCTGGCCGTGTTCCGCGGCCGGGCCCTGGACATTCTGGACGCCAAGCTCACGCTTCCCGAGCCGGATGCGCCTGCAGCCACCGCGTCTGCTGCGCTGGCAGCTACAAAAACAAGAGCAACACCGGTGGTTTCGCTGGCCGAAGGGCGCATTGCCCTGCGCCTGGGCTGGAGCCACCAGGGCCGCCCGGCGGACGACCTGATCCGCAAATGCGTGGCCTGGACCTGGAAGGTCAAGCTCAGCATGTCCACCGAGCGCGACCTGTTCACCCGCCTGCGCGAGGACGCGGAAAAAGTGGCCATCAAGGTGTTCGCCGACAACCTGCGCGACCTGCTGCTGGCGGCCCCGGCCGGCCCGCGCGTGGTGATGGGCCTGGACCCGGGCATCCGCACCGGCGTGAAAGTGGCCGTGGTGGACGCCACCGGCAAGCTGGTGGAGACCGCCACCGTCTACCCCCACGAGCCGCGCAAGGACTGGGAGGGTTCCCTGCACACCCTGGGCGCCCTGTGCATGCGCCATGGCGTGAACCTGATTGCCATCGGCAACGGTACCGCCAGCCGCGAGACCGACAAGCTGGCGGCCGACCTGATCAAACTCATGGCCAAGGGGGGTGGCAAGCCCATCGACAAGGTGGTGGTGAGCGAGGCGGGCGCATCGGTCTATTCGGCCAGTGAATTCGCCAGCCAGGAAATGCCCGATGTGGATGTCAGCCTGCGCGGCGCCGCCAGCATTGCCCGGCGCCTGCAGGACCCCCTGGCCGAGCTGGTCAAGATCGACCCCAAGAGCATTGGCGTGGGCCAGTACCAGCACGATGTCAACCAGAGCGAACTGGCCAAGACGCTGGAGGCCGTGGTGGAAGACTGCGTCAACTCGGTGGGTGTGGACCTCAACACGGCCAGCGTGCCCTTGCTGTCGCGCGTGTCGGGCCTGTCGGGCACCGTGGCCAAGGCCGTGGTGCGCTGGCGCGAGGCCAACGGCGCCTTCTCCAGCCGCCAGGATCTGCTCAAAGTCACCGGCCTGGGCGCCAAGACCTTCGAGCAGGCGGCCGGTTTTCTGCGCATCCGCGGCGGCGCCAACCCGCTGGACATGACCGGCGTGCACCCGGAGACCTACCCGGTGGTCGAGGAGATCAT
>JBAQKO010000086.1:0-1891 GCA_049301075.1 Rhodoferax sp.
CCGCACAAAGGCGTAGGCCGTGGTGTAGCGGCCGCCATCCACCTGCAAGGCCGCCGACAGGAGCGCACGCAGATTGGCCAGCACGCCCTCGCGCTGGTTGGCCGGCGCCGCGGCGGCGTAGCGGGCCAGCACATCGCCCTGGCGGCAGATGGCGCTGAGTGCATCGTGCGGCGGCAGGGTGTCGACCCAGTTTTTCCATTGGGTCAGCACGGCCCCCACAGGCACCAGGGCCGGCGGCAAACCGGATGCCTGTTGCAACACCTGCAGCCACGGCACGCTGGGCGCACGTTCGCCGGCTGCGTCGCCCTCGGCCCCGGCCGAAGCCTGCAGGGCGCGCTGGCACAGCACCAGTTGCACCAGATCGGCGTCGCTGATGCCAAACAGCGGCGACTTCAGCGCGCGCGCCAGCGACAGATCGTGCCGGGGCGACACCAGGGCATCCAGCAGGCCTATCACGTCCTGCACCTCGGGCATGTCACAGAGTTCGTTCTTCTCGGGCTGCTGGGCGGCGATATGCAGGGCCGCCAGCTCGGCCTGCATCAGGCCCAGGCGCTCGCGCTTGCGCGCCAGCACCATCACGTCCTTGGGCCGCAAGGCGCCCGCCTGCAGCTGTTCCGCCAGCCAGCGCGCGGCCTGGCGACACTCCAGCGTCTTGCGGGTTTCCTCTGCCACCAGACGGGGGGTGGTAAGGGAATCGCGCCAACCCGGGGCCCCTTCAGCGCTCTCACCGGTGGCGTCCACGCCATCGTCCGCCGCCACGCGCGCAATACGGGGCAACGTGAAAATGTGCCCGGCTTCCTGTGACTCGGTGCTGTGGGTACGGTAGCCGTCAAACTCGCCCGCGGTCTGCGCCTGCTGCATGACCTGGTTGACCAGGCCCACGATGGCCGGCGCGTTGCGCCGCGTGTGGTCGCAGCTGAGCAGGTCGCCGCCCAGGCCCTGCGCCACAAAACGCTGCGCGGCCTTGAACACCTGCGGCTCGGCACGCCGAAAGCGGTAAATACTTTGCTTGGGGTCGCCCACCAGAAACACACTGGGCGCCTGGCCGGCGCCGGCGTAGCTGGAGAGCCAGGCGCTCAGGGCCTGCCACTGCAGGGGGTTGGTGTCCTGAAACTCGTCGATCAGCAGATGGCGCACCCGCGCGTCCAGCCGCTCCTGCACCCAGCCGCTGAGCACGGGGTCCGACATCAGCACCAGCGCCGTGCGCTCCAGGTCGCCCATGTCGATCCAGCCCCGCTCGCGCTTGAGCTGCGCATACTCCACCACCAGCACCCGGGCCAGCCGCGCCATGCGCTGCTGGTGCAGCCAGGCTTGGTGCTGCCCCTGGGCTGCCACCACCCGCAGCACCTGTTCCTGCACCTGGCGCACGGTCTCAATGCCGCTGACCTTGTCACTGAACTTGCGCGGCGTGCCCGACTTGGTGAGCAGCGCATCCAGTGCGGCTGCCATGTCGCCTTGTGTCACTGCCTGCTCCAGTGCAGTCGCGGCGTCCAGGCAGGTCTTCAACGTGGAGGCCCCCAGCAGACGCGCGGCATCGAGCAACAGCCCCCGCACGGTGGGCGCGGCCAGCAGCGCCTCGGGTGTGTCCACGCCCGCCAGATCGGGGTATTGCTGGGCAAAGGTCAGCACCGAGGCATCCACGATGCCCTGTTCGTCGGCCAGCGCAAATTCGACGCGCTTGGACAATGCCGCTTCCAGCGCCTTTTGCGTCTGGTGGCGGCCATGCGTGGCCACGGCGTCCAGGTAGTCCTGGCGCGCCTGCGCATCACCGGCCACGCGGGCCTGGAAGCGCGGCCAGGCTTGTGCCACCGCCTGGGCATCGTTTTCCAGCAGTTCGTATTGGGTGGGCAGCCCCAGATCGCTCAGGGCCTGCAGCGGGGCGCTGCGCAGC
>JBAQKO010000087.1:0-6225 GCA_049301075.1 Rhodoferax sp.
GTGCTGATTGGCAGCGCGCACGGCCTGTCCATGCCGCTGGCCGGCTTCCTGCTGACCGTGGCCGCCGCGGTGATGTGGTCCTGCGGCAATATCGTCACCCGCGCGGTGGGGCGTTATGGCCCCATGAACCAGCTGGCGTTTGTGGTGTGGGCCAGCCTGGTGCCACCCCTTCCGCTGCTGGCGCTCTCTGCCTGGGTGGAGGGTCCGGACGCGATGGTCACCGCCCTGCAGCATTTCAGCTGGCAGGCGTTTGCCGCGGTGGCCTACCTGGCCTGGGCCGCCACCCTGTTTGGCTACGGCGTGTGGACCGGTCTGCTGGCGCGCTACCCCGCCAACCGGGTTGCACCCTTTACCCTGCTGGTGCCCCTGGTGGGGCTGACCACCGGCTGGCTGGCGTTTGGTGAGGCACTCCAGCCCGTGCACTATGCCGGCGGCGCGCTGCTGATGGCGGGGCTGCTGGTGAACCTGTTTGGCGGGCGCCTGTTTGTGCGCCTGAAGTGGCAGCCCTGACACCTTGCGGACAGGACTTTCGCCGCGCCGCGCGGGCGGCCATGGTCCAATAGCCCCATGAACCCGGACGCAAAAACCCTCTGGCACGCCCCGCAGTGGGCCTTTGCCATTCTTCTGGCCCTGCTGGGCATGCTGGGGCCGTTCTCCATCGATACCTATTTGCCGGCGTTTTCCGGCATTGCCCAGTCGCTGGGCGCGACACCGGTGCAGATGCAGCAAACGCTGTCGGCCTACCTGTTCGGCTTTGCCTTCATGGCGCTGTTCCATGGCGCCATCTCCGACAGTTTTGGCCGTCGCCCGGTGGTGCTGTGGAGGCTGGCCGCCTTTACGCTGGCGTCAGTGGGCTGCGCGCTGTCGCAAAGCATTGGCCAGCTGGTGTTTTTCCGGGCGGTGCAGGGCCTGTCCACCGGGGCCGGCATTGTGGTGTCGCGCGCCGTGGTGCGTGACATGTTCCCGCCGGCGCAGGCGCAGAAGGTCATGAGCCAGATCACCATCTTCTTTGGCGTGGCGCCGGCCATTGCGCCCATGGTGGGGGGCTGGATGCTGGTGCATGTCAGCTGGCACGGCATTTTCTGGTTTCTGGCCGGAGTGGGGGTGGTGCTGTGGGTGGCCAACTACCGCCTGTTGCCCGAGACCCTGCACCTGACGCAGCGCCAGCACTTCCATGTGAAGCATTTGCTGGCGGGGTACTGGAAGCTGGGCTCGGACCCACGGTTCTTCCTGCTGGCGCTGGCCAGTGGCGTGCCGTTCAATGGCATGTTCCTGTACATCCTGAGCGCGCCGGTGTTTCTGGGCGAACACCTGGGCCTGGCGCCGCAGCAGTTTTTCTGGTGCTTCCTGCTCACCATTGGGGGCATCATGGGTGGGGCCCTGGTCAGCGGCCGCATGGCCGGCAAGATTGCGCCCAAGCAGCAGATTCGCTACGGCTTTGTCATCATGCTGGCGATCGGGGTGGTCAACCTGCTGGCCAATCTGCTGTTCAAGGCCCATGTGAGCTGGGCGCTGATTCCCCTGTGCATTTTTTCCTTCGGCTGGGCGCTGATGGTGCCGGTGGTGACCCTGCTGGTGCTGGACCTGCACCCCGAGCGCCGGGGCATGGCATCAAGCCTGCAGATGTTCGTGGGCTCCACGGCTAACGGCATCGTGGCCGGCCTGATCTCGCCACTGGTGATGTATTCCACCGTGGCCCTGGCGACTGCATCCCTGCTCATGATGGGGGTGGGCCTGCTGGCGTGGCTCTACATTCGCCACCGCTGGCCCGCCATTGGGCAAACCATCGAGCACCACTAAGACCGCGCCGCGCCGGGGCGCGCGGGTTCAGATCTGCACCCGTGTTCCCAGTTCGATCACGCAATTGTTGGGCAGGCGGAAGAAGCCCGCCACGCTGCCGGCGTTGCGTGACATGAGCGCAAACAGCGCCTCGCGCCAGTGCGCCATGCCAGAGCCCTTGGTGGGCACCACAATTTCCCGGCTCAGGAAGTACGAGGTTTCAAACAGGTTGATGGGCAGGCCCCTGGACTGGCACAGCTCCAGCGCCTTAGGGATGTCCGGCGTGTTCTTGAAACCGTAATTGACCTGCACCCGCCAGAAGCCAGGCACCAGCGCCTGCACCTCCACCCGTTCGTCAAAGGGAATCCACGGCACGTCGTGGAACACCACCGTCAGAATTAGGTTGCGCTCGTGCAGCACCTGGTTGTGCTTGAGGTTGTGCATCAGGGCCTGTGGCACGGTTCCGGGGTTGGCTACGGCATAGACGGCCGTGCGCGGTACCCGGTGCGCCCGGTCACTGGCGAGCGCGGTGACAAAGGGCAGCAGCTCCGGGTCGTCATGGCGGATGCTGTCAATCAGCAGCTCCCGGCCCCGTCGCCAGGTGGCCATGATGGTGAAGATGCCCATGCCCAGCACCAGGGGGAACCAGCCACCCTGAAAGAACTTGATGGAGCACGACACCACCAGCAACAGGTCCAGCGCCATGAACACACCGGTGGCGGCAACCGCCACGGGCAGCGGAAGTTTCCATCCGTGGCGGATCACAAAGAACGTCAGCAGCGTGGTGATGAGCATGGTCACCGTGACGGCAATGCCGTAGGCCGATGCCATGGCCGACGAGCTGCCAAAACCGAACACCGCCAGCAGCACGGCCGCCAGCAGCAGCCAGTTGACTTCGGGGATGTAAATCTGCCCGGCTTCCTTGACCGACGTGTATTGCACCTGCATGCGGGGCAGCAGCCCCAGCTGCACCGCCTGCTTGGTCATGGAGTAGGCGCCCGATATCACGGCCTGGGAGGCGATCACGGTGGCCAGTGTCGCTAACACCACGGCCGGCAGCAACCAGGCCGCAGGAAACAGGTGGTAGAACGGATTCTCCAGTGCGCTGGGGTCGCGCATCAGCAGGGCGCCCTGGCCCATGTAGTTGATGGCCAGCGCCGGCAGCACCAGGCCGATCCAGGCGTACTGGATCGGGCGTTTGCCAAAGTGCCCCATGTCGGCGTACAGCGCCTCGGCGCCGGTAAACGCCAGCACAATGGCGCCGACGACCACGAACACGTGCCAGCCCTGGGCATGCAGGAACACCAGGGCATTGAGGGGGTTGAGTGCCGCCAGAATGGCCGGTTGCCGGGCGATCTCCACCAGCCCGGTGACGGTCAGCACGCCAAACCACACCACGATGATGGGGCCGAACAGTTTGCCCACCAGGCCGGTGCCAAAACGCTGCACCGCGAACAGCCCCACCAGAACGGCGGCGCACAGGGGCAGCACAAAGGATTTGAACGCGGGTGTGACCACCTCCAGCCCCTCCACGGCGCTGAGTACCGAGATGGCCGGGGTAATGACACTGTCGCCGTAAAAAAGGGCGGCGCCAAAGACGCCAATGAGCAGCAGGACCAGGCGTTTCTGTGGGGTGTGTCCCGCCGCCTTGGCTGCCAGCGCCGTCAAGGCCATGATGCCGCCTTCGCCCCGGTTGTCGGCCCGCAGGATGAGCAGCACATACTTGAGCGTCACCACCATCATCAGACCCCAGAAGATCACGGACACCGCGCCCACCAGATGGGCTGGATCCGGCGGGATGCCGGTGGCGGGGCTGAAGACCTCTTTCATGGTGTACAGCGGGCTGGTCCCGATGTCACCGTACACCACGCCAAGAGCGCCCAGGGTGAGCGCGGCACGACTGTCCCGATGGTTGGTTTTACGCATGAATCACATTGGCAGAGAACATGCCTGCACTGTCGCGGCACGCGCATCAGGAACGCATAAGGATGCGCAGCAGGAGAGCGCTTGCCTCAGACGACGGCCAGGCGATAGCCCACGCCGGTTTCGGTCAGCAGATGGCGGGGCTCTGCCGGTTCGCGCTCGATCTTGGCGCGCAACTGCCCCATGTAGAGCCGCAGATAGTGCGTCTGCTCCGTGAATTCGGGCCCCCACACATCCCGCAGCAATTGCCGGTGGGTGACCACACGGCCCGCACTGCGCACCAGCCGGGCCAGCAATTTGAACTCGGTGGGGGTCAGGTGGATGGTCTCGCCCCGGCACTGCACGATGCGGGTGTCCAGGTTGATCTTGAGGTCGTCCAGTTCATGCACCGTGACGGCGGCGGCCAGCGCCGTGCCGCGGTGGCGCAGGGCGACACGGATGCGGGCCAGCAGTTCGCCGACGCTGAACGGCTTGACCAGGTAGTCGTCGGCGCCGGCGTCGAGCAACTGTATTTTTTGTGCCTCCTGGTGGCGGGCCGACACAATCAGAATGGGCAAGGCATGCTGCTTGCGCACCGCGTGGACCAGCGCAATGCCGTCGCCATCGGGCAGCCCCAGGTCCAGCACCATCACATCGGGCAAGGCATGGCGCAGCAGGGCCTGGGCTTCGCTGACCGAAACCGCGGTCTGTACCGCAAAGCCCTCCACCGAGAGGGCGGACTGCATCATGGCCCGTATTTCGCGGTCGTCTTCCACCACCAGAACGCGCAGCGTCATGGCGCATCTCCCGTGGGTTGCTGCGGCTCCAGCGGCAAGGCCAGCGTGAAGCAGTTGCCGCCGCCTGCGCGGCGGCGCAGCAGCAAACTGCCGCCATGGGCGGTAGCGATGGTCCGGCACAGTGCCAGCCCCAGTCCTGCTCCGCGCTGGCCGGACTGGTCGCTGCGGGAGTAGGGCTCGAAAATGGCCTGGTACTTTTCCGGTGCAATCTCCACGCCCCGGTCCTTGACGGCCACCTGCATGACCGCGTCGCCGGTGCTGACGGCCAGGTCAATCGCTCCGCTGCTGTATTTCAGCGCGTTGTCCAGCAGGTTGTCGATCAGTTGCGCAATCAGCACCGGGTCCACCCGGATCAAGGGCAGTCCGGCGGCGACATGGGACTGGATGCGCCGGGCGGGGTCGCGTTGGCGCACCCGTGCCAGCACGGCACCCACGATTTCTTCCATGGATTCCCAGTCCCGTTTGAGCGGCTGTGCTGCGTTGGTCAGCTGCACCAGTTGCAAGGTGTTTTCCGTCACGGTCGACAGATAGCGCGCTTCGCTGACGATGCTGCCCAGCAAGCGATCCTGCTCCTGTGCGCTGAGTTTGTCGCGCTGCGCCTGCAGGGATGTGGCGGCACCCAGCACGGCCGCCAGCGGCGTGCGCAGATCATGGGAAATGGCGGCCAGGTATGTGCTTTGCACCAGCTGGCGATGGGACTCGTCCTGCGCGGCCTGCATGGACGCAGCCAGGCGCAGGCGCCACAACGCCTGCGCCAGCAGGGCACACAGGGCCTGGGCATGTTCCCGTCCATCGTCATCGTTCGCCAGAACGTTCTGGATGCAGGCCGCGCCGTGCATCTGCCCCTTGTCGCCCAGGGGCACATACCAGGCCCCCAGTCCGGGCCAGCGCCCGGTTCCGGGGCCCAGCACGGCGGCTTCGCGCAGGGCGCACGCCAGCCCATCCGCCACGGTGGCGGGCGTGTCCGCTGCCACGCCGAGCGTACCGTCCGGTTGCAGCAAGGCCAGGAGGCACGGCCCATCGAAGGCAGCATCCAATGCGTGCTGGCCCAGGGCCTGTACTTCCTGCGGGGTGTGGATGTCCGACAGGTTGGACGCCAGGGTTTGCAGTTGCCGCGCCCGCTGCTCGTTGCGCAGCGCGTTGTCGGTCTCACGCCGCAGGGCGGCGGCCAGGCGGTTGATCACCAGGGCGACCAGCAGCATGGTGAACAGGGCGATCAGGTTTTCCTGGTTGTCGACCGCAAAGGTCCAGCGGGGCGGAACAAAAAAGAAGTTGAATGCCGTGACCGCCGCCACCGCGCACACCACGGAGGGCAACCAGCGCAGCGTGTAGGACGCAATGACCACCGCCAGCACGTACAGCATGGCCTGGCTGGTTAGCGACACATGGTGGTCCAGCAGAAACCCGCCGGCCGTAGCCGCCGTCAGCAGCGCCACCACGACGAGCCAGCTGCGGCGGGAAGGCAGGGAGTCCTCGAGATCGGGCGCGGCGTTCATGGTGGCCCCAGCGTACCACCGGCGGTATCAGGATGGCGTTAGGAACGCCGCCGTGGCAGATTGTTTATACTGGTTAAACATACAGTATTTATTGATCCACCCGCACCATGTCTGCGTCCCCACGCTCCCTCTCTCTGGCCAGCGTCCATGCGGACGTCTGGCAGGCCGACGCGCTGGCCCGCGCACCGGGGCGGGTGCTGGCCACGGGCGATGCCGTGCTGGACGCCCAGTTGCCCGGCGGCGGCTGGCCG
>JBAQKO010000088.1:0-9256 GCA_049301075.1 Rhodoferax sp.
GTCACCAGGTCGCGGCCCTTTTTGCGCCGCCGGGTCCAGCTCACCGCCAGGCTGCGCTGGGCGCGGGTGATGCCGACGTACATCAGGCGGCGCTCTTCCTGCAGGCGGGTGGCCACGTCGTCATTGGCGGCTTCGTGTGCGCGTTCGGAGCCGCCCGGTGTGTCGGCGCCGTCGTTCAATTTGAAGGGCAGCATGCCCTCGGTCACGCCCACCAGTAGCACGTGCGGCCACTCCAGCCCCTTGGCGGCGTGCAGGGTCGACAGTGTCACCACGTCCTGATCCTTCTCGCGCTCGCTGATGGTGGAGAGCAGGGCGATGGTTTGCGACACTTCGAGCAGGCTCTTGATCTCGCGGGTCATGGTGGCGCCGCCGGCGTCGTCGATCTGGCCGCCGCAGCGCTGGGCCATCCAGTCGCAAAACTCCGTCACATTGGCCCACTTGGCGGCGGCCACTTTCTCGCTGTCTTCACCGTCGTACAAGTGTTTCTCGTAGCCAATCTCCTTGAGCCAGTCGGAGAGGAAGGCGCGTGCTGCTTCGGCGCCCTCGGTCTGGCGGGCACGGTACTGCAGATCGTTCACGTAACGGCCAAACTCGTGCAGGCTGCCCAGGGCCTTGGCACCCAGGGCGCTGGCCAGGGACGACGAAAACAGCGCTTCGAACAGGCTGAGCTTGTACTGGCTGGCATACACGACCAGGGTGCCCAATGTTTGGTGGCCGATACCGCGCTTGGGGGTGGTCACGGCGCGCAGGAACGCCGGGTCGTCGTCGTTGTTGGCCCACAGGCGGAACCAGGCGCACAGGTCGCGGATCTCGGCGCGGTCGAAGAAACTCTGGCCACCCGATACCTTGTAGGGAATGCCGGCCTTGCGCAGCGCCTTCTCGAACGGCTTGGCCTGGTGGTTGGCCCGGTACAGGACGGCAAAGTGGCGAAAGTCCTTGTACTGGGTACCGGCCTGCGCCAGCGCTCCCTCGGCGCGCAGGCTCTGGATGCGGGCCACGGCCCGCTCGGCCTCGTGTTCTTCGTTGTCGGCGTCCACCACGCGCACCGGCTCGCCTTCGCCCAGCTCACTGAACAGCGTCTTGGGATACAGCTTGGGGTTGGGGCCGATCACGTTGTTGGCCGCGCGCAGGATGGCGGAGGTCGACCGGTAGTTCTGCTCCAGCTTGATGACCTTGAGCGCCGGAAAGTCCACGGGCAGTTTCTTCAGGTTGTCCAGTGTGGCGCCGCGCCAGCCGTAGATGGACTGGTCGTCGTCGCCCACGGCTGTAAAGCGGGCGCTGTCCGCCGGGTTGCCGCCTACCAGCAGCTTGAGCATCTCGTACTGTGTGGCATTGGTGTCCTGGTATTCATCCACCAGGATATGGCCCATCAGCCCCTGCCACTTTTGCCGGACGTGCTCATGGTTTTGCAGCAGCTTGAGCGGCAGGCTGATGAGGTCATCAAAGTCCACGCTCTGGTACGCCGTCAGGCGTTCCTCGTAGCGCGCCATCACGGTGGCGGTGATGCGGGCGTTGTCGTCCTCGGCCAGGGCCAGGGCCTGCGCGGCGTTCAGGCCGGCGCTTTTCCAGCCGCTGATGGTCCATTGCCACTGTCGGGCCGTGGCGGCGTCGGTGCTGCCGCCGGCGTCCTTGAGGATGCTGGTGACGTCGTCGCTGTCCAGAATGCTGAACTGGGGTTTGAGCCCCAGCGCATCGCCGTCCTGGCGCAGCATGCGCACACCCAGCGCGTGGAAGGTGCATACCAGCACGTCCTTGGCGGCCTTGCCGATCAGGCCCTTGGCGCGTTCGCGCATTTCGGCGGCCGCCTTGTTGGTGAAGGTGATGGCGGCGATGCGGGGAGCGGGCATGCCCATCTGGATCAGGCGGCCAATCTTGTGCGTGATCACCCGGGTTTTTCCAGAGCCGGCGCCCGCGAGCACCAGGCAGGGGCCGTGCAGGTAGTTGACGGCTTCCTGCTGGGCCAGGTTCAGGCCGTGGTTGACAGGAGAGGCGGGGGAAGAGGGGGCAGACATGCAGACGGAACAGACAGACAAGCGTGCCATCTTACCGGGTGACGCTGTGCCCTGCCGCCACACGGCGATTGCCGGCATGGCAGGTCGGTTTTGCATGGAGAAATAGGGTTGTAGCCCTTATGCAATATGCGTCAGCAGCTATACAAACGATAGCAATTTGCGGTGCAGGCCTGGCCGGCGTGCATGGGCAATGGCTATGGTGACCATTGCCTGGACCCCATTGCCCGATTTTCTCGCGCGGTTTATCGTGCGCCTGTGTTGAGCGTATCCGTTGATCCACTTCAGGAGAAATTCCATGAGTAGCAAGCCCGTTTGTCCCGCCTTGACCACGGTTGCCGGCGCGCCGGTTGTCGACAACCAGAATATCCTCACGGCCGGTCCGCGCGGCCCCGCGCTGCTGCAGGACGTGTGGCTGCTGGAAAAACTGGCCCACTTTGACCGGGAGGTCATCCCCGAGCGACGCATGCACGCCAAGGGCTCCGGCGCCTACGGAACCTTCACGGTGACGCATGACATCACGCGCTACACCCGCGCCCGAATTTTTTCCCAGGTTGGCAAGAAGACCGATCTGTTTGCCCGCTTCACCACGGTGGCCGGTGAGCGCGGCGCGGCCGATGCCGAGCGCGACATTCGCGGCTTTGCCCTCAAGTTCTATACCGAGGAAGGCAACTGGGACCTGGTGGGCAACAACACGCCGGTCTTTTTCTTTCGCGATCCGCTCAAGTTCCCCGATCTCAACCACGCCGTCAAGCGCGACCCGCGCACCAACCTGCGCAGTGCCAAGAACAACTGGGACTTCTGGAGCTCGCTGCCCGAGGCGCTGCACCAGGTGACCATCGTCATGAGCGAGCGCGGCATCCCGGCCAGCTACCGCCACATGCACGGCTTTGGGTCACACACCTTCAGCTTCATCAACGCGCACAACGAACGCCACTGGGTCAAATTCCATTTCCGCACCCAGCAGGGCATCAAGAACCTGAGCGACGCCGAAGCGCAAGCCCTCATCGGGCAGGACCGCGAAAGCCACCAGCGCGACCTGTTTGACAGCATCGAAAAGGGCGACTTCCCGAAGTGGACGATGTACGTGCAGATCATGCCGGAGCAGGAAGCCTCCAAGGTGCCCTACCACCCGTTTGACCTGACCAAAGTCTGGCCGCACAAGGACTACCCCTTGATCGAAGTGGGCGAACTGGAGCTCAACCGCAACCCGGAAAACTTCTTTGCCGAAGTGGAGCAGTCGGCCTTCAACCCGGCGCAGGTGGTGCCCGGCATCAGCTTTTCGCCCGACAAGATGTTGCAGGCCCGGCTGTTTTCCTATGGTGACGCCCAGCGTTACCGGCTGGGCGTCAACCACCACCAGATTCCGGTGAACGCACCGCGCTGCCCGGTGCACAGCTTTCACCGCGATGGCGCCATGCGCGTGGACGGCAACCACGGTGGCACGCTGGCCTACGAGCCCAACAGCGAAGGCCAGTGGGCCGAACAGCCCGATTTCCGCGAGCCGCCGCTGTCGCTGGATGGCGTGGCCGACCACTGGAACCACCGCGAGGACACCGACTACTACTCGCAGCCCGGCGCCCTGTTTCGCCTGATGAGTCCGGCGCAGCGCCAGGTGCTCTTTGACAACACGGCGCGCGCCATGGGGGATGCGCCCGTGGCCATCAAGGAGCGCCACATCGCCAACTGCAGCCAGGCCGATCCGGCCTATGGGGCGGGCGTGCGCAAGGCGCTGGGGCTGTAGGAACTTAAATTGCCAGCGGGTCGACGTCAATCGCCCAGCGGATGAGGCCCTTGCCGTCCGGCCCCTGGCGTGTGGCGTGCAGCACCGATTGCCAGCCGCTCAGAAAGCGCTGCAGCGCGGCGCGGGAGGGGCTTTCCACCAGCATCTGGGCGCGCTCCACATTGGCCACCCGCTGAATCGTCATGGGCACGGCCGGGTACAGCGTCACCTGCGCCAGCACGTCGGCCCAGCCCTCCCATTGCGCCATGTCCGTGTGGGCGGCGGTGCTGGCGGTCTGCAAGAACCGCTGGGCCACCTCCTGCGTGCGGGCCTCGGCCCGCACCAGGGCCTGGGCGCTGAAGGGGGGCAGGCTGGCCTGCTCCCGTTCCCGCAATTGCGCGGCCGCAAAGGCCGGGTAGTCGTGCTGTTTGAGCGCGGCGTACAGCGGGTGCGCGGGCTGGAAGGTCTGGATCCACATCTCGCTGCGGGCGCCCAGCGCGGCATCGCGTCCGGCGCGGCCCGTGGCCTGCATCAGCAGGGAAAACAGGCGTTCGGGTGCCCGGAAGTCGCTGGAGAACAGCGCACCGTCCGGGTTGACCGCGGCCACCAGGGTGATGCGGCGAAAGTCGTGACCCTTGGCAATCATCTGCGTGCCCACCAGCACGTCCACATCGCCGGCGTGCACGGCGGCCAGCTGGCTTTGCAGCTCGCCCTTCAGCCGGGTGGTGTCGGCGTCGATGCGTGCCACGCGCACCGGCTCTCCCTCGGGAAATTCGGCGCTGATGGAGTTCGGACGGCGCACATCGGCCAGCAGTTCGGCCAGGTGTTCTTCCAGCCGCTCGGTGCCGCGGCCCAGCGGCGCAATGTCGGGGTTGCCACAGCTGGGGCAGGCGCGGGGCACGCGTTCGGTAAAGCCGCAGTGGTGGCAGCGCAGGGTGCGGTCGATCTTGTGAAACACCCGAAAGGCGCTGCAATGCGGGCATTCGCTTTTCCAGCCGCAGTCGGCGCAGTGCAGCACCGGGGCGTACCCGCGCCGGTTCAGAAACACCATGCATTGCTCGCCACGCGCCACGCGCTCCTTGATGGCCTCCAGCAGGGGGATGGAGAACACCGCGTGGCGGTGCTGGTGGTTCATGTCCACCCGGCGCACCAGCGGCAGGCCGGACGGGTTGTCGGCCGTTGTACCAATGCGGCTGGGCATGTGCAGGCGCAGGTAACGGCCCCCTTCGCTGGCGGGGCGGCTCTGGTACCAGCTCTCCAGCGAGGGTGTGGCCGAGCCCAGCAGGACTTTGGCATTTTCCAGCCGTCCGCGGTACACCGCCAGGTCGCGTGCCGAGTAACGTGCGCCTTCGCTGCTTTTGTAGCTGGGGTCGTGCTCTTCGTCCACCACAATCAAGCCCAGGTGCGGCAGGGACGCAAATACCGCCATACGGGTGCCCAGCACGATGCGCGCGGTGCCGCTGTGCGCGGCCAGCCAGCTTTTCAGGCGCTGCGGGTTGGTCATGCCGCTGTGCAGGGATACCACGGCGTCTTCGCCATAGATTGCCGCAAAGCGCTCCTTGAAGCGGGCCTCCAGCTGCGGTGTCAGGTTGATCTCGGGCACCATCACCAGCGCCTGGGCTTGGGGGGCGCTTTCCAGCAGCGTTTGCACGCAGTGCAGATACACCTCGGTCTTGCCGCTGCCCGTGGCGCCATACAGCAGGAACGGCCCGGCGTGTGACTGGATCTGGTTGACGACGGTCTGCTGTTCCGGTGTCAGGGCCGGGGCGGAACTGGTGGCGCCCGCGCTGTCCGTGGGGGCGGGCAGTTGCTTGGCGGCACTTCTTTTCAGGCGGCGCTGCATCTGCGCCGGGGAGAGTTCGCGCAGCTGGGGCGGCAGCGCGGCCAGTGCCACCTCGCCCAGGGAGCGTTGGTAATACTGCGCCGTAAATGTAAGCAGTTGTTGCCAGGCGGGGCTCAGTGGGGCAATGCCCTCCAGCGTACCGGCAATGGCGCGAATCTTGTCCGGGTTCAGCTCGCCCGTAGCCTGCGCGGCGTCACCATCCCACACCACACCGAGGGTCTCGCGTGGTCCCAAGGGTACGCGCACCAGGGTTCCGGGTGGAAGTGCCAGCTCACTTCGGTAGCTCAGCACCGACCCCAGCGCGGCATGGGCGGGGGTTTGGACCAGTATGCAAAGCCAGTGGGTCATGGGCTGGAAAACGCTGCCACAGGGTGGGATAGGGGGCGAAAAGCCACTTGGCGTGGTATGTTGAGAAAAATCTGCGAAACAGGACTTAAGTACTTGATTTGAAAGCGTTTTATGCCAAATTCAGAGTTTCTGTGGATAACTTTGTTGATATCTCGTCCTGGCAGCTGCCGAAGCCTTGAAAATCAAGGCTTCCGCTGAAATGCCCACAAAAAAAGCAAAGTTTTATATCCTTATAAATCAATAACTTAGCTTCGCTATCGCTTTTATAGCGGTTATCCCCCAAATGGGGGATGACGCAAGTTTCGATGGACCATTTTTGTGCATAAGTGCAACAGCAGCATTAAAAATGGCCGAAAAAAATGCTAAGCATTTTTGGTGCGCAAGGCGCGGGAATGTGCATGCACGGCCTCCACCAGGGCGGCCACATGCTCGGGCGAGGTGTGCTGGCTGATGCCGTGTCCGAGGTTGAAAATGTGCGTGGGGCCGGTGCCGGTGCCGGTGCCCTGGTACGGGGTGCCAAAGCTGTCGAGCACTTTGGCGGCTTCGGCCGCAATCCGGGCTGGCGGCGCAAACAGCACATTGGGGTCCAGGTTGCCTTGCAGCGCCTTGCCGGGGCCGTTTTCCGCTCCGCCCACCAGGGCGCGGGCCTTGCCCAGGTTCACCGTCCAGTCCAGGCCCAGCACGTCGCAATCCAGCGCCGCCATTTCCTGCAGCCACAGGCCGCCGCCCTTGGTGAACACGATGCGGGGAATGGTCTCGCCCCGGGGGCCCGTGCGCCGGAGCTGGGCCAGCACGCGGGTGGTGTAGGCCAGGCTGAATTCCTGGAAGGCGCCATCGGCCAGCACGCCGCCCCAGCTGTCAAAAATCATCACGGCCTGGGCACCCGCGTCGATCTGTGCGTTCAGGTAGGCAGCCACTGAGTCGGCGTTGATGGCCAGGATGCGGTGCATCAGGTCAGGGCGGCTGTACAGCATGGTCTTGACCAGGCGGTAGTCGTCGGAACCGGCGCCTTCGACCATGTAGCAGGCCAGCGTCCAGGGGCTGCCGGAGAAGCCGATCAGCGGGACGCGGCCCTTGCCGTCGGCCAGGGTGAGCGCCTTGCGGATGGACGATACGGCGTCAAACACGTATTGCAGCTTGGCCATATCGGGCACTTCCAGCTTGGCAACGGCCGCCTCGTCGCGCACCGGGCTGGCGAAGCGCGGACCTTCGCCCTGGGCAAAGGACAGGCCCAGGCCCATGGCATCGGGCACGGTGAGAATGTCGCTGAACAGAATGGCCGCATCCAGCGGGTAACGGTCCAGCGGCTGCAGCGTCACTTCGGTGGCGTAATCGCGGTTGGTGGCCAGCCCCATGAAGCTGCCGGCCTGGGCGCGGGTGGCGCGGTATTCGGGCAGGAAACGTCCGGCCTGGCGCATCATCCACAGCGGCGTGTAGTCCGTGGCCTGGCGCAGACAGGCCCGCAAAAACGTGGCGTTGTGCAAATGGGAGAAGGTGGGGTCTTGGGCAGCGGCGCTGCCGGGGGCGTTGTGCGGTGCGTTCATGCCCCCATTGTCGCAGCTAGCGAGGCAGGTTTTGCGCGGTCTGGCGCAGGTACCCTGCGTGCTCCACCATCAGGCACTTGTTCTGCACCACCAGCAGGCCGGCGGCGCGGGCCTGGGCGGCAGCCTCCTCGTGCGCAATGCCCAGTTGCAGCCACACGGCGCGGGCACCGATGGCGATGGCCTCGGCCACTACGGGCGGCACGTCGGCGCTGTTGCGAAACACGTTGACCAGTTCAATGTGGTGGTGGCGTGCGGCCTGTGCCAGGCTGGGGTAGGCGGTTTCACCCAGGATGGTGCTGGCGTTGGGGTTGATGGGAACGATGCGCCAGCCCCGGGACTGCATGTATTGGGCCACCTCGTGGCTGTCGCGGTGCGGCTTGGGCGACAGGCCGACTACGGCCACAGTGCGGCACTGCTCCAGGATGGTGGCCATGGCGTCTTGCGGGGCGCCGCCGGGCACGGGAATGCTGGGGGGGATGGTGTGCATGGCAAGGACCTTATAGCTGGGCGAGGGCGGCACGCAACTCCGGTGCATGCAGGATCTCGGAAAACACCACGGGGGGACGTCCGGGGGCGTAGAGCACATACACCGGCACGCCACTGCGGCCCAGTTGTTCCAGGGCCCGGGTGATGGCCGGGTCACGCCGGGTCCAGTCGGCGCGCAGCAGGGTGACCTGGTGCGCTTGCAGGTCGCTCAAGACCTCGCTGGCGGCCAGCGTGGTCTTCTTGTTGTACTGGCAGGTGATACACCAAGCCGCCGTGAAATCCACAAACACCGGGTGGCCCGCGGCCAGTTCCGTCTCCACCCGTCCGGGGGCCCAGGCTTGCCAGGCTGTGCCTTCCTGGAGGGTGGTCGCCGGTGTGGTGGCATCGTCCTGGCGCAGGATGCTGGGGCCGATAGCGAGCGCCAATGCTGCGCAGACAGCTATCGAAATCAGAGCATAAATCCAGCGACTGCGCCCGGGCAAACCGAGTGACCAGACCAGCAAGCCCAGCCCCAGCAACAGTGCCAGCAGGCTGCCGGCGCCATCCACGCCACTCAGGTGGCCCATGACCCATACCAGCCAGACCACGGTGGCCAACATGGGGAAGGCCATGAAGCGGCGCAAGGCGTTCATCCAGGCGCCGGGCCGGGGTAGCCAGCGGCCCAGCCCCGGCACCCAACTGGCGGCCAGAAAGGGCAGGGCCAGCCCCAAGCCCAGCGCGGCAAAAATGCCCAGTGCCTGCCCGGCGGGCAGGGCGATGGCAAAGCCCAGCGATGCCCCCATGAAGGGCGCCGTGCAGGGCGAGGCGATGGCCACGGCCAGCACGCCCGACAAAAAGGCATCCACCATGGGGTGGCGCGCCTGCAGGGACGCCAGCCGGTGGGGCAGGAGGTTGCCGACCTCAAACACGCCTGCCAGGTTGAGGCTGATCAGGGTGAACAGGGCCGCCAGCAGGGCCACTACGGCGGGAGACTGCAGCTGAAAGCCCCAGCCCAACTGTTCCCCGCCGGCGCGCAGGCCGAGCAGGAGTCCGCCCAGCGCCAGGAAGGAGAGCACGACCCCCAGGGTGTACGCCAGACCCTGCAGGCGCTGTGAGGCGCGGTTGTGGCGGGCATGCTGGGCAAAGCCCAGCACCTTGATGGCCAGTACCGGCAACACACAGGGCATCAGGTTCAGGATCAATCCGCCCAATACCGCAGCGGCCAGGGCCAGAACCCAGGTGCCCCAGCCACGGTCGGGGCTGGCCGGAGCGACCTGGGCCTGGGCGTTGCGGTCCAGTGCGGCCTGCAGGGCTGGCGAGACGG
>JBAQKO010000089.1:0-8021 GCA_049301075.1 Rhodoferax sp.
GTTTGTGGCCCTGGGCGTTGTGATGTACGGCCACGCCGGCCTGCTGACCGGCGGCACCGCCGGGCTGGCGTTCCTCATCCATTACGCCACTGGCGTCGGTTTTGGTCCGGCGTTCTTCCTCATCAATCTTCCGTTCTACGTGTTTGCCTGGCGGCGCATGGGCCCGGTTTTCACCGTCAAGACTTTTGCCGCCGTGGCCCTGCTGTCACTGTTCGTGCACTTCCTGCCGCTGGGCCTGCGCCTGGAGTACCTGTCAGCGCCGCTGGCGGTGGTGCTGGGGGGCTTGCTGATGGGCACCGGCATGCTGATCCTGTTTCGGCACAAGGCCAGCCTGGGTGGCCTCAACGTGCTGGTGCTGTACCTGCAGGAGCGACTGGGTTGGCGTGCCGGCAAGATCCAGATGCTGCTCGACAGCCTGATCGTGCTGGGCGCGCTGTTCGTGGCCGACTGGGAACGCGTCGCCCTGTCGGTGCTGGGCGCCGTCGTGCTGAACCTGACGCTGGCCATCAACCACCGCCCCGGACGCTACATGGCGGTGTAGGCGCTCTCCCTGACGCTGCTGTTCACAATCTGGTTGCGCCCCGCCCGCTTGGCGTGGTAGAGGGCCTCGTCGGCCTGCTTGAGCAGCACCGGAGCGCCCTGTCCGGGCACCAGTTCGGCAATGCCGCACGAGAACGCGCAGGAAAACCAGGCGTCCCGCACCGGGTGGCGGAAATGGGAGAAGTCGACCCGTATGCGGTCCAGCACCTGGCGCGCGTGCTGCGCGTCCGAATCGGGCAGGATCACCAGGAACTCCTCGCCCCCGTAGCGACCCACCGCGTCGGTCTTGCGCAGGCGCTGCCGTAGCAGCCAGGCCAGACTGCGGATCACCTGGTCGCCCATGGGGTGGCCATAGGTGTCGTTCACCTTCTTGAAATGGTCGATATCGATCATGGCCACGCTCAACGGCGTGCCCTCGGCCTGGGCCAGGCTCACGGCCGCATCCAGGCGTTGCTTGGACGTGGTGTGGTTGAGCAGGCCGGTGAGGCTGTCCAGGTACATGGAGCGGCGCAGGATGCGGTAGCGCTCGATCTTGCTCTTGACCACCGCATTCAGGATCACCGGGTTGAACGGCTTGGTCAGGAAGTGGTCACCCCCCAGGCGCAGTGCATCCACCTGCAGGGCCACGCTGGTGTCGGCCGACAGATAGACCACCGGCGTCGAGAGAAACTCCTCGTGCTGCCGGATGACGCGGGTCACTTCCACCCCCGTGCAGCCGGGCATGTACATATCCATCAGCACCAGATCGGGCTGGAACTTGACCAGGCTGGTGAGCACCTCCTGCGGTCGCGCAATGGCCTTGGACTCGATACCGCATTCGCCCAGCGTGCGCTGGATCAGCGTGCTGGCGGTCTTGGAATCTTCCACCACCAGCACACGGTAGGGCGGCTCCACTTCCGTGACGCACAGCTTGACCATGCGGCTCATGATGACGGACTGCGCCGTGCCCACCGGGAAACAGAAATCGCAACCGGCCCGCAGGGCCAGCTTGATGGCGTCAAAGTCGGCCGACAGGTTGAGCCCGATGATGCTGCTGACCGAAAATCGGCTGCGCAGAACCTGCACCCGCACGATAAATTCCGTAGGCTCCATACCCTGCGCATCCACCAGTACCATGACCGGTTCCTGGGCCACAGCCTCCTCGTTGTGCGGGTTGTGCAGTGCCACCTGGATGTTGAAATAGCCCGCCTGCGTCACCAGCTCCTGCCAGCTGTCCGGGGTGGAGGTCACCAGCCAGATGTTCTTGGCCGCCAGCAGGTCGGTGGCGGCGTTGCTGTCCTGGTTCTGCCGCCGCTCGGGCGCCGTGGCGCCGTTGTCACCCAGGAAGGTGGCGATGCGGGCGCCGATTTCGGCAATCTGGCCATCCAGTTCCTCCAGCAGCGCATCGGGTATGCGGTCGCCGCTCCAGCTATCAAACAGCGCCAGCACGTTCTGCTCCAGTGCGCGGGCGCTTTGGTGCAAGCCCGACAAGCCCTTGGACTCCAGGAATGCCGTGAAACTGGAAACGGCAACCGCGAACTCCACGAAACTGTCAAATACCGGCAGGCCTTTGCAGGATTGCCATTGCGCCAGGAAACCATCGCTTTTATTCTTAAGCTCGGCAGGTGAACAAGACATGTATCTCCTCGTGACCGGTTGACCGGTTCTGTGGGTATCTTAGTTTGTGGTGTCGTCCTGGAAACCGCCCCCGCGCAGGGTTACCACCAGCGTATCGCGATGCCCCGCCGAGCCCAGGGGCTGAATGGGTGTGGACTCATGGATCACCCGCGCATCGTCGAGCAGCAGCACCGACCAGGGTTCACTCAGGGTGAACCGCTGCCCATGGGGCCCTGCCGCCTCGAATACCCGGGTTTCTCCACCTTTGACACCCTGGCGATGGACCAGGAAAACAGCCACCAAGTCTACCCCGTCGCGGTGGGCGCCTTCCGGCGTGGGGCGGCCAATGCCATCGGTGGTGTCGATCCGGAACTGGTGGGCTTCCACATACCAGGTTTGCGCACCCTTGAGCTGCGAGCACAGCGTCCCCAGCATCAACAGCAGCCGGGAAAAGGCCGCATGGGCCACCGTGGCCGGGGCCAGCGGTTCAAACCAGCGGTGCATGCCGCCATGCAGGGCGTTGTATTCCACCGGCTGCCAGTGGGCCCGGTGCGCCACCGGCTGCACCACGCCGTCCTGCAGCACAAAGCTGCCATGGCGGCGCCGGCGGTAGCGGCCACCGTCCTTGAGGTAGTTGTCCGCAGGCAGATCATCCCAGCCCGCCAGCAGCGTATTCAGGTCGTCCAGCGCCACCTGGGCCGCCGCCGCAACCGACGGCGCATCCAGCACGGCATACCCCTGCTGGCGCAGGACGGAAACCACATCATCGAGCGCCACACAGGGCGGGGCCAATATCTCGGTCGTCATGAATGCAAGCATAACGCCACGCAACCCCCTGGCGCCCGGCAGCCCTGTACCGTGCAAGGGTTTGTCACCTTGGCAACGCAAACCCCGGGCACGCACGGCTACCATGCTTTGTCCACCCGATCCCTTTCGGGTATTTTTTACGATGGAAGCCCCCATGTCCGCACTCAACACCCTCGTCAACCACCAGATCCGCCTCGCGGCCCGCCCCGTCGGCATGCCCAAGTCCACCGACTGGAGCCACACCACCGAACCGGTGGCCGAGCCCCAGGAGGGCGGCGTCACGCTCAAGACGCTGGCCCTCTCCTTGGACCCGGCCATGCGCGGCTGGATGAATGAAGGCAAGAGCTACATTCCACCCGTCGGTATTGGCGAAGTCATGCGCGCCGGCGGTGTCGGTAAGGTAATTGCCTCCAAGAACGACAAATTTGCGGTGGGCGACTATGTGAGCGCGACCTTTGGCGTGCAGGAATACATCACCATTGCGGCCGACGAGATCAAGCGCAACGGCCTGGCCAAGATCGACCTGCGCGCCGGCACCTTGACTCAGTGGCTCAACGTGCTGGGCATGCCCGGCATGACCGGCTACTTCGGCCTGATGGACGTGGGCCTGCCCAAAGCCGGCGAGACCGTGGTAGTGTCCGGTGCCGCTGGCGCCGTGGGCCAGACCGTGGGCCAGATGGCCAAGATCAAGGGCTGCCGCGTGGTGGGCATTGCCGGCGGTGCGGCCAAGTGCGAGTGGGTGGTGAAAGAACTGGGCTTTGACGCCTGCATCGACTACAAGGCCGGCCCCGGCGCCGTGCGCGCCGGTCTGAAGGAACACTGCCCCAAGGGCGTGGACATCTACTTCGACAACGTGGGCGGCGAAATTCTGGACGACGTGCTGGCCAAGATCACCCGTGGCGCACGCATCGTCATCTGCGGCGCCATCAGCCAGTACAACAACACCACCGCCGTGCAAGGCCCCAAGAACTACCTGAGCCTGTTGGTGAACCGCGCCCGCATGGAAGGCATTGTGGTGTTCGACTACGCCGACCGCTACCACCTGGCCATTGCCGAGATGGCGGGCTACATCAAGGATGGCCGCATGAAGAGCAAGGAAGACATCGTGGTGGGCCTGCAGACCTTCCCCGAGACGTTGCTCAAGCTGTTCAACGGCGAAAACTTCGGCAAGCTGGTGCTGGAAGTGGCTAAGGACTGAGCGGTGTCCCTGCGGCTGACGCGGGGGGTGCAGACTCTCCCCACGACAGGGCGTGGTAGTCGAATCCGATCATCAGCGTCGGCTTGATGATCTGAAAATAAGGCGACACGTCGAAGTCACGCGGCACATACAGGCTGTAGTGGCGCACATGCAGAATCTCGCGCACCTGGTCAACATGGTCCGGGTCCTGCAGGTGCACGGTCTCGATCAGGGGCAGGATCGGGTAGCGCACCGACTCGAAGCACTGGGCGATCAGGGTCGAACAGATGGCGCGCGTGGGGTCCCCGCTGCCCAGCGCCAGCATGCGGCGACGCCAGCGCGGTGGGACCGGCGGCGTAGGGAACAGGTAGCGCGCCAGGTCCACGACATTTTTCAGATCGTATTGCTCGCCCAGCCGCTGCACGGCGAAGTCGCACAGGCGCTGCACTTCCTCCGGTGTCATGCCCACCGGGCGGCAGATCCGGCAATGCAGGCCCCGAAAACGCGCCAGCCCGACAGCGTGCACGCCGAGCTCCATGTCTGCCTCGACCAGGCATAACGGCATGCCGTCCGGCCCGGGTGGCCCAGCCTGCGCACCCACAAACAGCGCAGTGTGCGACCAGGTCGACTGCGTCAGGTATTTGATGACCGCGCTGACGCGCGTATTGCCCTCCACCAGCAACACATCTCCAGGACGCAGACAGACGGCAAGCATGGCAAGATCAACGGGCCAGGCGGCGCTGGCGCCACGACCCGTACTCTGGCGGTTCAGGTAGCGGCTGAGGCGTCGGCCGAACCAGCGGGCTACGGTCTTCATGACACGCACCAGTGTCTGCTTGCCTTGTTCATTTCACTCTCTTTTTGATAGCTGTTCACGCATATTCCACGCGAGCTAGAGACCTAAATGGCCATTACGCCGCCAGCGCGGTGGCCTTGATGTGGTCCAACACCCCAAACAGCTCGTCCACCTGGGCGGACGTGAACAACGCATCCGGCCCCTGTGGCGCAAAGTTGGTAAAGGGCGGCTCATACAGCAGCGCCGCCTCCATCACACCGCGCTCGGTCAGGTGGGTGACGATCAGGTTCACAAACTCCAGCTGGTTCGCACTCAGCGCCTTGCCCGCCACAAAACCGTTCAGCGCCTGCGTGGCGGCCTCCCGGTCCAGCCCCACCAGTGAGCGCACAAACAGGCCCAGGCCATGCGCCTCCTGGCCAGCCCGTGCAACGTCTTCTGCCGTACCGGTGCCGCTGTCTATCAACAAGCGCTCCAGCTCGGCCAGGTCGGTCGCCGTCAGCGGCTGGTTGCGGCGCAGCTTGTGCAGGGTGATGTGGCTCTCATGCGCGCGCAGAAAGGCGCGCACCTTGAGGCGGAAGCGCTCAAAGTCGCCCGCACTGCCGCCCAACGGCAAAGCAATTTCGGCTGTTTCACCCACCTGGTCCTCAAAGTCGGTATAGACCACCTTGCGCCGCATCCTCTCCAGCAGCTTGATGAGCCCGCGCAACAGCCGGCGCGCCTGCTCCAGCATGGGCAGGGTCACGTCCTGCCACCACTCCTCGCCCGCCACCGCCTCGATCAGCACCATGTGCTTTTTCACGTCAGGAATGCTGCCCAGTTCACTTAAGGCATCGGCCAGCGCGCGCACCTGATCGCGCAGACGGGCATAGCCTACATCGCCCCGCACACAGCCCAACTGCGTGCGCAGCATGAGCAAGTCAAAGCGCTTGGCCTCTTCATCGTCGTCGCGCACGCTGCTGGGCAGGCCGGACACATGCTGGGCCAGCTCCACCAGTTGGTCGCCGGTGACTGTGTGCCAGGCCTCTGCCTGACTCCACGGCTCCACCCAGCGGCGCTGCGGGCGCACCACAAAGTTGTCCAAGCGCATACCCGCCACCACGGCGTGCAAATAGTTGGCGGTGTCTGCGCGCACGGTGGCGGTGGTCAAGCCATAGCCTGCGGCTGGTTCGGCGGCTTGCCTACCACTGGCACCCAGCGCCTGCGCCAGTTGCTCATCCAGCACGGCCAGCAACTCCAGCCGCGCCTTGAAGGTGCGCTGGCTCAGCGGCTCGGCCACATTGCCCTTGCTGCCTTCCAGGTTCTGGCTGAAGAACTCCAGGTTCTGGCAAAAGTCAAAAATCAAAAACTCCTGCTTGTCCTGCTCCGGGCCAAACAGGTCTTTGCACAGCCGTGTGCCACGCCCCACCATCTGCCAGAACTTGGCCTTGGAGCGCACGATCTTGAAGAACACCAGGTTCACCACCTCGGGCACGTCAATGCCCGTGTCCAGCATGTCCACCGAAATGGCGATGTGCGGCGCCTTCTCTTTGACCGAGAAATCATCAATCAGGCTCTGCGCGTATTCGGTTTCGTAAGTGATGACGCGGGCGAAATGGCCTGCTCTGTCTGGGTAATTGGCATCAAAGCGTTCTGCAATGAACTTGGCATGTGCATTGTTCTTGGCAAACACAATGGTCTTGCCCAACCGGTCGCCGCCCGCCACGGTGTGGCCGCGTGTCATCAGCAGCTCCAGCACCTTGTCCACCGTGTCGGTGTTGAACAGCCACTTGTTCACCGCCTCGGCACCTACCTCGTCGGGCGCATGGCCGTCTTCGTCCCAATCCAGCTCGTCCCACTGGGCGCGTTCGTCGTCGCTCAGCTCGGCGTACTTGATGCCCTCGCGCTGGAACTTCAGCGGCACCGACACCGCGCGCGGTGGCACCAGGTAGCCTTCGGCAATGGCGTCCTCCAGGCCGTAGGCATCGGTCGGCACACCGTCTTCCAGGCCAAACAGGCCGTAGGTGTTGCGGTCAATCTCGTCTTTGGGCGTGGCCGTCAGGCCCACCAGCAGCGCATCAAAGTAGGCAAAGATGGCCTTGTATTTTTGGTAGATGGAGCGGTGCGCCTCGTCCACGATGATGAGGTCGAAGTGCCCCACGCCAAAGCGGCGCAAGCCTTCGTCGGTCTCGTTGATCAAGCCCATCATGGTTGGGTAGGTGCTGACGTACACGCGGCCCTCGGTGGCCTTCTCCGTCACCAGATTCACCGCCGCCGCATCCGGTAAATGGGCCTTGAAGGCATTGGCCGCCTGGTTGACCAGCGCCACGCGGTCGGCCAGAAACAGCACGCGCTTGGCCCAGTTGGCGCGCATCAACTGGTCCACCAGCGCAATCACCGTACGGGTCTTGCCGGCGCCGGTGGCCATCACCACCAGGGCCTTGCGCTGGCGGTCTTTTTCAAAGGTTTCACCAATGCGGCGAATGGCGCGCAACTGGTAGTGCCGCTCCACGATTGCCGGGTTGATGGTGGCTGCTGCCAACGGCTTGGCCGAGGTGCGCCGTTGCACCAGTAGCTGCAATTCATCCTTTTTGTGGAAGCCCTGCACCGGGCGCGGCGGGTAGGTGGTGTCGTCCCAGAACCAGTGTTCGTAGCCATTGGTGGTGTAGATCAGCGGGCGCTGGCCAAACTGCGTTTGCAGGCAATCGGCATACAGCTTGGCCTGCTGCTGGCCCACGCGGGCATCGCGCCGGGTGCGCTTGGCTTCCACCACGGCCAAGGGTTTGCCATCGTCGCCCCACAGCACGTAGTCCACATAACCTTTGCCCTCGTTGTTGGGCATGCCCTGCACTTCAAACTCGCGGTCGCGGGCCTGGTCAAGCTTCCAGCCGGCTTCCTTGAGCAGCAGGTCGATGTAGAGGTCGCGCGTTTGCGCTTCGTCGTAGTCGTGCGTATCGGGTGTGGCGGTGTTGGCAGCTTTGGCCGCAGCCACTTCGGCACGCAACTGGGCCAGCTCAGCGTCCAGCGCGGCGGTCTTCTGCTGGGCAGTGGCCAGGGCTGCATCACGCGCCGCCAGTTCGTCGGCCAGCTTTTGCAAGGCTGCCTGCGTTGCCTGTGCACTGGCCTGCG
>JBAQKO010000090.1:0-2150 GCA_049301075.1 Rhodoferax sp.
GCCCACCACATGGCCAGCGCCAGCAGGGGCAGCGCTACAGCTGTCGGCAGCAGGGTGCTGCGCAGCACTGCCCACAGGATGGCTGCGCGGGAATGGATTTCTTCGCCGACGTAGACCTGCACGTCGGGCGCGGAACCGTGGGCGGCAAAGACACGCCATTTGCCGTCGGCGATTTTGACCGTATCAAAGCCGGGCTTGAACTCCTGGTGCGCACCCACCATCGGCTCCAGGGGGGCGGTGGCCGAGCGCAGCACCAGGTGCCCCTCGTGGAAGATCTGGAAGGCCACTTTGGGTGCATACCGGTGCAGGGTGGGGGCGTCGGCACCGGTTTCGTCCCCATCACCCATTTCCGGGGTTTGCTGGACGACCAACACCGCCGCTGCCTGCGCCAGGTGGCCGTCGAGCAATTCGTCAAGCTCATGGCGCACGTCCACCCAGGTCATGGCCGCCGTAGCCAGCCATACCCCTACCACCACGGTCAGCACCCAGGTCAGCAGCCGGCCTTGCAGGGAGCGCGGTAGCCGGATCATAGGGGTGTGGCGTCGCGCGGCAGCATGTAGCCGACGCCGCGAACGGTATGAATGACGGCGGACCCCAGTTTGCGCCGCAGGTTGTGGATGTGCACCTCAATGGCATTGCTGTCCACTTCCTGGCCCCAGCTGTAGAGCTGTTGCTCCAGCTGTTCGCGCGACAGCACGCGCCCGGCATTGAGCATGAAGGCCTGCAACAGGTCGAACTCCCGCGTGGACAGGGCAATGGGCACGCCAGCCTGCTGCACGGTGCGGGCGGCCGGGTCCAGCAGCACATCCTGTGCCGTCAGGGTCTCTTGCGGTTGCCCGTGGGAACGGCGCACCAGCGCGCGCAAGCGGGCGGCCAACTCATGCAGGTCCACGGGCTTGACCACGTAGTCGTCGGCGCCGGTATCGAGTCCGCGGATGCGGTCGGGCACGGTGTCGCGTGCAGTCAGAACGAGTATGGGTGTGGAGAGCCCCGAGCGGCGCACGGCCGCGAGCACCTCCATGCCATCCTTGCGGGGCAGGCCCAGGTCGAGCACGGCGGCGGTGTAGGGCTGCGCGCGCAACTCGCGTTCGGCGGCTTCGCCGTCGCGCACCCAGTCGACCTGAAAGCCCAGTTGCCGCAGACCGGCTCGCAGGCCATCACCGAGCAGGGAGTCGTCTTCGGCAAGCAGGATGCGCATGGTGGCAATTGTCGTACGAATCGGTGCTCAATCGGCGTCGCCATCTCCGTCACCGTCGTGCTTCTGCACGGCGACTGTGGCGGGGTTGCTGGCGCCGTTGCCCGTGGGAGCGCCTTGCCATTGCAGCCACCAGAACCCCAGCACGCCTGCCAGCAGCAGGACGGCCACCGTTCGCCAGGCGCTGCGCACACCGTCCGCGGGTTGGCCGGACTTGCGTCCGGTGACCATGGCGCGCACCAGGTTTTCGCGGTGCAGCCAGCTGGCCACCGCCACGCCGGCAATGTGCACACCCACGACCAGCAGCATCAGATTGGCCGCCACCTCATGGGCCTCTGCCACCCATTCGCCGGCGAGGTCGTTGTACGTGGTCCAGCCCGATGCCACGATGACCACGGTCAGGCCCAGCAGAGCCAGAATGGCCAGCGCACCGGCCGGGTTGTGCCCGGTGTGGTGTTCCGGCTGACCCTGCAGCATGGCGCGCACGTAGCGGGCAACGGCCCGGGGACCGCGCACGAAGGTGGAAAAGCGCGCATAGCGCGTGCCCAGCAAGCCCCAGACGATGCGAAAGGCCACCAGGCCGGCCATGGTGTAGCCCAGGGTTACGTGCAGCAGGCGCCAGCGTTCGCTCTCGGCCGACAGGTAGGCGCC
This sequence comes from Rhodoferax sp., assembly GCA_049301075.1. Taxonomy (GTDB): domain Bacteria; phylum Pseudomonadota; class Gammaproteobacteria; order Burkholderiales; family Burkholderiaceae_C; genus Allorhodoferax. The sequence goes on from JBAQKO010000090.1 coordinate 1,847, forward strand.
GGCAAAACTCAGCACCATGAGCCAGTGGAAGACGCGAACCGGCGCGTCCCAGACCAGGATCGGGCTGCTACCCGGCGCGTGCGCGACGGGGGGCAGGGTCTCCTCAGCGGGGGATGCGGACATTGTCTTCATTGAAATCTCCCTTGTCGGCCGTGGTGTGGCAGGCGATGCAGTTTGATGCGCTCTTGATGGATGCGCGTTTCCAGGTGGCGGCAGACACCTCGTCATGTTTGCGGACAAACCAGGCGGTGCGCGTGATGCGGTCTTGCGGTGGTTCCTCGCGTACCCGCTTGTAGGTGCCGGC
>JBAQKO010000091.1:0-5519 GCA_049301075.1 Rhodoferax sp.
CTGTTTGGCGGCGCCACGCTGGACGCCCCCCGCTTCCTGTGGTGGAACTTCGTCTCCAGCCAGCGCGAACGCGTCGCCGAGGCCAAGGCGCGCTGGGCGGAACAAACCTTCGCGCCCGTTCCGGGCGAGACCGACTTCGTGCCGCTGCCGCCGGAGCGTGCGTCACCCGCTGCGCAAACCAGCACCACACTCCCCCGCTAGGACCTGCCACCGGGTGCCCTTGGTGTATCGTTGCGCTGGTCTGCATTCCTGACCGCCGTCCCACCCACTGCACCCGACCCCATGAACCCCATCGTCCTCATTACCGGCGGCTCACGCGGCATTGGCGCGGCCACCGCACTGCTGGCCGCACAGCACGGCTATGCCGTGGCCGTGAACTATGCCCACAACTCGCTCGCCGCCGACGAGGTAGTGCGCCAGATCCGCGCCGCCGGCGGCACAGCCATCACCGTGCAGGCCGACGTGGCCGTCGAAGCCCAGGTCATGGCCATGTTCGACAAGGTGGACGCCAAACTGGGCGCGCTGTCCTGCCTGGTCAACAACGCCGGTGTGGTGGACCAGTCGGCGCGGCTGGACGCCATGGATGGGGCCCGGCTGCAGCGCATGTTCGCCACCAATGTGCTGGGCTCGCTGGTCTGCGCGCGAGAGGCGGTCAAACGCATGAGCACCCGCCATGGCGGCGTCGGCGGCAGCATCGTCAACCTGTCGAGCGCGGCGGCCCGCACCGGAGGTGCCGGCCAGTATGTCGACTACGCCGCGTCCAAGGGCGCCATCGACACCTTCACCGTGGGGCTGGCCCGCGAAGTGGCCACCGAAGGGATTCGCGTGAACGCTGTGCGCCCCGGCATCATCGAAACCGATATCCACGCCAGCGGCGGCCAGCCCGACCGCGCCCGCCAAATGGCGCCCCAGGTCCCCATGCAGCGCGCCGGCACCGCACAGGAGGTGGCCCAGGCCATCCTGTGGCTGATGTCCGATGCCGCCAGCTACACCACCGGCGCCGTGGTGGACGTGACCGGCGGCCGCTGAACCGGACAAGCCCATGGAATTCAAACCCCTCGTCACCCTGCTGGCCATCGTCAACCCGATGGCCATCGTGCCCTTCTTCATCCACTACACCCAGGGCTTCTCGCGTGAGCAGCGCCAGCGCACCGTGCTGATTTCGGCCTTCAGCTGCTTTGTGGTGATTGCCGTCAGCGCCCTGGCCGGCCTGCACATCCTGGATTTCTTTGGCATCTCGCTGGCCAGTTTCCAGGTCGGCGGCGGCATGCTGCTGCTGACCTCGTCGCTCAACATGCTCAACGCGCAGCCGGCCGAGGCCAAGACCACCTCGCATGAGCTGGAAGACGGTGCCGAGAAAGCCGCCCGCGGCGCCAGTATTGCCGTGGTGCCGCTGACCATTCCCCTGCTCACCGGCCCGGCCACCATGTCCACCGTGGTGATTTACGCCGAGAAGGCCAAAACGTTTTTGCAGCTCGGAACCCTGGTCGGCTACGGCGTGGTGGTGGCGCTGGCCACAGCCCTGTGCTTTGCGCTGGCGGCCCCCATTGCCCGGGTGCTGGGCAAGACCGGCATCAACGTGATGACCCGGCTGATGGGCCTGATTCTGGCCGCGCTGGCGGTGGAGGTGATGTCGGACGGGCTGGTCAAGCTGTTTCCCGGACTGGGACACTAAGCCCGCTCACTGGTCCACTTATTTTTTGGGCGCTGCTTCCACCTGCTGCACCCACTGCTCCAGCTCCTGGAGGATGGCATCGGTCGCCACGGTCAGGGCCCGCACCCCGCCTGCGGCATCGGCGCTGGCGGCGGGCCGCTGCACCACGAAGTTGCGCTGGGCCACCAGCTGTTCGCCACCGGCACTGTCCTCGCCCAGCGTGGCGCGCAGGCGCAGCAGGCCGCTGCTGCGGTCGGCCGCATCAAACAACTGGCTGAACTCTTCGAGTTCCACATGCAGTGTCATGACGTTCCCCGGCGCCGACACCCCCTGCACCGGGTTGAGCACGGTGCGCCGCTGCCCCAACTGCTCGCGCATGCGCTGGCGCAGCAACTGGGCCGGTGGCATGCTCCAGCGGGCCAGCGCGTAGGGACGCAGTTGCTGCGTATCGCTGTAGGCCAAGCGGTACAGCACGGCCGTGCCGTCCAGCGCACCCGGCGCCTCCACGTCGGCCAGCACCAGCGCCGGCTGGCGGGCCTGCCCGCTGGCCGCCACGGCGGTCAGGGAGCCCGGACCAAAGTCGTACACCACCGGACGCGCCGAGGGCTGCAGTGACGAGCAGGCAGCCAGGCCCAGCAATACCCCCCCAAACATGGCCGGAACCCTCAAGATTCGCGCGCAAGAAGCTATTATTTTCATAGCACCCTTCAAAACAAAAAACTTCCCTGGCACCTTCCACCCGGCCAGACCCCAGGCTCTCACCGGCTGCCCGGCGCCACGAAACCGGCTTCACCCGGGCCCGGCGCCGCGGTCCCCCGGCCCAGTATCAGCGATTGCGGGTTCTCGTTGACCGTATCGGCCACACGGCCCACCTGACGCACCGTGCGCACCGTCTCCTCGGCCGCACGGTTCAGGCGCGGCACCAGGGTGTCGGTGCTCTGGGCAATCTTGTCCAGGGTGCCGCCCGGCGCATTCATGCGGGCCGACATGCCCTTGAATGCATCGGCCGAGGTGCGCACGGCATCGGCACTCTGGCTCAGCCGCTCCGATGTGGCCTTCATGCTCTGCAGCGTCTCACGGGCGTCCTGCACCAGCATCTGGTCCGCACGCTGGGTCAGCTGGTTGACGCTGGCGGCGGCCTGCCCGAGGTTGGCCACGGCCTCCATCAGCGCTTTGCGGTTTTGCTCCGCCAGCAGCAGGTTCACCCGCTGGCTGGCTTCGTCCAGCTGGGTCAGGAGGTTGGCGCCCTGGTCCGACATGCGGGAGAACATGCCGGGCCGCATGGGGATGCGGGCCGGGTGCGCGGCGTCGCTGGCCAGCACCTCCTTGGATTCCCTTGAATCGTTGAGCTGGATGAACGCCAGCCCCGTCACCCCCTGAAAGCCCAGGGACGCATACGTGGACGGGGTGATAGGCGCATTGTCAGTGACCGCGATGCGCACCAGCACATGGCCGGTCAGCTCCGGGTCCAACCCAATGGCCGTCACCCGCCCCACCGGAACGCCCTTGTAACGCACCCCCGCCTGCGGCTGCAGGCCGGTGACGCCCTCGCGGCTGGAGATTTCAAACACGCGGTACTCGGTGCTGTCACGCGTCAGCCAGACCGCCAGCGCCACCAGCAGGGCACTCACAACCAGCAGGAAAATTCCGGCGGCCAGGGCATGCGATTTGTTTTCCATAAGGTTCTCTTTCTACACGCCATCCGGGGACGGGTGCAACAGCGCCATCGCGCGGCGCCCGCGCGGGCCCAGAAAAAAATTCCGCACGAAGGGATGGTCAAACGCCATCACCTCCCGCGGCGATCCCGCCACAATGATCTGCTTATCCGCCACCACGGCCACGCGGGTGCTGAGCTCGTAAATGGTGTCCAGGTCGTGTGTCACCATGACCACCGTGAGGCCAAGCTCCCGGTGCAGCGAGCGCAGCAAGGTGCAAAACGCGTCCGCCCGGTCGGGGTCCAGTCCGGCGGTGGGTTCATCCAGCAGCAGCAGCGGCGGGTCCATGATCAGCGCGCGCGCCAACGCCACCCGCTTGACCATGCCACCCGACAGGTCGGCCGGCATCTTGTGGGCATGCACCGGGTCCAGCCCCACCATCTGCATCTTGACCAAGACGGCGTCGCGCACCAGTTCTTCCGGCAAATGGCGCAACTCGCGCAGCGGAAAAGCAATGTTCTCCAGCACCGTGAACGCCGAAAACAGGGCGCCGTGCTGGAACAGCATGCCCACGCGGCTGGCCGCGCCCGCGCGCCCCAGTTCGGCCGCCGGGTGGCCCAGCACCGTCACGCTGCCGCGCGTGGGCGTCTCCAGCCCCAGAATCTGGCGCAGCAAGACGGTCTTGCCACCACCCGACCCGCCCACGAGGGACAGCAATTCGCCCCGCGCGATGGTGAGGTCCAGGTCCTGGTGGACCACGGCGTCCACGCCCTCGGAACGAAACACCGTCCACAGGTTGCGGACCTCGACCACGGCGGGCGCATGGGTGGACTTGGGGGTGTTGCTCATATGCCCACGTCCTTGCAGACAATGGCAAACAGCGCGTCCACCAGAATGACCATGGTGATGGAGGTGACCACTGATGCCGTCGTGCCCTCGCCCAGGCTTTGGGTGTTGGGTTTCACGCGCAAGCCGTAATGGCAACCGATCAGGGCAATCAGCAAGCCGAACACGGCCGACTTGCCCATGGCCAGCCACAGGTTGGCCACCTGCACGGCCTTGGGCAGGGCGCTGACGAAGTACGCCGGGGTCAGCCCCATGGTCAGGTCCGACGCCACCATGCCGCCGAGCAAGGCCGCCAGGGTGGTCCACACCGCCAGCAGGGGCATGGCCAGGGCCAGGGCCAGCGCACGGGGCATGACCAGGCGGTAACCTTTTGGAATGCCCATGACCCGCATGGCATCGAGCTCCTCGGTCACCCGCATCACGCCGATTTGCGCCGTGATGGCCGAGCCCGAGCGCCCCGCAATCAGGATGGCCGCCAGCACGGGCCCCAGTTCGCGGATCAGCGAAATGCCCAAGATGTTGACAATGAAGGTGTCCGCGCCGAACTGGCGCAACTGCCGGGACATGAGGTAGGCCAGCACCACCCCGATCAGGAACCCCACCAGCGCCGTGATGGGCAGGGCCGTGGCGCCAATGCGGTACAGGTGCCCTGACATGTCGCGCCACGGCCCCGAGCGGGGCGCGCGCGCCAGGCGCAGCAAATCGAGCACCAGCTGCCCCGCCAGCCGGACCGCCGCCACCACATGCCCCAGCACGTGCTGGACCCAGGCCCCCAGGCGCAGGAACAGGTCCCCGATCGTCAGGCGCCGCGGCGGCGGCGGCGTAACCGAAAAGCGGGCGACGCGCTCCAGCATGGCCCGTTGCCCGGCCAAGGCATGCACGGTGGCGGGCCATTGGCGGCCCCAAGTGTTCCACAGGAGTTGCGCGCCACTGTGGTCCAGGCGCTGCAGCGGGCGCAGATCCCATGCGCACAAGGGCCCCGCCTGCTGCGCGTCCTGCAAAGCGGCCTGTACGGCGGCCCAGTGGGACGGAGCGGCCAACTGGGCAGCTGTCCAGTGCCCATGCAGCAGCGCACACCGTCCGGTGGACGTGTGTTCGGACACAATGCGGGGTTGGATATCCTCCACGGAAACCTGTCATCTCAAAAATAGGTATGGAGCGCATGGTACCCGCTGTGGAGCGGGCCGCGCGCCGCCATCGCGCAAACACCGCAAGCAACTTACGCATCAGGAGCACCCATGCAGACCCCCGCAACGCCCTTCACTTCATCAGACGAGCTGTCCGTCGCGCAACAGGGCCCCGTGCTGTGGCTCACCATCACCCGCGAAGAACGGCGCAATGCCATGAGCCACACGGTGCTGGCC
>JBAQKO010000092.1:0-17202 GCA_049301075.1 Rhodoferax sp.
GGACTGCACCTTGCCCGTGGACGGGTTGGTGATGTCGTATTCAACCCAGCCCGGTTCGCGGCTGGCCTGCTCGATGATGGACTGCAGCAGGCCGTTGCCATCGATGCCCGCAATATCCTGCACATGCGTGCCCACTTTGGACCGGTTGCCGCCAAAAGACAGGTACGTGCCATTGCGGTCCAGCACGAAAACATACATGTCGCGGTCGTAAAAGCCTTTTTCCGGGTCGGTGATATCGCGCACAAACGCATCCTTGGACGCCCGCTGGCGGTACGCCACGGCGCGCTCCACCAAGGCCACGGCCTCGTCCGCCGAACCCTGCTGCAATTTGAACGAGGCAACGGACTCCACCAGGGTACTGGCCCGCCCTTCCAGTGCGACTGCCTGCGTCACCGCGTGCTCCACCATCTGGGCGTTGCGCTGGGTGATCTCGTCGAGTTGGCGCACGGCCGACGTAATCTCGGTCAATCCCGAGCTCTGCTCGGCGCTGGAGGTCGATATGTGCGACATATTCGCCGCGACCCCCCGGATACCCGACACGATTTGCGTGATGTTGGAACCGGCAGCCCGGATTTTCTGCACGCTGGACGCCACCTGGCTGGATGAGGCACCAATCAGCAGACGGATCTCCTTGGCCGATTCAGCCGAGCGCTGCGCCAGTGAACGCACTTCGCTGGCCACCACGGCAAACCCCCGCCCCGACTCGCCAGCGCGGGCCGCTTCCACTGCGGCATTGAGGGCCAGGATGTTGGTCTGAAAGGCCAGACCATCGATGACGCCCACGATCTCATCCATGCGCTTGGCGCTCCCCTGGATGGCCTCGACCGATTGGATGGCCTCGGCCATGATGCCCGCCCCGCTGTCGGCCACGTCGCGCACCTGCGCGGCTTGGGCATTGGCCTGGCTGGCAGTATTCGCGTTTTCCTGAACCGTGGACGACAGTTGCTCCACGCTGGCGGCCGTCTGCTCCAGATTCGCGGCCTGTTGCTCGGTCCGGTCCGACAGCTCCCGGTTGCCCACAGCCATGCTGCGGCCGGAATGCGCCACAAAGGCGGCGTTGCTGCGTACGTTGGCCACCATGCCCGAAACCGTGCGTCCCAGCTGCCCGACGGCCACCGCCAAGCGACCGAACTCGTCCCGGCTGCGGTCGACCAGGGTCAGGCGCAGGTCACCCGCCACCATGCTGTCCGCGGCGAGAATCACCTGGCCCAGGTCCTGCGCCACGCTGTGGTGCAAGGCCAGCAGGAAGTACACCAGTACCAGCCACCCGGCGCCGCACACGAAGACCACGCTCTCCAGCGCGGTCACCGGGTTGCTGCCCATGAACAAGGCCCCTACTGCCACCGCAACCGGTACGGCGCACAGCGCGGCCAGCAGGGTGAGCTTGCCGGCAAAACCCATGCGGCGCAGGAGCCAGGCGCCGGGATTCAACAAGGATGCGAACGTCATGGATGCGTCTCCTGAACGACGGTTTGGGCTTCTATACATACCCTGACAGGTATATGCCTCTATTCCGCAAATTCTAAGTAGGGAAACCCCCACACAGACTTACAACCCCGTTGCCTTCTCCTACGGAGAAACCCCAAGCAGCCCTAGCCGGCAGCCAGCGCCGCGAATGCCCGCACCACCTCGGCGGGCGCCTGCACCAGTTCGATCAACACGCCCTCGCCCGCAATGGGAAACTCATCGTTCGACTTGGGATGCAGAAAGCAGATGTCAAAACCCGCGGCGCCCTTGCGAATGCCGCCCGGAGCAAAGCGCACGCCCTGGGCCGTGAGCCATTCCACCGCGACGGGCAGGTCATCGATCCACAGCCCCACATGGTTCAGGGGCGTGGTGTGCACGGCCGGCTTCTTGTCCGGATCCAGCGGCTGCATCAGGTCTACCTCCACCTTGAAGGGACCGGTTCCCATGGCGCAAATGTCTTCGTCCACGTTTTCCCGCTCGCTCTTGAAGGTACCCGTCACCTCCAGCCCCAGCATGTCCACCCACAGCTTCTGCAGGCGGGTCTTGTCGGGGCCGCCAATGGCGATCTGCTGGATGCCCAGCACCTTGAAAGGTCGTTGTGCCATCGCTGCGGCCCTCAGACGAATTCAACGATGGGCTGGTCCACGGTCAGGCTCTCGCCTTTGGCCGCCAGCACCTTGCCGACCACGCCATCGGCGGCGGCAAACAGCACGTTTTCCATCTTCATGGCCTCGATCACGGCCACGCGCTCACCGGCCTGCACCTTCTGGCCGGGCACCACGGCCACGTCCACCAGCAGACCCGGCATGGGCGAGAGCACGTAGCGGCTCATGTCCGGCGGCGCCTTGAATGGCATCAGGGCGTGCAACTCGGCCATGCGGGGCGAAATGACCAGCGCGTCGATGCGCGTTCCGTTGTGCTGCAAGCGCAGCGCCAGCGGGTTCTTCAGCGTGCCGCGCTCCACCTGCGCGGTGAACGGCTGGTCGTTGATGGTGCCGTTGATGGCGATGTCGTTGATGCGCGAGTTGCTACGGATTTCATAGCTGGCTGCGCCGATCTTGACCCGGGCCGAGCCGGTTTCGCCCACAAATTCGTCGACATGGACCGGGGTGTAGCTGTTCTGCCCGTCTACGCCCAGGGTGACGACCACGTAGTCCTTGCCGGCATTGACGGCATAGCCGGGCAGTTGCCCACTGATGCGGGTCGCCCGCTCACGCGATTTGCGGCGCACAAAGGCCGCCAGCGCCAGCAGAAACTGCGGGTCCTCGTGCGGCACGTCCTCGGCCGAAAAGCCTTTGCTGTACTGCTCGGCGATGAAACCGGTGTTGAAATCTCCCGACACGAAACGGGGGTGCGCCAGCAGCGCGGCCTGGAAGGGAATGTTGCTGCTGATACCGCGAATGACGAAGCCGTTGAGCGCTTCACGCATCTTGGCAATCGCGTCGGTACGGTCCTTGCCGTGCACGATGAGCTTGGCAATCATCGAGTCGTAGTACATCGGGATCTCGCCGCCGTCCTGCACGCCGGTATCCACGCGCACGCCGAACAAGTCCGCCGTGTTGGACTGGAACATGGTCTGCGCGGGCGGCGCAAAACGCACCAGGCGGCCGGTGGAGGGCAGGAAGTTGCGGAAGGGGTCTTCGGCGTTGATGCGGCACTCGATGGCCCAACCATTGCGCTTGACTTCAGCCTGCGTCAGCGGCAGCTTCTCGCCGGCGGCGACGCGGATCATCCGCTCCACCAGGTCCAGGCCGGGGATGCACTCGGTCACCGGGTGTTCCACCTGCAGGCGGGTGTTCATTTCCAGGAAGTAGAAGTCCTGGTCCTTGCCGACCACGAACTCCACGGTACCCGCGGATTGGTACTTCACAGCCTTGGCCAGTTGCACGGCCTGCTCGCCCATGGCCTTGCGCGTGGCGTCGCTGATGAAGGGGCTGGGCGCCTCCTCAATCACCTTCTGGTGGCGGCGCTGGATGGAGCATTCGCGCTCGTTCAGGTAGATCACGTTGCCATGGCTGTCGCCCAGCACCTGGATCTCGATGTGGCGCGGCTCCTGCACAAACTTCTCGATGAAAATGCGGTCATCGCCAAAGCTATTGCGGGCTTCGTTCTGGCAGCTGGAAAAGCCTTCGAACGCTTCCTTGTCATTGAAGGCCACGCGCAAGCCCTTGCCACCACCGCCCGCACTGGCCTTGATCATCACGGGGTAGCCAATACCCTTGGCAATCTCCACCGCCTGTTCGGGGCCACTGATGGCGTCGTTGTAGCCAGGGATGGTGTTGACCTTGGCCTCGTTGGCGAGCTTCTTGGACGCGATCTTGTCGCCCATGGCCGCAATCGAATGCGCCCGGGGGCCGATGAAGGCAATGCCTTCCTCTTCGCAGCGCTTGGCAAAGGCTTCGTTCTCCGACAGGAAACCGTAGCCGGGGTGCACGGCCTGCGCACCGGTCTGCTTGCAGGCGGCAATGATCTTGTCGGCCAGCAGGTACGACTCGCGGCTGGGTGCGGCGCCGATGTGCACGGCCTCGTCGGCCAGCAGCACGTGGCGGGCGTCTTTGTCGGCCTCGGAATAGACCGCCACGGTTTTGATGCCCATCTTGCGGGCGGTGGCGATGACGCGGCAGGCAATTTCACCGCGGTTGGCAATCAGAATTTTTGTAAACATGTTCTTGTTCTCCTAGGGGCTTAGAGTGGAATGTTGCCGTGCTTGCGCCACGGGTTTTCCAGCTTCTTGTCCTTGAGCATGACCAGGCTGCGGCAGATGCGCTTGCGGGTCTCGTGCGGCAGGATGACGTCGTCGATGAAGCCACGCGCGCCAGCCACAAAGGGGTTGGCAAAGCGGGCCTTGTACTCGGCTTCCTTGGCCGCCAGCTTGGCCGGGTCGCCCTTGTCTTCACGGAAGATGATCTCCACCGCGCCCTTGGCGCCCATCACCGCGATTTCGGCATTGGGCCAGGCGAAGTTAACGTCGCCGCGCAGGTGCTTGGAGGCCATCACGTCATAGGCGCCGCCGTAGGCCTTGCGGGTAATGACCGTGATCTTCGGCACGGTGCACTCGGCATAGGCGTAGAGCAACTTGGCGCCGTGCTTGATGATGCCGCCGTACTCTTGCGAGGTACCGGGCATGAAGCCGGGCACATCGACAAAGGTCACGACCGGGATGTTGAACGCATCGCAGAAACGCACAAAGCGCGCGGCCTTGATGGAGCTCTTGATGTCCAGGCAGCCCGCCAGGACGAGGGGCTGGTTGGCCACGATGCCCACGGTCTGGCCGTCCATGCGGGCAAAGCCGATCAGGATGTTCTTGGCGTACTCGGGCTGCAATTCAAAGAAATCGCCATCGTCCACGGTCTTGACGATCAGCTCCTTCATGTCGTAGGGCTTGTTGGGGTTGTCGGGCACCAGTGTGTCCAGCGACAGGTCCATGCGGTCGATGGGGTCGCCGCTCTTGCGCACAGGCGCCTTCTCGCGGTTGGAGAGCGGCAGGTAGTTGTACAGGCGGCGCAGCATCAGCAGCGCTTCCACGTCGTTCTCGAACGCCAGATCGGCCACACCGCTCTTGGTGGTGTGGGTGACCGCGCCACCCAGTTCTTCAGCCGTCACTTCCTCGTGCGTCACGGTCTTGACCACTTCGGGGCCGGTCACGAACATATAGGAGCTGTCCTTGACCATGAAGATGAAGTCGGTCATGGCCGGCGAATACACGGCGCCACCGGCCGACGGGCCCATGATCATGCTGATCTGCGGTACCACGCCACTGGCCATCACATTGCGCTGGAACACATCGGCATAGCCGCCCAAGGAGGCCACGCCTTCCTGGATGCGGGCACCGCCCGAGTCGTTCAGCCCGATGACCGGCGCGCCGACCTTCATGGCCTGGTCCATCACCTTGCAGATCTTTTCCGCATGGGCTTCGGACAAGGCACCGCCAAACACGGTGAAATCCTGGCTGAAGACAAACACCAGGCGGCCATTGATCATGCCGTAACCGGTGACCACGCCGTCGCCGGGGATCTTGTTGTCCTGCATGCCGAAGTCCACGCAGCGGTGTTCAACGAACATGTCCCACTCTTCAAACGTGCCTTCGTCGAGCAGCAGCTCCAGGCGCTCGCGGGCGGTGAGCTTGCCCTTTTTGTGCTGCGCGGCAATGCGTTTTTCTCCTCCGCCCATGCGGGCGAGTTGGCGCTTGGCCTCCAGCTGTTCAAGGATGTCGTGCATGGTTTCCTTCTTTCCGGTCAGTAATAGGGTGGTTGTTTTTGGTTGCTATTGTTTTTATAGCTATTCACGCAGACCTGTCAAAGGCTGCGAGTAGTTTTCGTGCTGCAGTGGAGGCCGCTACCTGCCCGCTGGCCACGGCATCCGTGGTGGCCTGCAGACAGGCACGCACCGCCGGGTTGGCGCGGAAGGCCTGCTTCAGGCCGGCATCAATGCGCTCCCACATCCAGGCCAGTGCCTGCTGCTGGCGGCGCACCGCCAGTTTGCCGTTGGCCTGGCCCAGGTTGCGAAATTCACTGACAGCCGCCCAGAACGTGTCCACGCCCGTGCCCTGCAAGGCGCTGATCTGGATCACCCGGGGGTGCCAGAACGCCGTGCTGTGCACGCTATGGGGGTCATGCTCGGCATTGCCGTACATGCCCAGCAGCCGCAGGCTGGAACTGATCTGGGCGCGGGCGCGGGTGGCGGCGTCGGGGTCGATGTCGGCCTTGTTGATGACCACCAGATCGGCCAGCTCCATGACGCCCTTCTTGATGGCCTGCAGGTCGTCGCCCGCGTTGGGCAACTGCAGCAGCACGAACATGTCCGTCATGCCCTGAACCGCCGTTTCGCTCTGGCCGACGCCCACGGTTTCCACGATGACGATGTCATAACCCGCCGCCTCGCACACCAGCATGGCTTCGCGCGTTTTCTCGGCCACACCACCCAGCGTGCCGCTGCTGGGGCTGGGACGGATGTAGGCCTCCTCGCGTACCGACAGGTGCTCCATGCGGGTCTTGTCACCCAGAATGGAGCCGCCGGACACGGTGGAGGACGGGTCGATGGTCAGCACCGCCACGCGGTGCCCCTGGCCAATCAGGTACAGGCCCAGCGCCTCGATAAATGTGGATTTGCCCACGCCCGGCACACCGCTGATGCCCAGCCGGAAGGACTGGCCGGTATGCGGCAGCAACTCCGTGAGCAGCGCATCGGCCTGCGCACGGTGGTCGGCGCGGGTGGACTCCAGCAGCGTGATGGCCTTGGCAATGGCACGGCGTTGCAGAAGACCCGCGCTACCCGTGATCGCCGCCACCGGCACGGGCGCCTGAGGCCCCGGGTGCTGCGCGTGGTGTGTCGCTGTTGTCATCGTCGTCCTGAACGGAAATCCGAAACCCGTGCCGCTCAGGCAATGGCCTTCTTGATCTGTTCGAGCACGTCTTTGGCGCTGGCGGGAATGGGCGTGCCCGGGCCGTAGATGCCCTTGACACCCGCCGCGTACAGCATGTCGTAGTCCTGGCGCGGAATCACGCCGCCCACAAACACCACGATATCGTCCGCACCCTGCTTCTTCAGCTCGGCAATGATGGCCGGCACCAGCGTCTTGTGGCCGGCGGCCAGGGTGCTGACGCCCACGGCGTGCACGTCGTTCTCGATGGCCTGGCGCGCGCATTCCTCGGGGGTCTGGAACAGCGGCCCCATGTCGACGTCGAAACCGAGGTCGGCGAAGGCCGTGGCCACGACCTTGGCGCCACGATCGTGACCGTCCTGACCCAGCTTGCTGATCATCACGCGGGGGCGACGGCCTTCTTTTTCGGCGAAATCGGCGATGTCTTTCTTGAGTGCGTTCCAGTATTCCATGGTGTCTCCCTGGGCCGAGTCATAGGCCGCAGCGTACACGCCACTGACCTTTTGCGTATCCGCACGGTGGCGGCCAAAGGCTTTTTCCATGGCGTCGCTCACCTCGCCCACCGTGGCGCGCAGGCGAATGGCCTTGATGGACAGGTCCAGCAGGTTGCCGGTGCCCGACTCTGCTGCAGAAGTGATAGCGGCCAGCGCAGCATTTACGCCGGCTGTGTCGCGTTTTGCCTTGATATTCTGGAGGCGGGCAATTTGTGACTCACGCACCGCCACGTTGTCGATGTCGCGGGCTTCGATCACGTCTTCGGTCTTGAGCTTGTACTTGTTCACGCCGACGATCACGTCCTGGCCGCTGTCAATGCGGGCCTGCTTCTCGGCAGCGGCGGCTTCGATCTTGAGCTTGGCCCAGCCGCTGTCCACGGCCTTGGTCATGCCGCCCATGGCTTCGACTTCCTCAATGATCTTCCAGGCGGCGTCAGCCATGTCCTGGGTCAGCTTTTCCATCAGGTAGCTGCCGGCCCAAGGGTCGATCACATTGGTGATGTGGGTTTCTTCCTGGATGATGAGCTGGGTGTTGCGGGCAATGCGCGCCGAAAACTCGGTGGGCAGCGCAATGGCTTCGTCAAACGAGTTGGTGTGCAGCGACTGGGTACCGCCAAACACCGCGGCCATGGCCTCGATGGTGGTGCGCACCACGTTGTTGTAGGGGTCCTGCTCGGTCAGGCTCCAGCCGGATGTCTGGCAGTGGGTGCGCAGCATCAGGCTCTTGGGATTCTTGGCGTCAAAGCCCTTCATGATGCGACACCACAGCAGGCGTGCGGCGCGCATCTTGGCCACTTCCAGATAGAAGTTCATGCCAATGGCCCAGAAGAACGACAGGCGCCCGGCAAAGTCGTCCACGTCCAGGCCCGAGGCAATGGCGGTCTTCACGTATTCCTTGCCGTCGGCCAGGGTAAAGGCCAGTTCCAGCGCCTGGTTGGCGCCGGCTTCCTGCATGTGGTAACCCGAAATCGAGATCGAGTTGAACTTGGGCATGTTCTTGGCGGTGTAGCCAATGATGTCGCCGATGATGCGCATGGAGGGCGCGGGCGGGTAGATATAGGTGTTGCGCACCATGAACTCTTTCAGAATGTCGTTCTGAATGGTTCCGCTGAGCTTGTCCTGGCTCACGCCCTGCTCTTCGGCCGCCACCACATAGCCGGCCAGCACCGGCAGCACGGCGCCGTTCATGGTCATGGAAACCGACACCTTGTCCAGCGGGATCTGGTCGAACAGGATCTTCATGTCCTCGACCGAGTCGATGGCCACGCCGGCCTTGCCCACGTCGCCCGTCACACGCGGGTGATCCGAGTCGTAACCGCGGTGGGTGGCCAGGTCGAACGCGACCGACACGCCCTGCCCGCCGGCGGCCAGCGCCTTGCGGTAGAAAGCGTTGGACTCTTCGGCCGTGGAAAAACCGGCGTACTGGCGGATGGTCCAGGGGCGCACCGCGTACATGGTGGCCTGCGGGCCACGCAAATAGGGCTCAAACCCCGGCAGCGTGTCGGCATGGGCCAGGCCGGCGGTGTCGGCCGCGGTGTACAGCGGCTTGACCGTGATGCCGTCCGGGGTCACCCAGTTCAGGGCGTCCACATTGCCGCCAGGGGCCGATTTGGCCGCGGCCTTGGCCCAGGCGTCCAGTGTGGCGGATTTGAATTCAGGGTTCTTTTCGGTCATGACAAGGTCCAATATGCCGTTTGGGTGTGGCGCCTGCGCACAGGCGTTTGGGTTTTAGCCAGCTTTTAGTTTACATTATTCATAATTATTGATTCAAAATATTCATTTTTGCTTACAAGGCGCCCCCATGGCAGCTCTTCCGTCCGAAATCCGCCCCGGCCTGTCTCTCTCGCCCCGCGCACTCTATGTTGAGGTGGCAGAACGCCTGCGTCAACGCATTTTCCGACGTGAGCTGGAACCGGGGAGCTGGATCGACGAATTGCGGATTGCCGAGGAATACGGCATCAGCCGCACGCCCCTGCGCGAAGCGCTCAAGGTACTGGCCGCCGAAGGACTGGTCACCATGAAGGTGCGACGCGGCGCCTACGTCACCGAAGTGTCCACGCGCGACCTGACCGATGTGTACCACCTGTTGAGCCTGCTGGAGAGCGATGCTGCCGGCGTAGTGGCCTCCCGGGCCACGGACGCGCAGCTGCGCGAATTGCAGACCCTGCACGCGGAGCTGGAAGCCGCCGTCCAGCCGGGTCAGCACGACCGCGAGCGGTTTTTCGAAATCAACGAGCGCTTTCACATGCGCCTGCTGGAAATTGCCGACAACCGCTGGCGCGACCAGATGGTGGCGGATCTGCGCAAGGTCATGAAACTCAACCGCCACAACTCGCTGTTCAAATCGGGACGCATCGAAGAGTCGTTGCAGGAACACCGCGCGATCATGACCGCCATTGCCGCCCGCCAGCCCGAAGCCGCCGCCTTGCGAATGCGGGAACACTTCTCCAGCGGGCTGGAAGCCGCTTCCTGAAGCAGCTCCCCGGTCGTAAGCGAGCCAATGGGTTACAGGGCCTAGAATCCCCAAAACCGACCAGACGCGACGCTGGCAAGCCCTCCATAGAATGGGGCAGAGTTGGAGAACACCTGCATTGAAGTGCCATGACCGACCCTAGCCATCTGCTGCCGGACCAGACACCTGCCAACGCGCAGCAGACCTTGCTCGAGTACCAGGCGATTCTGGAGAATGCCTCCATCGGCATCCTGTTCACACGCGACCGGCGGGTTTTGCACTGCAACCCCAAACTCCTGGAACTCTGCGGCTGGTCGCACACCGAACTGGTGGGGCAGTTGGCCTCAGTGTTCTACCAGTCCCCCGAAGACTATGCGGAAATGGGACGCATAGCGGGCCCGATTCTGTCCACCGGTGGCCTGTTTGACTGCGAGTGGCCCATGCGCCACAAGGATGGGCACACCGTGCTCTGCCACGTCCGCGCCAAGGTCATCAACCCCCAGAGCGCAGCCGAAGGAACCATATGGATCATTGAGGACATCAGCGAACGGCGACGCGCGCAGACCGAGACCCAGGAGCTGATGCTCCGGCAGCAGGCCATCCTGGAAAACGCCTCGGTTGGCATCGTATTCACCCGTGACGGTGTGATCGTGCACTGCAACCCCGGCGCGGATGCCATCTACGGCTGGCCCCCGGGAACCCTCCTGGGCAACCGGGCCCGGGTTTTCTTCCGGGACGAGGAGGAATACGCACAGTTCGGCCAAGTGGTGGGCCCCAGACTCGCTGCGGGCGAGTTGATTGACATTGAATGGCTGAACTCCCGCAAGAACGGCACGCAGTTCTGGTGCCGCAATCTCGCCAAGGCGCTGCCGGCGAAGGACGGCAGCCGCAGCACCCTCTGGATCACCGAGGACATCAGCGAGCGCAAGGCAACCCAGGAGGCGCTGGCCCGGGTGCACCAGGAGCTGGAGCAGCGGGTGCAGGAGCGCACCGCTGAACTGGCAAAAGCGCACCGGGAGCTGGAAACCATTATCCAGAGCTCTCCCCTGGCGACCTATGCCCGCGACCTGGACAGCCGGGTGACGAGCTGGAACCCGGCCGCCGAGCGCATGTTCGGCTGGAAGGCCAGCGAGATCATGGGCCAAACCCTGTCCACCACGCCCAAGGACAAGCAGGCCGAGGTCGAGGACTTGCGGCGCCGGGTGCTCAGTGGAGAAACCCTGGTGCAACTGGAACTGGTACGCCAGCGACGCGATGGCTCGCCCATCGATGTCAGCGTCACCCTGGCGCCCTTGCGGGACTCTGCCGGCCAGATGTACGGGTACCTGACCATCGTCGCCGACATCACGGCCCGCAAGATGGCGGAGCAACGCATCGAATTGCTGGCCTACCATGACCCCCTGACCGGCCTGCCCAACCGGTTGCTGGTGCGGGACCGTTTTCAGCAAGCCGTTGCCCACGCCGACCGCATGGGGAACAAGGTGGCGCTGCTGTTTCTGGACCTGGACAACTTCAAGAACATCAACGACTCCCTGGGACATGCCGCCGGCGACGCCATGCTGGTGGAGGTGGCCGCGCGCCTGGAGCACTGCATCCGCGAAACCGATACCATCAGCCGCCAGGGCGGGGACGAATTCCTGATCGTGCTGTGCGACCTGCCCGATGCCGACGCCATGCTGCCCATTCTGGGCAAGCTGCTGGAGCGGCTGCAAGAACCGTTTCATGCCGATCGCCAGGAATTGTCCACATCGGTCTCCATTGGCGTCACGCTCTTCCCCGAAGACGGCCGCGACTTCGACAGCCTGCTGAAAAAAGCCGACATGGCCATGTACCGGGCCAAGGACGCGGGGCGTAACACCTACCGCTTCTTTGATGAATCCATGAACGTCGAGGCCGTGGAGCGGCTGGCGATGCAAAACGGGTTGCGCCGCGCACTGGAGCGCAACGAGTTCGTGCTGCACTACCAGCCCAAAATCGAACTGGCCACCGGCGCCGTCATTGGGGTCGAAGCGTTGCTGCGCTGGAACCACCCGGACCAGGGCATGGTTCCACCCGGCCGCTTCATACCGGCGGCCGAGGAAAGCGGGCTGATAGTTGCCATCGGTGAATGGGTGATCCAAGAGGCCTGCCGGCAGGCCATGGCCTGGCAGCGCGCCGGCTTGCCCCCGCTGTCGATCGCGGTCAATCTTTCCGCGGCCCAGTTCAAGCGCGGCGACGTGGGTCGGGTCGTCACCCGGGCGCTGGAGGCGTCCGGACTGGAGCCCGCCTTGCTGGAGCTGGAGATGACCGAGTCCATCCTGATCCAGAACGTCGAAAGCGTGCTCACCACCGTCCAGGGCCTGAAGCGGCTGGGCGTCAAGCTGTCCATTGACGATTTCGGCACCGGTTACTCCAGCCTGTCCTACCTCAAGCGGTTTGACATCGACAAACTCAAGATCGACCAGTCGTTCATTCGTGACCTGGCCAGTGATGCGGACGACGCGGCCATCGTGAACGCGATCATCCACATGGCCCACAGCCTCAACCTGAAAACCGTTGCCGAGGGCGTCGAAACAGTGGCCGCGCTGGAGAAGCTGAAGGCCCTCCAGTGCGACGAGGCGCAAGGCTACTACTTCGCGCGGCCCATGCCGGCCGACGCGCTCGCTCACTACCTGGCCGGTTAAGCCTCGCCGGCCATGGCGGGCGCGTGGGCCCGTTGCATCACCGCCTGCGGGGACATGGCCTTGAGGCGGTGATCGCTCCAAACCTGGCGCCAGCGCCGCGCACCCGGCAAACCGTGGCGCAGGCCCAGCATGTGGCGGGCAATGTTGCTCCAGGGCGTGCCGTGTGCGCTGGCCTCGCGCACCATGTAGTCCACCATCTGTTGCTCCACCGATTCGCGGCTCAGGGCGGAAGACGCCTCACCATAAAACTGCGCGTCCCAGCCACTGAGCCACCAGGGGTTGTGGTACGCCTCGCGGCCGAGCATCGCACCGTCGACCTGCTGCAGCTGTTCGGCGATCTGCGCACTGGTGGTGATGCCGCCATTGACCACGATCGTGAGCTGCGGAAAGTCGGTTTTCAGCCGATGCGCCAGTGCATAGCGCAGCGGCGGCACTTCGCGGTTCTCCTTGGGACTCAAACCCTTGAGCCAGGCGTTACGGGCATGGACGATGAAAACCCGGCAACCGGCCTCGCTCACGGTCCCCACGAAATCCCGCACAAAGTCGTAACTCTCGACCTTGTCGATGCCGATGCGGTGCTTCACCGTCACCGGCACATCCACCACATCGACCATGGCCTTGACGCAATCGGCCACCAGTTGCGGCTCGGCCATCAGACAGGCGCCAAAGGCTCCCCGCTGCACCCGCTCACTGGGGCAGCCGCAATTAAGGTTGATCTCGTCATAGCCCCATTGCGCGCCCAGGCGGGCGCAGTGCGCCAGATCGGCCGGGTCGCTGCCGCCCAGTTGCAGGGCCACGGGATGCTCTTCGGCATTGCATTGCAG
Source organism: Rhodoferax sp. (assembly GCA_049301075.1). Classification (GTDB taxonomy): domain Bacteria; phylum Pseudomonadota; class Gammaproteobacteria; order Burkholderiales; family Burkholderiaceae_C; genus Allorhodoferax. Next base: position 13,281 of record JBAQKO010000092.1, read on the forward strand.
ATGCCGCGCCACGTCACCATGAACCAGCGCACCGGTGGTCACCATTTCGGTGTACAGCAGGGCATTGCGGGTCAGCAGACGGTGAAAATAGCGGCAGTGCCGGTCCGTCCAATCGAGCATGGGGGCAACGGAGAGCCTCCAGCGCTCAGGAGAAATGGGCTTGGCTTGTGGCATGGACTGAATTATCCGCGCTACACGCCGCACACAACCTGGCACTTATCCATTGCGAGGGGTGCGCGCCCATGACATAGTGCAGGTATGCATGCCTCTGGACCCACCACCCCCGCCAACACCACCCTGCCCGGCCCATCACCGACCGACAGTGAGGGCCGCCCGGCCGTCTTCTTTGCCAGCGGATTGGGCAAGACCTACCAGATGGGTGAGGTCAAGGTCAACGCGCTGGTGGACGTCGATCTGACCATTTATCGCGGCGAATTCATTGTGTTGCTGGGGCCGTCTGGCAGCGGCAAGTCCACCCTGCTCAATATTCTGGGGGGGCTCGATCGCCCCAGCTGCGGTGTAGCCCGGTTTGCCGAGCACGACCTCTCCACGGCCACCGACGAACAGCTCACGCGCTACCGCCGCGAGCATGTCGGGTTTGTGTTCCAGTTCTACAACCTGATTCCCAGCCTGACCGTACGCGAAAACGTAGAGCTGGTGACCGACATTGTTGACAACCCAATGCCGGCCGAGGAAGCGCTGGGCATGGTCGGCCTGGCCGACCGGCTGGATCACTTTCCCTCCCAACTCTCGGGCGGTGAACAGCAGCGCGTGGCCATTGCGCGGGCCATTGTCAAGCGGCCGGAGGTGCTGCTGTGCGACGAGCCCACCGGCGCCCTGGACTATGTCACCGGCAAGCTGGTGCTGGAAGTGATCCAGCGCATCAACCAGGAGCTGGGCACCACCGCCATTGTGATCACCCACAATGCCGCCATTGCCGGCATGGCGGACCGTGTGCTGTACCTGGGTGGCGGGCGCATCCAGAAGGTCGAGCCCAACACCCACAAGCTCAAGCCTTCGGAGCTGTCCTGGTGAGGGCACTGGACCGCAAGCTGCTGCGCGACCTGCGCCTGATGTGGAGCCAGGCGCTGACCATCTCGCTGGTGGTGGCCAGCGGCGTGGCCGGTTTCATCACCTGCTTCAGCGCCTACGACGCCCTGTCCTGGTCACGCGACCTGTATTACACCGACTCCCGCTTCGCCGATGTATTTGCCACGCTGAAGCGCGCCCCCCTTTCGCTGGAGCGCCAGCTCGAGAAAATACCCGGCGCGGCCCATGTCGAGACATCCCTGACGCAAATCGTGCCGGTGGACATCCCCAATGTGGCCGACCCCGTCATTGGCCGCCTGGTCGGAATCGACACCCGCACACCACAACGCCTGAACACGGTCTATGTGCGCACCGGACGCATGATTGAGCGGCAACACAACGGGGCCATAGAGGCCCTGGTTTCCGAAGGTTTCGCGATCGCGCGCAAGCTCAAGCCGGGCGACCGCATCAAGGCCCTGATCAACGGCAAGCGCGAGGAACTGCTGATCGTGGGCATTGCGCTGTCGCCCGAATACATTTTTGCCGGCATGTGGGGATCGCCCGACCAACGGGGCTTCGGCGTGTTCTGGGTCGACCGGCAGGCACTCGCCGCCGCCTACAACATGGAGGGCGCCTTCAACCAGGTGGCAGTCCGGCTGGCACCCCAGGCCAGCGAGGGGCTGGTGATTGACCATCTGAACCGGTTGCTGGAACCCTACGGCGGCATACGTGCCCATGGTCGCGACGAACAGATGTCGCACATGATCCTCAACTCGGAGATCAAGGAACAGCGTGTGCTGGGCACGGTGTTGCCCAGCATTTTCCTGGCCGTTGCCGGCTTCCTGCTCAACGTGGTGCTAAGCCGCCAGATCGCCACCCAGCGGGAGCAGATTGCTGCGCTCAAGGCGCTGGGCTACGCCAACCGCGCCATTGGCGAGCACTACCTGAAATTCGTACTGCTCATCGTGGCCGTCGGCGCGGTGCTGGGACTGGCCCTGGGCGCCGTCCTGGGGCACTGGTTCATTGGCATTTATGCCGATGTCTTCCGCTTCCCAGAGTTGCGCTACCGCGTCAAACCCGAGTTGATTCTGGCTGCGATCGGGGTGTCCGTAGCAGCGGCCGTGGCCGCCACGCTCCATGCGATCAGCGCCACGGTGCGCCTCGCTCCCGCAGAAGCCATGCGCCCGCCGTCGCCCGGCATCTACAAGCCCATGCTGATTGAGTCCCTGGGCTTGCGGCATTGGTTCTCCCCGGCCCTGCGCATGATTTTGCGCACCATGGAACGGCGCCCCCTGCGAACCGGCCTGACGATTTTTGGTATTGCGGTATCCATGGCCATTGTGATCACGGGTGCATTCTGGCGCGATGCCATTGTGGTGCTCATGGACACCCAGTTCAACCGGGTGCTGCGCGGCGATGTCTCCATCAGCCTGGTGGAAGCGACCCCGGCACGCATCGAATATGACATGGCCCGGTTGCCGCACGTGACGGCCGTTGAAAGCGTGCGCACGGTTGCCGTGCGGCTGGTAAACGCCAACCACAGCTGGCGTGGCGCCATCCAGGGCAAGCCAATGCAGCCGGAACTGCACCGCATCGTGGATGTGGAGCACCATGTGTTCACACCGTCGCTAGGCGGTCTGCTGGTGACCGACCGGCTGGCCGAACGGCTGCATGTCCAGCCCGGCGACATGGTCCGCGTGGAGTTGCAGGAAGGGCGACGCGAGGTACTGGAACTCCCGGTGACCGGCACAGTGGGCGAGATGATGGGCATGAATGCCTATATCGAGCGGCACGCCTTGAACCGGCTGCTGCGCGAAGGCGACATCGTCAACCAGGTCACGGTCGCGGTGGACCGCGGCCATGAGCCGGAATTGCTGGCACGCCTGAAGGAATTGCCGCGGGTGGCGGCGGCGGTCAGCAAATCCATCATGCAAAGCAATATTGAGGAAGTGACGGCGCGTAACGTCCAAGTGTTCAGCGGCATTCTGTCGGTTTTTGCCACCATCATTGCCGTGGGCGTGGTTTATAACAATGCCCGTATCGCACTGGCGGAAAGAGCCTGGGAACTTGCCAGCTTGCGGGTGTTGGGCTTTACCCGCACCGAGGTATCGGCCTTCCTGCTGGGGGAACTCGCCATCGAGATTGCGCTGGCCATTCCGTTGGGTATGGTGCTGGGCTATGTACTGGCATCCACCATTGTGGGCCTGATCAAGACCGACGAATTTTTCTTTCCAATGGTGATCGAGCCGGCCACCTACGCCTATGCCATGCTGTGCGTGGTCGGGGCCGGCGTGGTTAGCGGGCTGATTGTGCGGCGTCGCGTGGATACGCTCGATCTGGTAGGTGTACTGAAAACACGTGAATAACAAGCAGGGAAAAACATGAAGAACAAACTGGCACTGGGCGTTGGCGGCGTGGTCGTCCTGTCACTGGTGGTGTGGGCATTCATGCCGCGGGCGACCGAAGTTGAACTGGCAACCGTGCGCCAGGGCCGGTTCGAACGCACGGTCCAGGAAGATGGCAAGACCCGCCTGCGGGATCGCTATGTCGTCTCAACACCACTCACCGGACGCGTGGCACGTATCACGCTCAAGCAGGGCGATGCGGTGGAGCGCGACACGCCGGTGGCAACACTGTGGCCGCAGGCACCGGCGCTGCTGGACCAGCGCACCCGGGATGAACAAACCCAGCGCATGGGCGCCATGGAAGCCTCGGTGGCGCGCGCCAAGGCCAATGTGGCACGTGCCCGGGCCGCGCTGGAGCAGGCCCGGGCCGAACTCAAGCGCAGCGAATTGCTGGCCCAGCAGGGATTCGTCTCGCCCAATCAGAATGAAACCGGCCGGCTCACGGTCAACCTGCGCGAAAAGGAGTTGGAGAGTGCACAGCAGGAAAT
>JBAQKO010000093.1:0-11420 GCA_049301075.1 Rhodoferax sp.
CGCGCACGCTGTGCAGCGAACTGTCCTTGGCCCTGGGCGTAGCCACCACCCACTCCAGGCCGTCGCGGTCGGGCGCGGCGGCCAGCGCAAAATCGGCCTGCAGGGCCCGCACATCCGAGGCCGAGGCGATGAGCGCCGCCGGCGTGGAGCCCAGTACCTGGGCCTGCTTGCGGGCGGTGACCTGGTTCAGGTCGACGTCATACAGCCACAGGGTCTGGCCGTCGGCCACGATGGTTTGCGGGAACGGCTTTTGGTAGACGAACCGGAAACGCCCGGGGCGAGAGAACTCGAAGGTGCCGCTGGACGTCTTGGTGCGGGCGGTCTGCCCCTCCCTGGCCGGCAGGGTGACCACCTGGGTGAAGTCGGTGTGCGCGGTCTTCACGGTCCTGATGAAATTTTCCAGGCTTTCCAGGCCACCCGCCTGCGCGGTGATTGCGCAGACAGCTATCAAAAACGCAGCAAATTTTTTCATATCTCCATCATTCGGCGCGTGCCGGTACCAGGATGTCGCGTTGACCGCTGCTGCTCATGGTGCTGACCAGGCCGGCCTTCTCCATGTCTTCCACCAGACGGGCCGCGCGGTTGTAGCCAATTTTCAGGTGGCGCTGCACCAGCGAGATGCTGGCCTTGCGGTTCTTCAGCACCACTTCCACCGCCTGGTCGTACAAGGGGTCTTTCTCGCCGCCACCGTTGCCGTCCATGCCGGGCTCGCCCTCACCATCGACCGTGCCACCTTCCAGCACGCCCTCGATGTAGTTGGGTTCGCCCTGGCTCTTGAGGTAGCTCACCACGCGGTGCACCTCTTCGTCGCTGACAAAGGCGCCGTGCACGCGGATGGGCAAGCCGGTGCCGCTGGGCATGTAGAGCATGTCGCCCATGCCCAGCAGGGCCTCGGCGCCCATCTGGTCGAGGATGGTGCGGCTGTCGATCTTGCTGCTCACCTGGAAGGCGATGCGGGTGGGGATGTTGGCCTTGATCAGGCCGGTGATAACGTCCACGCTGGGGCGCTGCGTGGCCAAAATCAAATGGATGCCGGCCGCGCGCGCCTTTTGCGCCAGGCGGGCGATCAGTTCCTCGATCTTCTTGCCCACCACCATCATCAGGTCGGCCAGCTCGTCGATCACCACCACGATATGCGGCAGGCGGTCCAGCGGCTCGGGCGCTTCGGGGGTCAGGCTGAACGGGTTGTAGATGAACTCACCACGCGCGGTGGCTTCGTCGATCTTGTGGTTGTAGCCCGCCAGGTTGCGCACGCCCATCTTGCTCAGGAGCTTGTAACGGCGCTCCATCTCGGCCACGCACCAGGTCAGGCCGTGCGCGGCCTGGCGCATGTCGGTCACCACCGGGGCCAGCAGGTGCGGAATGCCTTCGTAGACCGACATTTCCAGCATCTTGGGATCGATCATCAAGAGGCGCACATCGCGCGCCTCGGCCTTGTACAAGAGCGAGAGGATCATGGCGTTGATACCGACCGACTTGCCCGAGCCGGTGGTACCGGCCACCAGCACGTGCGGCATCTTGGCCAGGTCGGCCACCACCGGGTTACCGACGATGTCTTTGCCCAGCCCCATGGTCAACATGGACTTGGCCTCGTTGTAAACCTGCGAGCCCAGAATCTCGGACAACTTGATGCTTTGGCGCTTGGCGTTGGGCAATTCAAGGGCCATGTAGTTCTTGCCGGGAATGGTCTCCACCACACGGATGGACACCAGGCTCAAACTGCGGGCCAGGTCCTTGGCCAGGCCCACGATCTGCGAGCCCTTGACGCCGGTAGCGGGCTCGATCTCGTAGCGGGTAATGACCGGACCGGGCTGGGCCAGCACCACGCGCACCTCCACGCCGAAGTCCTTCAACTTCTTCTCGATCATGCGGCTGGTCATCTCCAGCGTCTCGGGCGCCACGGTTTCCTGGCGCGCCTGCGCACCGTCGAGCAGACTCACCTGCGGCAGCTTGCTGTCGGGCATCTCGGAGAACAGCGGTTTTTGCCGCTCCTTGGCCACCCGGTCGCTGGGCGGCAGCTCCATGATGACCGGTTCGATATAGACCGGCTGCGGGTGGTGCACCTCGATCTCTTCGCGCTCCTCCAGCAGGATTTCTTCCCGCTCACGCACCGCCTGCTGCCCCAGCTCCCGGTCCTGGGCCAGTTCCCGTTTCTCGCGCCGCGACTGCACCTGGGCATCCACCCAGGCACCGATGCGTTCGGCCACCTGCATCCAGGAAAAACCGAAAACCAGCGCCGACCCGATCACGCCCAGCGCAATCGACACCAGGCCCGCGCCCGCAAAACCCAGCCACTTCACCCCCAGCGGCCCCACCAGGTAACCCAGCGCGCCACCGCTATGGTCCGGCAGGCGCGGCTCCAGGCTGTACAGCCGGGACCACTCCAGGCCCGTGCTGGCGCACAGCAGCAAGACCAGCCCTACCCAGAACACCACACGGTGCACAACCACCGGCGTCGGCGCCGCCACCGCAGCCACGCCGGAGGCATCGCCCCGCAGCCGGCTGGCCAGCACCGCCAGCCACAGGCGCACACAGACCGCCACACACCACCAGACCGAAAAGCCCAACAGGAAATAACTGATGTCGGCAATCCAGGCGCCCAGGCGCCCGGCCCGGTTATGCACCGGCAGGCCCACGCCCGAGGTGGACCAGGCCGCATCCTGCGGCGAATAGGTCAACAAGGCGATCAGCCACAGCGCCAGCAGCACAAAGCCGGCAATCAGCGTGATTTCACTGGCAAAGCGCCCCAGGCCGGTAGGCTCGCGTTCTGGCGCAGGCGATGGGGAATGGAGGGTATGAAGGGAATAGGTCATGTCACAAATCAGTCCGGGTTAGCTTAACGCAAGCCACGCCGGAGCGGGAATCCTCAGCGGGGCGAGCGGCGGCGTTCGCACACGCGCACCACGCCGCCTTCGAGCGTCTGGATGAAGCCGCCCTCTTCAAAATCCTTCATCACCCGGCTGACCATTTCCCGCGATGCCCCGACCATTTTGGCCAGGTCCTGGCGCGAAATTTTGTCGCGGATCAGGCGCTCGCCGTTCTCCGTGGGCACGGCAGTCTCCAGCAGCACGGTGGCCACACGCCCGTAAACGCCCATCAGGGCCAGGGAACCGATTTTCTGGTCAGCGCTGCGCAGGCGCTGCACCAGGCCGCGCATCACGGCATGGGCCATGGCGGTGTTCTCGCCCAGGCAACGCATGAAATCGTCGCGACCGAGCAACAGCACGTCGGTCTGCACTTCCGCCACGGCCGAAGCCGAGTGGGCGTCGTTGTCGATCAGGCTCATCTCGCCAATGTAGTCGCCGGCCTTGAGGGTCGCCAGAATGACCTCGCGGCCCTTGCGGTCGGTGATCAGCACACGGGCGCGGCCAGCCAGGATGATGTGCAGGGCATGCGAAACTTTCCCCTGCTCCACCAGGCTTTCGCCCCGCTTGTACCGCCGCTTGGTAACCGCATCGGCCACGGACTCCGCCTGCTTGGACGTCAGCGCCGCGAACAGGGGAACCCTGCGGATCAAATCCAGGTTGCTCAACATTACCATTCCATGGTTTCCATATAGATCATGTGGCGTTTCTTACAATCGGGTCTGTGCCCGGGTCGCGCAGTTCACAAACCGCCGGATGGGCACGCACTGAAATGGTGTGCATTGCCTCCAAATGTACACGGCCCGGCTCCCGTTTTATGCTAACAAAGGTTACACAATGTCTGACCCCAAACACGCCAAGGTTCTGATTCTGGGCTCCGGCCCCGCCGGATACACGGCTGCCGTCTACGCCGCGCGCGCCAATCTCAGCCCGATGCTGGTGACCGGCATGGCGCAGGGCGGCCAGCTGATGACCACCACCGAGGTGGATAACTGGCCGGCCGACGTGCATGGCGTGCAGGGCCCGGACCTGATGCAGCGCTTTCTGGAGCATGCCGAGCGCTTCAAGACCGAGATCGTGTTCGACCACATCAGCGCCGTGGACCTGTCCAAGCGCCCTTTCACCCTGACCGGTGACAGCGGCACCTACACCTGCGACTCCCTGATCATTGCCACCGGCGCATCGGCCAAGTACCTGGGCCTGCCCAGCGAGACCGCCTTCATGGGCCGCGGTGTCTCGGGGTGCGCCACATGCGACGGCTTTTTCTACCGCGACCAGCCTGTCTGCGTAGTGGGCGGCGGCAACACAGCGGTGGAAGAGGCGCTGTACCTGTCCAACATTGCCAGCAAGGTGGTTCTGGTGCACCGGCGCGACAAGTTCAAGGCCGAGCCCATCCTCATCGACAAGCTGATGGAAAAAGTGGCTGCCGGCAAGATTGAACTCAAGACCTTCCGCACACTGGAAGAGGTGCTGGGCGACGCCTCGGGCGTCACCGGCATACGCCTGAAGAACGTACAGGACGGCTCCCTGGAAGACCTGACTCTCAACGGCTGCTTCATTGCCATTGGCCACGCCCCCAACAGCGACATTTTCAAGGACCAGCTGGAGATGGACGGCGGCTATATCGTCACGCAGGGCGGCCTCAAGGGCTTTGCCACGCAAACCTCCGTGCCCGGCGTCTTTGCCGCGGGTGACGTGCAGGACCACGTGTACCGCCAGGCCATCACCAGCGCCGGCACCGGCTGCATGGCGGCGCTGGACGCCCAGCGCTTCCTGGAACAAGAATAGACCGCTCCTGCGGAAATTCGCTATAATCCAAGGCTTTGCTGAATCTTGCCCGTGAGGGCTTGGACTCAATAGCAGACACCGCCAAGTGATTGGCGGGGGGTTACCGCCACCCTTTTTCATTGGCGAGGTGAGGCTAGAGCGAGACCGGACAGGCCCTGTTTTCAGGCAACCGGTCGCCAGTAATAGCCGTTTAAGAAGTATCGGAGTGTCCTCATGGCACGCGTATGTCAAGTTACGGGCAAAGGCCCGATGGTCGGGAACAACGTTTCCCACGCCAACAACAAAACCAAGCGCCGGTTCCTGCCGAACCTGCAATACCGCCGTTTCTGGGTCGAGACTGAAAACCGCTGGGTTCGCCTGCGCGTGTCCAGCGCAGCCCTGCGTCTGATCGACAAGAACGGTATTGATTCTGTGCTCGCAGACCTGCGCGCACGTGGCCAAGCTTAAGGAGCAGCACCATGGCAACCAAAGGCGGACGCGAAAAAATCAAGCTGGAATCTACTGCTGGCACCGGTCACTTCTACACCACCAGCAAGAACAAGAAGACCATGCCCGAGAAAATGCTGATCAAGAAATTTGATCCCAAGGCTCGCAAGCATGTGGACTACAAGGAAATGAAGCTGAAGTAATTCAGCCTCCTGCCCACAAAAAAAGCCCGACACGTTCGGGCTTTTTTGTGTCCGCAATAATCAGGCTCCATGACACCGCTCACACTCCGCCGCTTCAACGATCTCGTGTACTGCGTGGAAACCGCGCAGGGAGAGCATGTGGGCAACCTGAAGTGGATCCAGGGGCGCTGGAAGTTCAAGGCCATCGGGTATGACCCGGCGGGTGACGTCATCCCGGGTGGCGGACCGCTCACCCACCAACACAACATGGTATTTGACACGCTGGACGCCGCCCAGGTGAATGCGCGACTGGGCGCCGGCTGATGGGGGTTGCGCGCGCTACCATAGGGCGCTCACCCACCCCTGACCACAGCACATCCATGCGCGCGATCATCCCACTCCCCATGCCCGTCCCCAGCGGCGACGAACTCAAGGCCGCACGCGTGGCGGCAGGACTAAGCCAGGCCCAGGCGGCCGAACTGATGGGTTACGCCCTGCAGACCGGCAGCCGGGGCGGCGTCCAGTCGAGAACCTGGCAAGCCCTGGAAAGCCCGTCCGACGACCGCAACATGCAAGGTCCGGTGTTTGCGATGTTCCTGCTGCTCACCGGGCAGCACCCGCAATACACGCTGGTCAAAAAACCGTCGGACGCGGCCGATCCGGTCTGACGCCACGCCGCCTACGCCATGCGGGCGGCCCGCAACTTCATGGAAAACTCACGCAGGACCGCAATGCCGCTCGCTTCGGCGCGCTGGCACCAAGCCTGCAGATCGGCCGTCAGCTGCTCGCGCGACACCGAGGTGTTGAGCCACAGCTGGCGCAATTCTTCGCGCATGGTGACCATCTGGTCGAGCAGGGGCGATGCCGCACGGGCCAGGGCCAGCTCGGGGGCGACGGACGCGGGCACCTTCTCCACATCACGGTGCATCCAGCGCCGGGTGGCCTGGATGACGGCGGCGTCGGCACTGCGGGCCTGCATGGCCCGCAACTCGTCACGGGCCGCCTGGCGCACGCCCTTGGCGTAGCGGGCCATGATTTCATAGCGGTTGGCAATCAGCGCTTCCAGCGTCTTCTCGTCGGCCACCGGACGAATGGCGCCAAAGGCTGCACGGGGCGGAGTTTTCTTCACCGTGGCCAAACCGAGTTTCTGCATCAGGCGGATGTACACCCAGCCGATATCCAGCTCATACGGTTTGACGGACAGCTTGGCCGATGTGGGATAGGTATGGTGGTTGTTGTGCAACTCCTCGCCGGCTATGAGAATGCCCCAGGGCGAGATATTGGTGCTGGCGTCGGCGGCCTCAAAGTTGCGGTAACCCCAGTAGTGCGCCGCCCCATTGATGATGCCGGCCGCCATGACCGGCGTCCACGCCATCTGCACCGCCCACACCGCCAGACCGGCGGCGCCAAACAAGGCCAGGTCGATCACCAGCATCAGGCTCACGCCCAGCGAAGAATGGCGCGTGTACAGCGTGCGCTCGATCCAGTCATTGGGGGTGCCGTGGCCGAAACGGGTCAGGGTGTCCTGGTTTCGGGATTCGGCGCGGTACAACTCGGCCCCCTGCAGCAACACAGTCCGGATGCCGTGGACGTGCGGGCTGTGCGGGTCCTCGGCCTGCTCACACTTGGCGTGGTGCTTGCGGTGAATGGCCGCCCACTCCTTGGTCACCTGACCGGTCGTCAACCACAGCCAGGCGCGGAAGAAATGCGAAGCGATGGGATGCAAGTCCAGCGCGCGGTGCGCCTGGTGCCGGTGCAGAAACACCGTAACGCTGACCATGGTGACGTGGGTCATGGCGAGGGTCAGCAGCACCAGCTGCCACCAGCGCAGGTCCCACAGGCCGTGGGCAAGCCATTCAATGGCTGCGTTCAGCACAGCCCAATCCGGTAACAACATGGTCAATTACTCTCTCGATGAAAAAAGCAGGACGCCTCAACGCCGGGCATCACCGCGCGTTGCCATCCTGCATGGTAGGCACTCTGAAAAGATTTGGCGAAATCAGGGCTTTTCAAGTCAAAAGCCGCTTATTTCCGTCAAGATAGTTATTTTTTCTGCCAAATAGCGGCAAAAAAGCCGTCCGTCGCATGGCGGTGCGGCCACAGGCGCAGGTACAGCTGGCCGTTTTCACCGCCACTGCACAACTGGGCCGCCTGCTCGACCTTGAGCCCGGTCAGCACCTCACCGGCCGGCAGCGGCACGAAATCGGGGTTGGCTGCGGAGAAGGCGTCGGCAATGGCCTCGTTTTCCTGCGGCAGGATGCTGCAGGTGGCGTACACCAGCCGCCCGCCCGGTTTGAGCATGCGGGAGGCGCTTTGCAGGATGGCCGCCTGCTTGACGGCCATTTCTTCGACGGCCTGCAGGTTCTGGCGCCATTTCAGGTCCGGATTGCGGCGCAAGGTGCCCAAGCCGGTACACGGAGCGTCCACCAGCACGCGATCCATCTTGCCGGTCAGGCGCTTGACCCGGTCATCGCGCTCATGCGCAATCGCTGCAGGGTGCACATTGGACAGGCCGCTGCGTTTGAGACGCGACTTGAAGGCGTCCAGGCGGTGGGCCGAGGTGTCGAACGCATACAGGCGCCCGGTGCTGCGCATGGCCGCGCCAATGGCCAGGGTCTTGCCGCCAGCGCCGGCGCAAAAGTCCACCACCATCTCGCCACGCTTGGCGTCCAGCAGCATCGACAGCAGCTGCGAGCCTTCGTCCTGCACCTCGAACTCACCGCGCATGAACGCCTCGTTCTTGTTCAGCGCGGGTTTGCCGGCAATGCGCAAGCCCCACGGCGAATACGGCGTATTGACGGCCTTGATGCCAGCCTTGGCCAGCTCCTTTTGCACATCGGCCCGCTTGGCCTTGAAGGTGTTGACGCGCAGGTCCAGTCCGGCACCCTTGTTGAGGTTTTCCACCAGCGGCCAGAATTCGTCGCCCAACTGGTCCTTGAGCGGCTGCACCAGCCACTCGGGCAGGTTGTGGCGGTGGCGCTCCATCAGGTCATTGGGGCTGACCTTTTCGCACTGGTCCAGCCAGTTCTTTTCCTGGTCGGTCAGCGCACTGCGCAGAAAGTCACCGGGACCATAAAAGCCCAGAATCGCCAGACGGCGCTCCTTGGGGCCGCTGCCCGAGGGCGCAAGGTGGTCAAACAGGAGCTTCTTGCGCAGCACGGTGTACACCGTCTCGGCCAGCGTGGCGCGCTCGCGTGGCCCCAGCCCCCGGTTGTCCCGGAAGAAGCGCGACACGATGGCGTCGGCAGGATGGTCGAATTTGAGGGTGAGCCGGACCAACTCGGAACAGGCGTCTAACAGGGCTTTTGGATGCATAGCCTACGATTGTCCCATGAGTACAGAAAAATTACCTCCCCTGGCCCCCACTCCACCCGGACGGTACCGCCACTACAAAGGCCAGCTCTACCAGGTGCTGGACACCGTGCGCCACAGCGAAACGCTGGAACCGATGACCCTGTACCGGGCACTGTATGGCGAACACGGCCTGTGGGTGCGCCCTGCTGCCATGTTTGAGGAAACGGTGGTGATCGACGGCATCGCGCAGCCCCGCTTCACCCGACTGCCGGAGGAAGCTGGCCGCTAGCGCGGCAGCGTCAGCGTCGCCACCAACCCGCCCGCCGCACCATTGCGCAGGGTCAGTTGACCCTGCAGGCGACGGGCAATGTCGCTGGCAATCGACAAACCCAGCCCGACGCCCCCACTGCTGCGGTTGCGTGAGCCCTCTACCCGGTAGAACGGCGCCAGCACCTTATCCAGTTCGTCGTCGGCAATGCCGGGGCCGCCGTCACGCACTTCAATGCAAACCTGGTGGGGCGCCGCACGCCAGGCAATATCGGCATGGCCGCCGTAGCGCACCGCGTTGTCCACCAGGTTGCCCACACAGCGGCGCAAGGCCGATGCCTGCGTGCGCAGTGACAGGCTGGCGCGCGACGCATCCGCCTCCACTACCCGTACCGGATGTCCGCAGGCCTGCTGATCGTCCGCCACTGTGTGCAGCAGGGACGGCAGGTCCAGCAGCACAAAAGGCTCCGGCTCGGCCGCACCGCGCAAGTAGTCCAGCGTGGAGGTGATCATGGTGTTCATCTCGTAGATGTCCCGCCCGAATTGATGCCGCTGGTCGGCATCCGCCAGCGTCTCGGCGCGCAAGGCCATGCGCGTCAACGGCGTGCGCAGGTCATGGGACACGGCGGCCACAAAGTTGTCGCGCTCACTGAGCTGACGGCAAATTTGCGCCTGCATCTGGTTGAAAACCCGCGTGGCCTCCCGGCACTCGTCGGTGCCGTCCTCCAGCAGCGGTGGGCCGTGGATGTCGCGCCCCAGGTCACGCGCGGCACTGGCCAGACGCAGCACCGGCTGCGACAGCCAGCGGGCACCGATCCAGGCCGCAATCATGAGCGCCGTCAGGCGCACGCCAATGTCCAGCCACAGCCCCAGGTGAAACAAAGGGGGCGGACCGCCAGGCGGGGGCCCGGGGTTCGGGCCGGGTCCGTGGGGCGGCGGCCCCAGCACCTCGAACATCAGCGTCAGTGCCAGCACGTGGCTGGCCAGCACGGCCACAAACAGCAGCAAAGCCAGCCGGCCAAACAGCGTGCGGGGAATCAGCCGTGCCACACCGAGCGGCCCTGCACCGACTGCACGTTAAAGAGGTAGCCGGCGCCGCGCACGGTCTTGATCATGCTGGGAGCAGCCGACTCGCCCCCCAGTTTTTGACGCAGGCGGGACACCAGCAGGTCGATGCTGCGCTCAAAGGAATCCATCGCACGCCCGCGTGCCTGTTCCATCAGCTGGTCGCGGCTGAACAGGCGTCGCGGTGTTTGCAGAAAGGTGCACAGCAGGCGGAACTCGGCATTGGACAGGGCCACCACCAGCCCTGCAGGGGACCGCAGGCAACGGTCCTCGCGGCGCAACTCCCAGCCGTCAAAGCAGACCACCTCGCTGCGCGCGGGGTCCACTGCGCCGTCCTGCGGAGTCGTGGAGCGGCGCAGCACCGTCTGGATGCGCGCCACCAGTTCACGCGGCTCGAAGGGCTTGCTCATGTAGTCGTCGGCGCCGTTTTCCAGGCCCAGCACCCGGTCGTAGTGGTTTGAGCGCGCCGTCAGCATGATGATGGGCATGACCGACTGCTGGCGCACTTCGCGCGCCAGTGCCAGGCCGTCGGCGCCAGGCAGCATCACGTCCATCACCACCAGATCCACGGGGTGCAGGGCCAGCTGGCGGCGCATCTCCGGGCCATCGCCCGCCGCGTGGGCGACATAGCCAAAGCGGCTGAGGTAGTCGCACAGCAGACGGGTGATTTCCACGTCATCGTCCACGATGAGAATCTGCGCAAGAGGGGCCATAGTGCCAAACAGTGTAGGCAGCGCCCCCGGCGCTTAAGCGCCGAACTGGCCAGGTTCCTGCCCGCTTTTCGGCTGTTAGACGCCTGTTTTGTATCCGCTTTGGTACACAGCAGACAAACCCGGTTAACCGGCAGCCTCAAGAATGGTCTGGTCACCTTCCGTCCCTGCGGCGCGGGTGGCACCTTACCCACTCTGGACAAGAAAGGAACGCAGCTATGAGCACCATCACCGGGGCCAGCAGCTCAGGCAACCCCTGGGCCGCCCTGAACACCCACCGCAGTCAGATGCAGGCCAAAATGTTTGCCAAAGTCGACGCCGACAGCAGCGGCAGCGTGGACCAAACGGAACTGCAAACCATGCTGGCCGACATGACCCAAAAAACCGGCAGCACGGTTTCCAGCACCGACTCCGAAAAGCTGTTCTCGCAAATGGACAGCAACGCAGACGGCAAGCTGTCGTCCGACGAGCTGGCCCAGGGCATGCAAAGCATCCTGCCGCCACCCCCTTCCACCATGGACTTTGCACAGTCACGCGCCAGCGAGAGCAGCCAGGACAGCGCGGGCGATGACCTGTTTTCCAAGGTGGACACCGACGGCGACAGCAGCGTCAGCCAGGCGGAAATGCAGACGCTCATGGACAAGATGTCGGCGAACGGCGCATCCGGCGCGTCGTCCAGCAGCAGCGCATCCAGCAGCACTGAAAAGTTCGCGCAGCTCGACACCGACGGCAACGGCAGCCTGAGCAAGGCCGAGTTTGAAGCCGGACGCCCCTCCGGTCCCCATGGCGCCGGCGGGCCGCCTCCCGGTGGTATGCCCCCACCC
>JBAQKO010000094.1:0-4851 GCA_049301075.1 Rhodoferax sp.
CCACCAGACCCACAACGCCGCCTTCCTGGTGGAGCAAGGCGCTGGCTGGCTGCTGCCCCAAACCGGCCTGACCCCTGGGGTGCTGGCCGATTTGCTACAAAAAACAGAGCGACCTGCGCTGTTGCAACGGGCGCTGCAGGCCAAAAAGCTGCAACAAATTCATGCAACGGATGCGGTGGTCTCCGCCTGCGAGGAACTGGCCCGATGAAACACGCAATCAAACACATCCATTTTGTCGGCGTGGGCGGCTCTGGCATGTCCGGCATTGCCGAGGTGCTGTGCAACCTGGGCTACACCATCTCCGGCTCCGATCTGTCTGACAGCGCCACGCTCAAGCGCCTGGCCACGCTGGGCATCCAGACGTACGTGGGCCATGCGGCCGAACACGTGGCGGGCGCCGACGCGGTGGTGACGTCCACGGCGGTGCAGGCCGACAACCCGGAGGTCATCCGTGCCCGGGCCATGCACATTCCCGTGGTGCCGCGCGCCCTGATGCTGGCCGAGCTGATGCGCCTGAAGCAGGGCATTGCCATTGCCGGCACCCACGGCAAGACCACCACCACCAGCCTGGTGGCCAGCGTGCTGGCCGAGGCCGGCCTGGACCCCACGTTCGTGATTGGCGGACGCCTCAACAGCGCCGGCACCAACGCCCGCCTGGGGCAAGGCGACCACATCGTGGTGGAGGCGGACGAGTCGGACGCCTCCTTCCTGAACCTGTTGCCGGTGATGGCCGTGGTGACCAACATCGACGCCGATCACATGGAAACCTATGGCCACGACTTCGGCAAGCTGAAGAAGGCGTTCGTTGACTTCCTGCACCGCATGCCGTTTTACGGCACCGCCATCCTGTGCACCGATGACGCCGCCGTGCGGGAAATATCCGAGCAGGTGACCTGTCCCATCACCAGCTACGGCTTCAACGAAGGTGCCCAGGTGCGCGCCGTGGACGTGCGTGCCATGGGCGGCCAGATGCATTTCACCGTGCAGCGCCGCAATGGCGTGGTGCTGCCCGACCTGGAGGTGGTGCTCAACCTGCCGGGACGCCACAACGTGCTCAATGCCCTGTCGGCCATCGCCGTGGCGGTGGAGTTGAACATCGCCGATGCGGCCGTGGTGAAGGCGCTGGCCGAGTTCCGCGGCGTGGGCCGGCGTTTCCAGCGCTACGGGGATCTGCCCCTGCCCGCCGGTGGCGTACTCACCGTGATCGACGACTACGGCCACCACCCGGTGGAAATGGCCGCCACACTGGCGGCCGCGCGCGGAGCCTTTCCGGGGCGCCGCCTGGTGCTGGCGTTCCAGCCGCACCGCTTCACGCGCACCCGCGACTGCTTTGAAGACTTCGTCAAGGTGATTGGCCAGGCCGACTCGGTGCTGCTGGGCGAGGTGTATGCCGCGGGCGAGGCGCCTATCGTGGCGGCCGACGGCCGCTCGCTGGCGCGGGCGCTGCGCATTGCCGGCAAGGTGGAGCCGATTTTTGTCGATGACATTGCCGCCATGCCGCAGGCCATCGTGGACAACGCCCGACCGGGTGACGTACTGCTCAGCATGGGGGCCGGCTCCATCGGCGCCGTGCCGGCCAAGGTCGTCGATTTGCTGCAAAAAAATGAGCAGCCTGCGCAGAAGGGACAAGGGTCATGAGCCAATTGGACGCAAATGTACATGCTGCCGGATCGTCCCCGGCTGCGGGAGCCGCGTTGGGCAAGGTCGCCGTCCTGATGGGCGGAACCTCGGCCGAGCGCGAGGTGTCCCTGATGTCGGGCAACGGCGTGCTCAAGGCATTGCTGTCCCGGGGGGTGGACGCCCACGCGTTCGATCCGGCCGAGCGGGATCTGGATGCGCTCAAGCGCGAAGGCTTCACGCGCTGCTTCATTGCCCTGCACGGCCGCCATGGGGAAGACGGCACGGTGCAGGGGGCGCTGGAACTGCTGGGTATTCCCTACACCGGCTCGGGCGTCATGGCGTCCAGCATCTCCATGGACAAGGTCATGACCAAGCGCATCTGGCGCTTTGAGGGCCTGTCCACCCCGGCCTGGAGCCAGGTGCACAGCGCGGCGGAAACCCGCGCGGCTTTTGCCGAACTGGGGGCGCCCATGATCGTCAAGCCCGCGCGCGAAGGCTCCTCCATCGGCTTTACCAAGGTGATGTCCGCCGACCAGTGCGAGGCCGCGTATGCCGCGGCGGCGCAGCACGATCCCATGGTGCTGTGCGAGCAGTTCATTGCCGGCGACGAAGTGACCTGCCCCGTGCTGGGCCCCACGGACCAGCCGCGGGCGCTGCCCGTCATCCGCATCGTGGCGCCCGACGGCAACTACGATTACCAGAACAAGTACTTCACCGACACCACGCAGTACCTGGTTCCCGCCGGCCTGCCCGCCGGCGAGGAAGATGCCATTGCGGCCATGGTCTGCAAGGCCTACCAGGTGTTGGGGTGCCGCGGCTGGGCGCGGGCCGACGTGATGATCGATGCCCGGACCCGCAAGCCCTACCTGCTGGAAATCAACACCTCGCCGGGCATGACCGGGCATTCGCTGGTGCCCATGTCGGCCCGGGCCGCCGGTATCAGCTACGAAGACCTGTGCGTGCAACTGCTGCAGCACACCGACCTGGACGGAGGGGCCCGCGCATGAACCGTGCCGAGGCGACCCCCCTGGATGTCAAGCTCATGAACATGACCGCAGCGGTCCTGTTGCTGACGTTTGCCGTCCTGGGCGCGGTTGCCTTGGCCCGCTGGGTGGCCCGCATGCCGGTCTTTGACATTCGCGCCATCGCGGTCAGTGGCGATGTCCAGCACAACAACCTGCTCACGCTGCGTGCCAACGTGACCCCCCGCCTGACCGGGACCTTCTTCAGTGTGGACCTGGCCCGCGTGCGGGCGGTCTTCGAGTCGGTGCCGTGGGTGCGCCAGGCCGTGGTGCGGCGCGATTTCCCGAACCGTCTGCAGGTGGTGCTGCAGGAGCACCGGCCGGTGGCCTATTGGGGCGGCGATGGTGAGGTCCGCTTGATCAACAGCTATGGCGAAGTGTTCGAGGCCAACGTGGGGGAGGTGGAGCAGGAGGCATTGCCCCAACTCAGCGGCCCGGAAGGCCGCAGCGCCGAAGTGCTGGCCATGTACCGGACCCTGGCACCGCTGTTTGAACCGATGGAGTTGCCGATCGAACAGCTGGAGCTCTCGGGCGGCGGCAGCTGGCGGGTCCATCTGGAATCGGGCGCCGTCATTGAACTGGGGCGGGGCGAGACGGCTGACATTGTCGCGCGTGTGCAGCGCTTCCTCCAGACCCTCACCCAGGTGACCTCCCGCTACGCACGGCATGCCAATGCCGTGGAGTCAGCGGATTTGCGACATGAAAACGGGTATGCCATCCGGCTGCGCGGCGTGAGCACGCTGGCAGCCACTGGCCCCAAGAAGTAACGGAAAAAGGACTCTGCAGGAATCCATATGGCAAAAGAATACAAAGACCTGGTCGTCGGACTGGACATCGGAACCGCCAAAGTCATGGTGGTGGTGGCCGAGGTCTTGCCGGGGGGCGAACTCAAGCTGGCCGGCCTGGGTGTGGCGCCCAGCAACGGCCTCAAGCGCGGCGTGGTGGTGAACATCGACGCCACGGTGCAAAGCATCCAGCAGGCGTTGCGCGAAGCGGAACTGATGGCCGACTGCAAGATCACCCGGGTCTACACCGGCATCACCGGCAGCCACATCCGCGGCCTGAACTCCAGCGGCATGGTGGCGGTGAAAGACCGCGAAGTGACGCCAGCGGACGTGGCCCGGGTAGTGGAGACGGCCAAGGCCATCAACATTTCGACCGACCAGCGCCTCTTGCTGGTGGAGCCGCAGGAATTCATCATTGACGGCCAGGACGTGCGCGAGCCCATTGGCATGAGCGGCATCCGCCTGGAGGCCAAGGTGCACATCGTGACCGGCGCGCAGAGCGCGGCCGAGAACATCATCAAGTGCGTGCGCCGCTGTGGCCTGGAGGTGGAGCAGCTCATGCTCAATCCGCTGGCCTCCAGCCTGTCGGTGCTGACCGAAGACGAGCGCGAGCTGGGCGTGGCGCTGGTGGACATCGGTGCCGGCACCACCGATATCGCCATCTTCACCAACGGCGCCATCCGTCACACGGCCGTGATCCCGATTGCCGGCGACCTGATCACCAGCGACATTGCCATGGCCTTGCGCACGCCGACCAAGGACGCCGAGGACATCAAGGTCGAAAGCGGCCACGCCAAGCAGTTGCTGGTGGACCCGGAAACGCAGGTCGAAGTGCCCGGCTTGGGCGACCGCGGCCCGCGCATGCTCAGCCGCCAGGCGCTGGCTGGCGTGATCGAGCCGCGCATCGAGGAAATTTTCTCCCTGGTCAACCAGGTCATGCGCGAGTCCGGTTACGAAGAGGTGCTGTCCTCGGGCATCGTGCTCACGGGTGGCAGCTGCGTCATGCCGGGCATGGTGGAGTTGGGCGAGGACATCTTCCTCAAGCCCGTGCGCCGCGGTATCCCCAAATACACCGGCGCCCTGTCGGACATGGTGGCCCAGCCGCGCGCCGCTACGGTCATGGGCCTGCTGGAAGAGGCCCGCCTGGCGCGCATGCGCGGCTACAAGGTGGCGCAGAAGAACGGCTCCATGAAGACCGCACTCGGCCAGGTCAAAGACTGGTTCATCGGGAACTTCTGACCATGGAACACAAGACTTGGCTGGCGCGGGGAAGTCCCCATTGGCGATGGCGATGCGTCGATCCGCCGGCATAGACCGCCGCGATACACAAAAACATACCAGCAACTGCGTTAACAGATTTATTGAAACTTCAGGAGAACAACATGGCCATCGAAATGATTGAAGAAGAAGCGTTTAACCAAGGC
>JBAQKO010000095.1:0-1835 GCA_049301075.1 Rhodoferax sp.
GGTCGGGAGAATGCAGGGTGCGCTCCAGCAAGGCCTGGATCTCGGCCTGGGCGCGCAGTGCCGTGGGTGGGTTGCTGACCAGGCCGCGCAGTGTCTGCAGCGTGTCCTGCTGGCGCAGCAGCCGTTCGCGGTACTGGACGGCGGGGTCATAGCCGGACTGGCGGATCACGGCCGTGATGGCGTTGCGCTGGGGCTCGCTGAGGGTGCCGTAGAACGACTCGGCGCGCTCTACCAGCTGTTTCACCCGCTGCTCCAGGCGCTCGGCGGGCGGGCCGTCCATCCATTCGTCGCGCCATTCCCGGTTGCGTTTTTCGTATTCCCGGGCCAGGTGTTCCAGCTGGGCCTTTTGCAGGCTGGGGGCCAGGGCCGCCAGGGTGGGGGCCAGATGCCACAGGGGCGCTTCGGCCCGCTCGCGCAGGCTGGCGTACACGGTGCACAGCTGCGTGGCGGTCACGGGCCGGGCGGCCTCGCTCTGCAGGCGGTCGAACTGCTGCGCCAGCAGGGGGAGTTCCTGCTGCCGGTGCCAGTCGAGGGTGGCATCCAGCTCGGCGCGCAGGCGGTCGCCCTGGCTGCTGTCAAAATCAAAATACCGGTCCAGCCACCAATAGGCCAGGTGGGGCGCGTTGCTGTAGCCCAGGCGAACCGCGCTGCAGCCGCCCAGCGACAGGGCGACCAGCAGCGCGCCGATAATGGACCCCCATCGGACCCAGCTACGCAGACCAGAACGCTTCAAAAGGGACATGCAAGTGACATCAGCGATACACACAACACAGGCCGCAGGTACACAAGCCGCGGTGGACGTGGTCATTATGGCGGCGGGCAAGGGAACGCGCATGAAAAGCCGCTTGCCCAAGGTGCTGCATCCGCTGGCGGGGCGGCCCCTGCTGCGCCACGTGCTGGATACGGCCGCTGCGCTGCAGGCGCGCAAGGCGGTGGTCATCACCGGCCACGGCGCTATGGAAGTGGAAGCAGCCTGCGCAGGTAACACGGGCGCTGCAGCCCCATTGGCACTGAATTTTGTGCGGCAGGAACCTCAGCTGGGAACCGGACACGCGGTGCAGCAGGCGGTGCCGGTGCTGGCCGACGACGGTGTGGTGGTGGTGCTCTCGGGTGATGTGCCGCTGACCCAGATCGACACCCTGCGCGCCTTGGTGCAAGCCAGCGGCGGCGACCGGTTGGCCCTGCTGACGATTGACTTTGCCGACCCCACGGGCTACGGCCGCATCGTGCGCGAGGGCGGCCCGCAAGGCGCCGTGCGCGCCATTGCTGAACAGAAAGACGCCACGCCCGAGCAACGCGCCATCCGCGAGGTGTACAGCGGCATCATGGCTGCGCCGGCCCGCCTGCTCAAGGGCTGGCTGGCCCGCCTGGACAACCGCAATGCCCAGGGCGAGTACTACCTGACCGACGTGGTGAAGCTGGCCGTGGCCGATGGCGTGCCCGTGGTGGCGCACAAGATCGACGACGCCGTGCAGGTGGCCGGCGTCAACAGCCCCGTGCAACTGGCCGAACTGGAGCGGGCGTACCAGCGGCGCGTGGCCCTGCAACTGATGGAGCAGGGCGTGCGCCTGGCCGACCCGGCACGCCTGGACGTGCGCGGCGAGCTGCAGTGCGCGCAGGATGTGGCCATCGACGTGAACTGCGTGTTCGAAGGCCGCGTGACCCTGGGCGAAGGCGTGCAGATTGGCGCCAACTGCGTGATCGCCAACGCCGTGATTGAAGCCGGTGCGGTGATTCATCCCTTTACCCACATTGACGGCGAGAAGCTGGGCGTGCGCGTGGGCCCGGGCGCACTGATCGGCCCCTTTGCCCGGCTGCGCCCCGGGGCGCAACTC
>JBAQKO010000096.1:0-1897 GCA_049301075.1 Rhodoferax sp.
TCTATGCCCATCAAGGTCAACAACCGTGACGTGTCCAGCGGTTTGGTCAAGCAACACTCGGCCCCCGCAGCGATCATTTCGGCCTCATTCTCCGGGCTCAGGAAGCCGCTCATGCCAATCACCCGAACATTGGCCAAACCCGGAATCTGCTTGATTTGCCGGCAGACTTCCGGCCCCCGGATGCCGGGCATCATGTAATCGAGCAAGACGATATCGGGCGTGAATGCATGCACCTTGCGCCCGGCCTCGAACCCGCCGTGGGCGACTTCCACGGTGACCGGGTCCGTCGCCCCCTCCAGCAGTTCCTTCAGGAAGCCAACCACCGATTTGTCGTCATCCACGATGAGTACCCGCAGCGGCCCGCGGTTTCCCACCGGGTTCCACTGGCGGGCGAAGCGCTCGACTTCTTCCCGGCGGAAACGCCGATGCCCGCCCGGCGTCACCTCCGCCTGCAGCATCCCCTTTTGCGCCCAGCCCCGGACCGTGATGGGTGACACCATCATCCACTGGGCCACCTCGTTGGGGGTGAGGTAGGGCTTGCTCTTGAGCTCTTCGACCATGTTTTTCGTATCAACCATGCTTGAATGTGTTTTGATCGATTACATCACTTTAATCGGAGTGACACGACCGATCTGCGGACTCCTGCGCGACACCTCGCGCCCAGCGGGCAATGGCAGCGCCTTCTTTTCCTTCATGGCCCGACGCAACGCCACCGCATTGAAATCCACCACCACGTCGGACGGGGTCAGCCGGATCACGCGCATGGAATCGACCACCGCGTGGGACTGGATGTCCAGCGCGGCGGACGAGTCGGCCAGGGCATGTACCAGGGCATTGTTTTTCTGCGTCAGCTCTTCAATGTGGTTCAGCGCCGCATTGATCTGCACAATGCCGCTGCTCTGCTCTTCGACGGCACGCTGGATATCGGCCATGTGGGTGCTGACCTGGCGCGATGCCTCCACCGCCTCATCCATCGTGCTGCGGGCGCCGTGGGTGAGCCGGGTCCCGGTTTCAATCTTGTGGGCGGAATCCAGAATCAGTTGCTTGATCTCCCGGGCTGCATCGGCCGAACGCCCGGCCAGGCTGCGCACTTCCGTCGCCACCACGGCAAAGCCCCGCCCCTGCACCCCCGCGCGCGCAGCTTCGACCGCCGCGTTGAGCGCCAGGATGTTGGTCTGGAACGCGATGCCATCGATCAGCTGGATGATTTCCCCAATCCGCTGCGACGAATCATTGATGTCCTGCATGGTGCGGGTGACGGCTTGCAATGCCTCGTTGCCACGCTGCGTAATGCGGGTGGCTTCGGTGGCCAGTGCCGTCGCCTGGCCTGCCGCCGTCGCCGTCTGCTGCACATTGCCCGCCAGCTGGGCGATGGCCGCGGCCGTCTCCTCCAGGCTGGCAGCTTGGGACTCGTTGCGCGCGGACAGGTCCTGGCTGCCACTGGCAATGCTGGCTGTGGCACTCTCCATGCGAACCACTTCCGTGCGGGCATCCCCCACGATGGAGCGAATATTGACCTTGAGCTGATTGAGTGCCCGATCCAGGCGGCCATACGCACCGCCCTGGCTGCTGTGCATTTCCCGGGTCAAATCCCCCGCCGCCATGCTGTTGGCAAACGCGAGCAATTTCTGCAACGGCCGGGTCGTCAACGCATACACCCGCCAGGCAACCAGCAGGCCCACACCCAGTGTCAGCATCACCGCGCCCGCAAACTGGGGCGACCAGACCGTCGACGGCCCGCCGGCAGCCAACGCTCCGGCGATCACGCCCACGCCACCCACCAGCAAACTCTTGGCCACAATGCGGGCATTGACCGTCGGCCGCAGAAAACGGCTGATGAACCCCCCAACGCCACGGCGCAGCACCACGCCATGGGGCCGACGGTGCACCAGCTTTC
>JBAQKO010000097.1:0-3035 GCA_049301075.1 Rhodoferax sp.
GGGGAGGGGTGCCTGCAGTTGTGGTCATAGGTCAGTCGGTTGCAACCCGGGATTTTAGGGGTTTGCGCTTGACCGCTGCACGCTTGCGCGCAGGCACGGTGGGCGTGCCGATGCCCAGCGCCGTCTCCAGCTCCACAATGGCATTGCGGGTGTAGTCCAGCATGCGCTGCAAGGCCGGCACCGACCGCCGGCAGGCGATGTAGCCAAACCCCAGGTGGTCGGCGTACCCACTGATGGTGATGTTCAGTGCCAGGTAGTGCGTGGGGATGGACACCGGGTACATCTCGTCGAGCCGGGCGCCGTTCAGGTACAGCGTCTCCCGCGAACCCGGCACGTTGGATATGACCAGGTTGAACAGCGGGTGCTGCTCCGCCGTGCCGGTCACCATGCCGGCGCCCAGCGGGGCGATGGAGGTGATGCCGTGGGCGAGTTTCTGCAGGCGGGGCATCGCCGTCAGGCGTTTCTTGGCCTGCGAGGTGGATTCGACAATGCGCTTGAGGCGTTTGAGCGGGTCTGCCATGTGCGTGGCCAGGTTGGCCAGCAGCAGCGAGACCTGGTTGCCTCCGGCGTCGGTTTCCCCGTGCAGGGATACCGGCACCATGGCCACCAGCGGCTTGCGGGGCAAGGCGCCTTGCGCCAGCAGGTACTCGCGCAGGGCGCCGGCGCAAATGGCCAGCGTGACATCGTTCACGGTGGCGCCAGCGGCTTCACCAATGTGCTTGAGCCGCGCCAGTGAATAGGACTGTGCCGCGAAGCGCCGGGAGCCGGAAATCTCCACGTTGAAGGGTGACGGCGGGGCCTGAAAGGGCAGCGCCGCAGCGCCGTCGGCATAGGTCGCCCGCACCATGTCCCACAGGCCGCTGCCAATGCCGGGCAGTATGTCCTTGCCTGCGCGTGCCAAGCCGCTGATCTGCTGGAGCAGCCCCGGGGAATCGGCAGCGGTCTGCGCAGCCGGATGTGCGTCAAAGTGCTGCGCCCACAGCGGTGGTTTGTGCTCCTGGGCGTTGCGGCACAGGCCTTGGGCAGTGATCTTGGCGCCAGTCACCCCATCGACCAGCGCGTGGTGGATCTTGGTATAGGTGGCAAACCGGCCGCCCGGCAGACCTTCAATGACATAGGTTTCCCATAGCGGGCGGTTGCGGTCCATCAGGTTGGCGTGCAGCCGGGAGACCATGGCCAGCAGTTCGCGGATGCGCCCCGGGTGCGGCAGGGCCAGGTGGCGCAGGTGATAGTCCAGCTCGAACTCGGTGTCTTCTTCCCAGTACCACAGGCCCAGGCGCAACACCGGACGCAGGTTGAAGGGGGCCACCGCAGCGGGGTACTTGTTCCAGTCCGCCAGCAGCTGGCTGACGTAATCCGGTCCGCAACCGGGGGGCGGCGTGTGGATGTTCAGGCCCGCCACGTGCATGGGCTGGTTGCGGGTCTCCATCCACAGGAACGCCGAGTCGGTGGGGCTGAGTGCG
Source organism: Rhodoferax sp. (assembly GCA_049301075.1). Classification (GTDB taxonomy): domain Bacteria; phylum Pseudomonadota; class Gammaproteobacteria; order Burkholderiales; family Burkholderiaceae_C; genus Allorhodoferax. The sequence goes on from JBAQKO010000097.1 coordinate 1,464, forward strand.
TGCATGGTCGGGCGTTCCGCGTTAGCGTGCGGGAAGGTCCGCGAGTTGTGCGCCGACCCAGCGGATGACCCCGGCATCCAGGCACATCTGGAGATGGCCGATGCCCTCAAAGACTGTCGGGCTGATGCCTCCCAGGCTTTGCGCCTGCTGCGGGTACACGATGTTGTCCTGCGGGGTGATGGCTATGCGCAGGAGCGAGCGGACGGCATCGGACTCCGCGGCGGCCAGTTCCGCCAGCCATGCACTGTGCCAAACCATTTGCCGGCCATTGGGCGTCTGGCTGTGGGCCGCAAGGCGCGTTCCGGCGTGGGGCGTTCCCAGGGTCAGGACACGGGCGGCCCGCTGTGTGCCGTGGGCGCGCAGCCAGGCCCGTATGGCCAGCCCCCCCATGCTGTGGCCGACCAACGCCACCCGGGGGGCACCGGTTTGCTGGCACAGCGTGGCTACGGCCGCTTCGACCAGGGGTGCGTAGCAGTCGATGGAGGTAAACACGGGTTCCAGGTCGACGGTGCGCACGGTGTGCCCCTGGGCGCGCAGGGTCTGTGCCATATCGTCCCAGATACGGCCGTTGCACAGGTAGCCGTGTACCAGCAGCACCGGAATCCTGGTTGCGTCGCCGGTTGCGGGTTGGCCCGCTGTGGGCCTAGCCGCCCAGGGTTGACGCAGTACAAAAATCCGCAGGGTGGCCCGGTATTCGCCCCACAGTGACCGCCACCACGGGCCCATGCTGCCTTTGGCGCGCGACAGAACTGCGGTCAGGGCCACCACCGCCAGTACGCACGACGGCGGCAGGACCAGAACCACGAGTGCCGTGCTCCCCAGGGCCCAGTGGGCGTGGCGGTACAACAGGTAAGCCAGCGCTATGTCCAGCAGCAGCAGGGTGAACAGGGTGCGTCGGAGAAATTGAGCCAGCATGGTAGGTGTTTAAGTGGGTTGACAGCTTAGCGTGCGCCGGGCGGGTTCGAGGAAGGACTTTTCGGCTTCGTAGTCGCCAGTGAGTACCCGCAGGACCAGAAAGCCCTCGCGCGAGGGTGGCACGATGCCCTGAGCGCCGGGGGGAAGCGGGCGCCCGTTGGCACCGTTGTTAGGGGGAAGCAGCCACAAATCCACCGGTTGGCCGGCTGCCTGGTGGTCGTTCAGCACAAAGAAATTGTCGCTGTTGGCGGCATACAGGGCGATGGACCAGTACGTGGACAACCGGGGGTTGGCCGTGACATGCACCGCGCCCTGGGACAGGTCAAACACGCACACCGCGTACAGCAGGTCGGGGCTGGGCATCACCACGGAGCGGGACCGGGCCGTGACCGGGGGCACAAAAACCGCCCGGTTGCGCATGTCCATGGCCCGGGCCTCGCGTCCGTTCATCACCAGGTACATGGCGACGCGGGGCACCGCCCACACGGTCAGCAGGTGCGCCACAACAACCGTCACCAGCAGCGCCAGGCCGTGCCAGAGTCCGGGTCGGCGGGGGCTGGGTGGCGCATTCATGGGCAGGCTCCCACCGGGGTAATGGACGGCGGCACCAGAGACTGCGGCGCTGCCTGCAATTCCGGCCCCGGATTGAACACGCGC
>JBAQKO010000098.1:0-10312 GCA_049301075.1 Rhodoferax sp.
GTTTGTGGAAGACGGAATCATTGAAGTCAAACAGCGCCATGTGCGCATCCTCAACACCGATGCCCTGCGGGACATCGTGAACTCCCGCATCTGCAACTGACTGCCGCCCGCCCCAAGGGCTCAGCAGGAGCCTTGCTTGGGGCAGCCGTCCGGCCGATCCGATGCGGGCAGTGGGCAACGGTTCACCTCAAAGGGTGATTGCGCCAGCAAAGTCGTCAAGCCGCTGGACACCACGGTAACAACCCAAAACAGAAAAAACGCCACGGTATAGACACTCTGGCGCGACCACTCCAGCGGTTGCCCGGCCCAGTGCAGGTCCGCCGGATCGACCAGTGCAAACACCAATATCTCCAGTACGCCGGCCATCAAAAATGCCGGCCAGACAATCCACATCAATCGTTGTTGCAACATGTTTTGCCTCGGTGCGTGAAAAATGTCATCCAGCCCGCAATGCAGGCGTTCAGGGTTCTGCGGGCGCCAGGTGCACCCCGGTAGCGGCATGGTTGCGCGCCAAGGTTGCGGGTGCCAGGCTGGCCGGGTTATCCGCCAGCGTCTTGTTGAGTTCAACCCCCTTGCGGTAGTAGTCTTCATCCAGCACTGGATCCTTGCCGACGGCGGCCAGGTACAGCGTCACAAACGAAGCCACAACCACGATGGCAGGGCCAGAAATCACCAGCCACACATGGCCAAATTGCCACCAGCGGCGCTCGGGAGACGATTGGGATGCACTCATGGAAAATCCTTAACGGGGAACAATAAATACCGACTTTTCGGACGCGTGGCCCTTCAAATCCTGCGCAGCAATTTCAAACCGGATCGGGTGCGATCCTGCAGCCGCGGCGTCAAAGGGCGCCTGAACCCGCACCGCCACCCAGCGGGCCTGTGTGGAATCGACCACCACATCGCTCTCCGATGCCACTTCCAGCCCGGGCAAGCCCTCCACACTGATGCGGAATCGCTGCGTCGATTCGGTCGCGTTCATGACCTGCAAACGGTACACGTTTTCGATGCGCCCGCCGGAGACGATGCGCGCCAGCGCTCCGCGGTCACGGACGACGTCCACCTTGAAGGGTGTCCGGGTTGCCAGGCTCACAACCATGGCCAGCACCACCGTCCCCAGGATCGCGGTATAAATCAGCACCCGCGGACGCAGCACGTGGCGCAGCGTCTGGGAGCGGGTCCAGTGCTGGCTGACGGCATTCTGCGTGGAGTACTTCACCAACCCGCGCGCGTAGCCCATCTTGTCCATGACGGTGTCGCACACGTCCGCACAGGCACCGCAACCGATACATTCGTACTGCAGACCTTTGCGGATATCAATACCGGTTGGGCACACCTGCACACACAGGCTGCAGTCCACGCAGGCACCCAGATTCAGGGCGGCTGGATCGGCTTTTCTGGAGCGCGCCCCGCGTGGCTCACCGCGCTCTTCGTCGTACGTGACAATCAGCGTATCGCGGTCAAACATGGCGCTCTGGAAGCGCGCGTACGGACACATATGCTTGCAAACCTGCTCGCGCATGAAGCCGGCGTTGCCATAGGTCGCAAACCCGTAAAACAGGGTCCAGAATGTCTCCCACGCACTCAGGTTCAGCTGGACAAACTCCAGCCCCAGCTCGCGAATGGGCGTGAAATAGCCGACGAATGTGAAACCAGTCCACAACGCAACGGCCAGCCAGAGAAAATGCTTGCCCGCCTTGCGCAGGATCTTGTCAGCATTCCAGGGACCCGCATCGCGGCGCATGCGCGCCGAGCGGTCGCCCTCGGTCTTCTTCTCCAGCCAGAGAAAAATCTCGGTGTACACGGTCTGCGGGCAGGCATAGCCACACCACAAACGCCCGGCAACGGCCGTGAACAAAAACAGGGACAGCGCTGAAATCACCAGAATACCGGTGAGATAGATGAAGTCCTGAGGGTATAAAACCAGATTGAAGATGTAAAAGCGCCGTGCTCCCAAGTCAAAGAGCACGGCCTGTCTCTGGCCCCACTCCAGCCAGGGAACCCCATAAAACACCAGTTGGGTCAGGAAAACCATCCCCCAGCGCCAGTTGGAGAAAAGGCCAGAAACGCTGCGGGGATAGATTTTCTTGTGCGCCTCGTACAGCGAAATCATTTCCGCATCGGCACCCGCCGGAGGTTCTATCGGACCTTTATCGGGCGACTCGGCGATGGGAATGACTTTGCGTACGGGCTTGTCTTGTGGGTCCAAGAGACTGCGCTTTCTAGGGACTTCGCTTATTTGGCTTGGGCGTTGTTCGAGAGACCCCAAACATACGAGGTCAGAACGTGAATCTGGCTTTCGGTCAGCTTGTCAACCTGGGCCGGCATCTGATTGACCTTGCCATTGTTGATCATGGCAATGATTGCATTCTCGCCATAGCCATGCAGCCAGATGTCGTCGGTCAGGTTGAGCGCTCCCAAGGCCTGGTTGCCCTTGCCGTCCATGCCATGGCATGCAGCGCAGGCAGCGAACTTGGGTTTGCCCAGCGCGGCGCGCACCGAGTCATGCGGGCTGTTGGAGAGACTCAGCACGTAGTTCGCCAAGTTCTTCACGTCATCCGAGGTACCCACTGCGGCAGCCATGGGGGGCATATTGCCGATGCGGCCCTGGGTGATGGTCTCCTTGATTTTCGCAGGGGTACCGCCATGGATCCAGTCGCCATCTGTCAAATTGGGAATGCCTTTGGAACCGCGCGCATCCGAACCGTGGCACTGTGAGCAGTTGTTCATGAACAAACGCTCGCCAATGGCCTGGGCCTGGGGATCACGGGACACTTCTTCGGGCGTCATGGCCGCAAACTTGGCGTACAGGGGCGCCACTTCGCGGTTGCCCTTTTCCACCTCGGCCTGGTACTGGCCTGTCGACGTCCAGCCCAGCTTGCCGGCCGAATTGCCCAAGCCGGGGTACATGATCAGATACGCCGCAGCAAAGACGATGGTGATGACGAACAGCCACACCCACCAACGGGGCAGCGGATTGTTCATTTCACGCAAGTCGCCATCCCACACGTGCCCGGTGGTGTTGTCATTGGCGGTCATGGCCTTGGCCTTGCCGCTGAACCACAACAAAAGCGCACAGGCCGCAATGCTCACCACCGTAATGGCAGCAACGTAGACCGACCAGAAGTTGCTTGTAAAGTCACTCATTTTTATTCCTTATTCGGGGGATCAGTCCTGCTCGAAGGGCAGGTTGGCAGCTTCCGAGAAGTCTGCGGAACGCTGCCTGGACCAGGCCCACCACACAATACCGATGAAGGTCACGAAACTGGCCACCGTGGCCACGGACCGAAGGGTGTTGATATCCATGTGCTGATCCTTTTGCGTTTACTTGAGCGCCAGGCCCAAAACCTGCAAGTAGGCGATCGTGGCATCCAGCTCAGTCTTGCCCTTGACTTCCTCAACCGACTTGGCAATCTGCTCATCGGTGTAAGGAACACCAACGGTACGCAGGGCACGCATGTGGGCAGGCATCACGTCGGCATCCACCAGTGTCTTGGCGAGCCAAGGGTAGGCAGGCATGTTCGACTCGGGCACCACGTCACGCGGGTTGGTGAGGTGGGTACGATGCCATTCGTCGCTGTACTTGGCTCCGACACGGGCCAGGTCCGGACCGGTCCGCTTGCTGCCCCACTGGAACGGGTGGTCATAGACCGACTCGCCCGCCACCGAGTAGTGGCCATAACGCAGAGTTTCTGCCCGGAAGGGACGGATCATCTGCGAGTGGCAGTTGTAGCAACCCTCACGGGTATAGATGTCACGACCGGCCAGTTGCAGTGCCGTGTAGGGTTGAACACCCTTGAGCGGCTCCGTAGTGGACTTCTGGAAGAACAGTGGAACGATTTCCACCAGACCACCCACCAGCAGAACCAGCAGGATGAGAACGATCATCAGGAAGTTATTGGTTTCAATCTTTTCGTGAGAAAAGCTGGAATTTGCATTGTTGTTTGCCATGGTGTATTCCTTCTCAAGCGTGCGCGGTAACAGCGGGAACGTTGACGCTCACAGCACGTCCGGCGGTAGCCGTCTTCAGCGTGTTCCACAACATGATCAGCATGCCGGTCAAATACAGCAGACCGCCGAGCAAACGCAGCACATAGAACGGGAAGGTAGCCTTCACAGATTCCACAAAGGTGTAGGTCAGGGTGCCATCGGGGTTGATGGCGCGCCACATCAGGCCCTGCATCACACCGGCAATCCACATTGCGGCGATGTAGATCACGATACCGATGGTCGCGGTCCAGAAATGGACTTCGATCGCTTTCACGCTGTACATCTGCTTCTGACCGAACAGCTTGGGAATCAGGTAGTACATGGAACCCATGGTCACCAGACCCACCCAGCCCAGAGCACCAGAGTGCACGTGGCCCACGGTCCAGTCGGTGTAATGGCTCAAGGCGTTCACGGTCTTGATGGACATCATGGGACCTTCGAAGGTCGACATGCCGTAGAAAGACAGGGACACGATCAGGAAGCGCAGGATAGGATCATCGCGCAGCTTGTGCCAGGCACCCGACAGGGTCATGATGCCGTTGATCATGCCGCCCCAGCTGGGAGCCAACAGAATCAGGGAGAACACCATACCGACGGACTGGGTCCAGTCAGGCAAAGCGGTGTAGTGCAGGTGGTGAGGACCCGCCCACATGTAAGTGAAGATCAGCGCCCAGAAGTGGACGATGGACAGGCGGTAGCTGTACACCGGGCGGCCAGCCTGCTTGGGGATGAAGTAGTACATCATGCCCAGGAAACCAGCGGTCAGGAAGAAGCCCACCGCATTGTGACCGTACCACCATTGCACCATGGCATCCTGCACACCGGCGTAGGCCGAGTAGGACTTCATGAAGCCGGCAGGAATAGCGGCACTGTTGACCAGGTGCAAGATCGCCACGGCGAGGATGAACGCGCCGAAGAACCAGTTGGCCACGTAGATGTGCTTGACCTTGCGGGTACCAACGGTACCGAAGAAGACAATCGCAAACGACACCCAAACCAGGGTAATCAGAATGTCGATGGGCCACTCCAGCTCAGCGTATTCCTTACCCTGGGTGTAACCCAGCGGCAGGGAGATGGCCGCAGCCAGAATCACCAGTTGCCAGCCCCAAAAAGTAAAGGCCGCCAGCTTGTCACCAAACAGGCGGACCTGACAGGTACGCTGCACTACGTAATAGGCTGCTGCGAACAAGCCGCAACCGCCAAACGCAAAAATCACCGCGTTGGTGTGCAACGGTCGCAAGCGACCGTAACTCAACCATGGAATGCCCAGATTGAGTTCAGGCCAAGTCAACTGGGCGGCAATGATCACGCCTACCAGCATCCCAACCACCCCCCAAACCACCGTCATGATGGCGAACTGCCGTACAACGGTGTCGTTGTAAACAGTCGCTTGTTGATTTGCAAATGCCATTTTTACCTCTTCTACTATTAACCTGGGCGGGAGTTTCCTCCCCTGCACAGACCCCAGGGTTGACTCACATCAAATATCAACAGAAATTCTTAATATTTCTTAAGAATCTTTCAAGATACGCTCCCCTTCAGCCTCGATATCCTCAAACTGCCCCCGGTGGATGGCCCACCACAAACCGCCCAGGATGAAAAACACCAACACCACCGACAGTGGAATCAGCAAATACAGAATGTCCATCAATGTGACTCCAGAATAGGCACGTCGCGGGCAAGGCGCAAGGCATTGACCACCACCACCAGTGAACTGGCCGCCATGCCCAAGCCCGCCAGCCAGGCGGGCAGCAGGCCCACAATGGCCAAGGGCACACAGGCCGCGTTGTACAACAGCGCCCACCACAAATTTTGTCGAACAACCCTCAGCGTCCGCCGGGACAGGCGCACCGCCTGAACCACGCTCATCAACCGATCACCCAGCACCACAAAGTCGGCCTGGGCCTGCGCCAAGGGCACCGCCTGGCCAAAAGCAAAAGACACGTTGGCGCCGGCCAACACCGGACCATCGTTCAGGCCGTCGCCCACCATGGCTACAGTATGCCCCGATACCTGTAGTTGACGCAAAAGAACCAGTTTATCGTCGGGCGAGCAACCTCCCCGGGCATGGCCAATGCCAGCCAGTGCGGCCACCCGCGCCACCGACTCCGGCTGATCACCGGACAGCATGTGCACGGTCACGCCGTCTGCGGCCAGCGCGGCCACCACGGCCTTTGCCTCGGGGCGCAGATCTTCCTGCAACGCAAACGTCGCCAGCCAGCCCCGGGCGTCACTCAAATACACCCGCAAACCGGGCGCTACCCCCGGTGCGACGCCGCAAAAAGCGGCAGAACCCAAGCGCAGATCGTGATCCGCAGCACCCGCACCCGGTGCGCCACCGCTAACGGTCCCCTGAACCCCCTGCCCGGCCGACTCGGTGGCCGCATCGCAAGCCCACTGTCCGGCGGAAACCGCGCGACTCTGGGCTCGCGTGCGTGCCGCGGCACACACAGCCCGGGAGACCGGATGCAGGGAGTGCTGGGCCAGCGCTGCGGCCATGGCCAAGGCCTGATCCGCCTCCACCCCGGCGCGCACGTCCACCGCGCCCAGCACCATGGCGTCACGGGTCAGGGTACCGGTCTTGTCAAACACCAGGGTGTCCACTGCCGCCAGTGCTTCCAGCGCCTGCAGCCGGCGCACCATCACGCCGCCCCGCGCCAACGCACCGGCCGCCGCCAGCATGGCCGCAGGCGTGGCCAGCGACAGGGCACACGGACAGGTCACCACCAGCACCGCAACCGCAACCATCAGGGCATGCCCCGGGTCGTAACTCCACCACCAGGCGCAGGCACCTGCTGCGGCCACCAGCACGGCGACCAGAAACGGTTTTGCCAGCCGGTCGGCCAGTTGCGCCGCCTGGGGCTTGCTGGCCGACGCACTCTCCATCAGCGCCACGATCTGGGCAAAACGGGTATCACTGCCCACACACTGCACCCGCACCTGCACCGAGCTATTGAGGTTGTGGCTACCCGACAGTACCTGAGCCCCCACACCCCGCGCCAGCGGCCGGGATTCACCGGTCAGAAGGGCTTCATCCACCAGGGTCTCGCCCCGCTCCACCACGCCATCCGCCGCGAAGGTCTCACCGGGGTGCACCCGCACCACGTCGCCCACGACCAGGCGGCGCACCGCCACGCGTTCAAACTGGCCATCCTCCCGCAAGCGCTCCACGCTGTCGGGCAAACGGTTCATCAGCGCTTCCAGTGCGCCCGCTGTGCGGTCGCGCAGACGCAATTCCAGCCAACGCCCGGTGAGCAAAAACGCGACGAACATGGTCAGCGAGTCGAAATACACCTCGTGTCCAAATGTCCCTTGGGGATCAAAAGTGCCGGCCGTGCTCACGGCAAACGTAATCAGCATGCCCAACGCCACCGGCAGGTCCATGCTGATGCGCGCCTGCGTCACATCACGCAGGGCATTTCTGAAGAACGGGCCGCAGGAAAACAGGATGACCGGCAGCGTGAGCACCCAGGACGCCCACCGCAACAGCTGTTCCATTTCGGTCGACAGGTCGCCGGGATGTGCGATGTAGGCAGGGTAGGCATACATCATGACCTGCATCATGCACAGGACCGCTACCAGCCAGCGCCACAGCGCCTGGCGCGTCTCCAGCTTGCGCCGCTCGCTGGCAAACATGTCGTTGGCGGGCACGGCGCGGTAGCCACTGTCCTGCACAGCCTGCATCCAGGCCGAGGGATGGACCCGGCTGGCCAACCACACCACTTTGGCCCGGTGACTGGCAGCACCCACCTGCGCACTGATCACGCCCGGCACCCGGCTCAGCGCCTCTTCCACCGTCAGGGAACAGGCGGCGCAGTGCATGCCCTCGATCACCACGCTGGACTCCCAGCGATCCGCGTCATGGGCAGAGGGGCGACTGAAGGCACTCCACTCCTGCGGATCGTCCAGCAGCTGCAGCACCTCACTGCTGTGCGGACGGACTACCGGCGGCGTCGCTGTGGGCAGTGAAACAGAAGGAGCAGGCGGGGAAACAACGCTGGCAGAATGCATAACTGGGGAGTGTGCGGGGCTAGGGGCCTCAACTGCTTGACACAAATCAAGACTGAAACACGCTCCTAGAGTAACCTGAGAGTTTATAACCTGCAAGGAGCATCCCATGTACCAACGTATTCTGGTCGCCACGGACGGATCCAGCCTGTCCAAGAAAGCCGTGAAGGGCGCCATCGAACTGGCCGCACTGTGCGGCGCCGAACTGGTGGCGCTGAAGGTGGTTCCCCGCTACCCGCAGAGCTACTTTGAAGGCGGCATCGCCCTGCAGCCCGAGGAAGTGAGCCGGGTGGAGAAACAGTGGGCCGACGAAGGGCAAGCCGTCGTCGACGCGGTCAAGAAGCAGGCACTGGGCAAGGGCGTGACCACCAAGGCGCTGACCGTCAAATCGGACGTGGTGTCGGACGCCCTGCTGGCCGCCGCAAAAAAACACCAGTGCGACCTGATCGTGATGGCATCGCATGGCCGCAAGGGCATCAAGCGCCTGCTGCTGGGCAGCGAAACCCAGCACGTGCTGACCCACGCCACCATTCCGGTGCTGATCCTGAAATAAGGCCGCCCCGGTGGCAGAGGCCCCTGGCGCTGCGGCGTCAGGGGGCCGTGTACTGGGTGCGCAGCAGGTTCTTCTGCACCTTGCCCATGGCGTTGCGCGGTAACTCGGCCACCACATAGCAGCGCTTGGGAATCTTGAAATTGGCCAGGGTGGCCTTGAGCCGGGCCAGTATCTCCGCCGGCTGTACGTTTTCCCCCGGCCGTGCGATCACCACGGCCACCCCCACTTCGCCAAAATCGGCGTCGGGCACTCCCACCACGGCACTCTCGGCCACCCCCGGCAGGGCGTTGATATAGCCTTCGATCTCGGCCGGATAGACGTTGTAGCCGCCGCTGATGATCAGATCCTTGCTGCGCCCCACGATGGTGACGTAGCCCTGCGCATCCACGTAGCCCACGTCGCCGGTTTTGAAGAAACCGTCGGCGGTGAACTCCTGCGCGGTTTTCTCCGGCATGTGCCAGTAACCCTGAAACACGTTGGGCCCCTTGACCTGGATGCCACCAATGGCACCACTGGGCAGGTTCGCGCCCGACTCGTCCTGCACGCGCAGTTGCACGCCGGGCAGCGGCCGGCCCACGGTGCCGCCCCGGCGCTCGCCGTCCTGTGGCGCACAGGGGTTGGAGGTGAGCATGGCCGTCTCGCTCATGCCGTAGCGCTCCAGGATGGTGTGGCCGGTGCGTTGCTGCCACTGCGCAAACGTATCGAGCAACAGCGGCGCCGAACCCGAAATAAACAGCCGCATGTTGCGCACGGCCGCCCGGTTCAGCCCCGGCTCGGCCAGCAGGCGCACATACAGCGTGGGCACCCCCATGAACACCGTGGCCTGCGGCATTTTCTCCAGCACCACCCGGGCGTCGAACTTGCCCAGCCAGATCATCTTGCTGCCGTTGATCAGCGCGCCATGAATGGCAACGAACAGTCCGTGCACATGGAAGATGGGCAAGGCGTGGATGAGTACGTCGCCCCCCTGCTCTGGCGTACGCCACCCCCAGTAGGTCTGCAGCACCTGGGCGTTGCTCAGCAGGTTGCCGTGCGACAGCATGGCCCCTTTGCTGCGCCCGGTGGTGCCGCTGGTATAGATGATGGCCGCCAGGTCATCGGGGCGCACCGGCGCCACGCGGTGGTGGCGGGGAAACTGGGCCGCCCGGCCCAGCAGGGAACCGGTGCGGTCGTCATTGAGGGTGAACACATGGGCCGTGCCGGCAAGGAACGCCAGCTTGCTGAGCCAGCCAAAGTTGCGGGTGCTGCACACTACCACCGCCGGCTGGGCGTCTTCGATGAAATACGCCATCTCCGCGCTCTGGTAGGCCGTGTTCAACGGCAGGTACACCAGACCCGCACGCAGCGTGGCCAGGTACAGCACCAGCGCCTCCACGGATTTTTCCACCTGCACCGCAATGCGCGCGCCCGCAGGCAGCTGGAGCGACTCCAGCAGATTGGCCACCATGGCGGTGGCCTCGTCCAGGTCGCGCCAGGAGTACTGCAGGCCGGTATCGGTCTCGATGGCACAGGCCGTCAGATCGGCGGGGAAGGCGGCACGCAGTGCGGCAAACAGGTTGGCGTTCACCGATGGCGCGGGGCGTGAGGAAGGTGCGGCAACAGACATGGCGGGTGGGTCTCAGAACTGGGGCTCGCGTTTGGCCAGAAATGCGGCAATGCCTTCGCGGTGCTCGACGCTGTCGGCATAGGCATAGGGATCACTCTCCGCATCAGGCGCCGCTTTTGCTATGGTTTCGATAGCTGTCCGCGCAGTATTCACAG
>JBAQKO010000099.1:0-6570 GCA_049301075.1 Rhodoferax sp.
AGATAGTGCACACTATATATGGGGTCTGTGACAGTTACAAGCCACTACCTGTAGCGTTTCGGGTCAAAATCACCCCGGCGCACAACAAGGTGCCAGGTGTGCTATCCGTGTGCCGGATCGTGGCAAGCAGGTGTTGCCACGCAGGCAAGGTCGCGCGGGCCTTGTCCTGTCGGGGTTTGTGGTGGAGTGTCCAGTCCTGATGCCGTTTTCAACGGCATTTGATGGCGACACGCGCGTGCCGCCGTGGTTTCAAGCGGGCCGGGATGGACGGGTGTCTGGGGGCGCGTTCTGAACCGCACCGGGAAAACACTGAGGGGTGAACCCCAGGTTGTGTTGCAACCGGGCCCAGTCCAGACCGGGGCCTGGGTCCGCCTTGCGTCCGGGCGCGATGTGTTCGTGGCCGGCCAGATGTGCGATCGGATACCGCTGGGCCAGCGCGGGGCACAGGGCTTCCAGTGCCTCGTACTGGGCGGACTCAAACGTATCGCCTTCCAGGCCCTCGAGTTCGATACCGATGGAGTCGTCATTGCATTGCGCACGACCCCGGTAATGCGAGACCCCGGCATGCCAGGCGCGGTCATTACAACTGACAAACTGCCAGATTTCGCCTCCGCGCTGGATGTAGAAGTGGGCCGACACCTGCAATCCTTCAATGTGCTTGTAGTAGGGGTGCAGTTCCCAATCGAGTTGGTTGGTGAACAGGGCTTGCACCTGGTTGCCGCCATACACGCCCGGTGGCAGGCTGATGGAGTGCAGCACGATGAGATCGATCTGCGCCTGTGCCGGGCGGGGGCCGAAGTTGGGCGACGGCAGGCGGCGCGCGAAACGGTACCAGCCGTCCTGCCACAGGCCTGATTCGGGGTGCTGTTCCTCAGACATCGGGGCCTTCGTCCCGTGAAGCGGGAACGTTAATTTTGAGTCGCGCAATGCGGTAGCGGATTTGTCGCAGGCTCAGGCCCAGCCGGCTGGCTGCCAATGTGCGGTTGAAGCCGGTTTCGCCCAGCGTGCGAATCAGAATTTCCCGCTCCTGCTGATCCAGATGGCTTTGCAGATCGGTTGGCAGGGAGACATCGGGCGCGGGTTGGTGCGCGGGTGTCGGTGCGGCGGGCGGGGCTTCCAGTGGCACCATGCCACTGGTGGGTGTGTGCAGGTCGTCCAGTTGCAACGTGTCGCCGTCGCACAGTGCGACCGCTCGGTGCAGCAGGTTCTCCAGTTCGCGCACGTTGCCGTGCAGGGGCTGTTGCGCCAGCTGTTCGACGAAATCGTGCGACAGCTGCGGTACCGGCATGCCGGACTCATCGGCAATCCGGGCTACCAGCGTCTGGCACAGCGCGGGCAGGTCTTCGCACCGCTCCCGCAGCGGAGGAATGAAGATGTCGATGACATTGAGCCGGTAGAAAAGATCCTGGCGGAACCGGCCGGCCTGTACCTCGGCCGGCAGATCCTTGTGCGTGGCACTGATGATGCGCACGTCCACGGGTTCTTCCTGGCTGGACCCCAGGGGGCGCACACACCGCTCCTGGATGGCGCGCAGCAACTTGGATAGCATGGCCAGGGGCAGGTCACCGATCTCGTCCAGAAACAGGGTGCCGCCCTTGGCCGCCTGGAAAAACCCCTCCCGGTCGTGGGTCGATCCGGTGTAGGCCCCTTTTTTGGCGCCGAAGAATTCGGCTTCCAGCAGGTTTTCCGGTATGGCGCTGCAGTTCACGGCGACCCAGGGGCCTGCTGCGCGGTGACTGTTTGCGTGCAGCGCGCTGGCCACCAGTTCCTTGCCGGTGCCGGACTCTCCCCGCACCAGAACCGGTGCCATGCTGCGGGCGACCCGGACAATGCGTTCCTTGACGTTGCGCATGGCGGCAGAGTTGCCCGCCAGACGCGCGAGCGCCGCTTGACCGCTGGAGGCCACGGACCCGGATCCGGTCGCCGGTGTGCCCGTCGCCGTGCGCACCGGCGCGCTACGTGAGACGGCGTCCTGCACCGCCGACGCGATGGCTGCACGGAACTGCTTCAGATCCACGGGTTTGGTGAGGTAATCAAATGCGCCAGCCTTGAGCGACTCCACCGCGTTTTCCGCAGATCCGTGGGCGGTGATCACAATGCAACGCTCCGGGCGTTGTCGGGTCTTCAGGGTGGAGAGGATGTCGATGCCCAGTCCGTCGGGCAGACGCATGTCGGTAATCACCACGTCAAAGCGTTGGGCGTCAAGCATTTGCCAGGCGTCCTGCACACTGCCAGCGGTTTCCACGCGGTAGCCTTCACGCAGTAGCGTGAGCTCGTACAGGGTGCGCAGATCGGGCTCGTCGTCGATCACCAGGATCTGTGCGTTGCTCAATGCAGTGTGGCTTGCCATGGGGTCGCGGTGGCCTCGGTTGTGGGTGCGCTGGCGAGGGTGTCGGTGCGCAGGAAGGTGATGACAAATTCATTGCCGTCTGTGGATTGGCCGCGGGCATTGCGAAAACTGCGCTGGTACGCGATGGACGCACCGTGCCCCTCGCACAATTCCCGGCAAATGTACAAACCCAGTCCGCTGGACCGGCTCTCCGATGAGAAGAAGGGTTCGAACAGGTGGCTTTCCACGGATTGGTCCATGGGGGCACCATCGCTCCAGACGGACAGGGTGGCGTGTTGTGCATCGGTGATGCTGCTGCTGACCTGGATGGCTTCGGGCTGGTTGGTGGCGTAACGGCGCGCATTGTCCAGCAGGTTGACCAGCACCCGCCGCAGGTGGTCGGCGTCAAAGCGAATGGTTATGCCCTGGGTGCCCAACTGGGTCAGCAATTGCCGCTGGCACGCGTTTTGGGCGCTCCAGTCGCTGCAAATGCGGTGCGTCCATTCGCTCAGTGCCAGGGCGGTCAAGGGGTGTGCCTGATCGTGCGGTTGCGCCTGGGATACCTTGAGAATGTCGATGACGATTTTTTCCAGTCGCTTGGCGTTTTGGCCGACCATTTGCGTCAGCCGTTTCAGCTTCGGGTCCGTGAGGTCTTCATCCAGCAGTGCGTTGGCCTGGACAATGGCCGCCAGTGGGTTGCGGATTTCATGCGCGACCGCCGTCGACAGGCGGCCCATACTGGCCAGCTTTTCGGTCCGCATGCGCGCTTCCAGTTCACGCTGGTCCTGCAAAAACAGAACGCACAGGCTTTCTCCTTCCGGCCCGTGCGGTGCGGCAAGGCGGGTACGGGCCCTTACCCGGCGGGGACCGTGGTCATGGTGGCGGATGGTGACGTCTTCTTCCTGGCTTTGTCCGGTTCCCACGCTCAGGCGGGTGAGGTTGAGCAGGGGTCTCCAGCCCGCTTCGTCCCGCAGGTCGAATACGGTTGCGTGGGCGATCAACGGGGAGCCCAGCAGTTCCCGTGCGGCGGGGTTGGCGGCACGCACACAGCCCCGGTCGTCCACGATCAGCACGCCGTCTGGCAGCGATTCGATCACCAGTTCATTCACCTGGCGCTGGATGGTGACGGCCAGCTGGCTGAGACGGGCGCGACGCCCCTCGCTGGCCAGGCGGTTGGAAAGCTGGTTACCCAGCAGGGCAATGACAAAGTAGCCTGCGCCACTGAGTGCCGATTGCACAAAATAGGGTGCGGCGTCGGTGGAGCTGCGCAGGTAGGCCCACAGGGTGTTGCCCAGCAGCAGCATCGTGACGCCGGCGGCTGTACCGAGCGCCAGCCGCAACGATCCCAAGATGGATGCATGCAGGATGGGCAGGGCAAACAACGGGGTGTAGTTGATGCTACTGCCCGGCAATAGTTGCAAGGCGGAAAACGTCAAGACATCCAGCCCTACCAGCGCTCCCCATGTCCGGTTGAACGACTGTCCCAGTGGGCGGGGGCGCATGTAGAACCGCGCAGCCAGCGTGCCAAAAAAATAGACGGCGCTGATGGCAATCAGTGCCAGGCTGTGCAAGGTCCCGGTGATGAACAGGGTGATTTGCAACACGACCAGCACCAAGCCCAGGGTGAGCCGTGCCGTCATGAACCCCTGCCACAGACGGATCAGTTCGAGCGAGTCCTCCGGCGCCTCCGGCGGTGCCTGCAGGACGGTAGGATCAAACCATGAATGAGCGGGATCCCGTGTGTCCATTCAGGGTTCCATGTGTTGCCGGTGCGCGATGCTGCAATAGGCACCGCGCGTGCCGATGACGGCGTCGTTGGCAGGGAGGTGGACGCCGCACTGCTGACACTGCACCATGGTTTGCGGCGCCAGCGTGTCCGCTTTTTTGCGCGGGGTCAG
This sequence comes from Rhodoferax sp., assembly GCA_049301075.1. Lineage (GTDB taxonomy): Bacteria > Pseudomonadota > Gammaproteobacteria > Burkholderiales > Burkholderiaceae_C > Allorhodoferax. The sequence goes on from JBAQKO010000099.1 coordinate 4,228, forward strand.
CGGCACCTGTGCGCTGCGCCAGGCGCGCCATCGCCACGCGAGCAGCAGCACGGCGATGAAAACCAGCAGGAATTTCATGATGGCGTGCGCCCGAGGACGATTTCCAGCACGAAGCGCGAACCAACGTACGCCAGCAACAGCAGGGCCGATCCGATGTACAGCACATTCACGGCCCGCTTGCCGCGCCAGCCAAATGCACGCCGCCCGACGAGCAGCACCGCGAACGTGATCCAGGCCAGCAGGGAGAACACCGTCTTGTGGTCCCAACGCCAGCCATGGGCATGGCCATACAGCGACTCTTCAAACACCGCGCCGGCGATCAGCGTGGCGCTGAGCAGAACAAAGCCGGCACCCACGAAACGGTAGGTCAGACGCTCCAGCGTCAGCAGGGGCAGGCCGCTGTGCGGGTCTTCGGCGTGGCGGATGCGGCTTTCCGCCCGCGTCATGAACCAGGCATGAACCACGGCGGTGCCAAACAGGCCGTAGCAGGCCACTCCGAAAGCCAGGTGCAGGGGCAACCAGGCCGACGCGGTTGCCGGCATCGGGCTGCCGGGAAAGACCAGTGCGATCAGCACGGCCGCTGCGCCGACGGTGCACAGCGCCCAGCGGGTTGGCAGTTGGGGGAAAATCTGGCTCTCCACCGCGTAGACTGCCGCTACCAGCCAGGCGGTGACCGACAGCGCCGGTGCAAAACCGAAATGGGCTGGCGTGCCCAGCAAACTCCACGACAGCACGGCGCCGTGCAGCAGCCAGGCCACAGCCACCCAGGTGCGCGCCGAACGCGGACTGATGCGGTTGGCCCGCACGGCCGGCCAGGCGTAGGCTGCGGCAGCCAAAACGGTCAGGGTCAGGCTAATAGGGGACGTACTGGCTAAAATCATGCGTACAGTTTAGCGTTTTGCTCCCTGCCAGCCCAGGCTGGCGTTCACACCAGGTTCCGTGCAACGGAATACGTCTTATGGCCTCCGCTCTTTCCGACAAACTTTCCCGCCTCGTCAAAGAAATGCGGGGTCAGGCCCGCATCACCGAAGCCAACGTCTCCGACATGCTGCGGGAGGTACGCATGGCCCTGCTGGAGGCCGATGTGGCCCTGCCGGTGGTGCGCGACTTTATCGCCCGCGTCAAGGACAAGGCCCTGGGCCAGGAGGTGATGGGTTCCCTGCAGCCGGGCCAGGTGCTGGTCAGCATCGTCAGCAAGGAACTGGCCGCCACCATGGGCGAGGGCGTCAGTGACATCAACCTGGCCGCCCAGCCCCCCGCCGTGATCCTGATGGCGGGCCTGCAGGGTGCCGGTAAAACGACGACGACCGCCAAGCTGGCCAAGCACCTGATCGAGAAGCGCAGGAAGAAGGTGCTGACCGTGTCGGGTGACGTGTACCGCCCGGCGGCCATTGAACAGTTGAAAACGGTGACGGCGCAGGCCGGTGCCGAGTGGTTTCCCAGCAGTCCGGACCAGAAACCGGTGGACATTGGCCTGGCCGCGCTGGACTACGCCAAAAAGCATTTCTTTGATGTGCTGCTGGTGGACACCGCTGGCCGTCTGGCCATTGACGAAGCGCTGATGCGCGAAATCAAGGACTTGCACGCCGCGCTCAAGCCGGTCGAAACCCTGTTCGTGGTGGACGCCATGCAGGGTCAGGATGCGGTCAATACCGCCAAGGCCTTCAAGGAGGCGTTGCCCCTGACCGGCATCATTCTCACCAAGACCGATGGCGATTCGCGGGGCGGTGCCGCCCTGTCGGTGCGTCAGGTCACGGGCGCGCCCATCAAGTTTGCGGGTACCAGCGAAAAACTCGATGGCCTGGAAGTGTTTGACGCCGAGCGCCATGCCGGCCGCATCCTGGGCATGGGTGACATCGTGGCCCTGGTGGAGCAGGTTACGGCCGGGGTGGATATCCAGGCGGCGCAGAAACTGGCGGCCAAGGTCAAGAGTGGCGGTGGATTCGACCTGAACGACTTTCTGGCGCAGATCCAGCAAATGAAGCAGATGGGCGGCCTGTCCAGCCTGATGGACAAGCTGCCTGCTGCCATGGCATCCAAGGCCGGCAATGTGGACATGGACCGCGCCGAGAAAGACATCAAGCGCAAGGAAGGCATCATCCAGAGCATGACGCCGCTGGAGCGCCGCAAGCCCGAACTCATCAAGGCCACGCGCAAGCGCCGCATTGCCGCAGGTTCAGGCGTGCAGGTTCAGGAGGTCAACCGCCTGCTCAATGAATTTGAGCAGATGCAGTCCATGATGAAGAAGATGAAGGGCGGCGGCATGATGAAGATGATGAAACGCATGGGTGGCATGAAAGGCATGCCCAAAATGCCGTTTTGAGGTCATCCCCCCGCCCCAAC
>JBAQKO010000100.1:0-1576 GCA_049301075.1 Rhodoferax sp.
GACCTGGGGTTGGCCTATGTCAGCGCCGAGAGTCTGCTGAAATAGCGGTAAATAGCCGGAAATACCCCGTGGATAGTGCGTAGGCAGCTATCGAATCAATAGCTTAGTCGAGTGTCAGCACCACCGGGGCGTGGTCGCTGGGGCGTTCGTTCTTGCGGGGCGCCCGGTCAATGGCACAGGCCGTGGCACGGGCCTTGATGGCATCGCTGACCAGAATGTGGTCAATGCGCATGCCGCGGTTGCGCCGGAAGGCAAAGTCGCGGTAGTCCCACCACGAGTAGCTTTTCTCCGGCTGCGCAAACAGGCGAAAGCTGTCGTGCAGGCCCAGCGCGATCAGCGCGCGCAGGTGGTAGCGCTCTTCGTCCGTGCAATGGATGGTGTCCTTGAGGTCCACCGGGTCCCACACGTCCAGATCATCGAAGGTGATGTTGTAGTCGCCCATCAGCACCAGGTTGGGGTGTGCCGCCAGTTCGGCCTGCACCCACTGGCGCAGGCCCTTGAGCCATTCCATCTTGTACTCGAACTTGTCGCTGCCGGGTTCCTGGCCGTTGGGGAAGTAGGCGCCAATGACCCGGATGCTCTGCGCCGGGCCGCCGGGTGCCGGGGGCAGGGCGTAGGTGGCGGCGATGACGCGGGACATGTCGTCGGCAAACCCCGGAATGTTCTTCACCACGTCGGTGGCCGGCGCGCGCGACAGCAGGGCCACACCGTTGTAGGTCTTCTGGCCGAACCACTGCGCTGAATAGCCGGCCGCCTCAATCGCCGCCGCCGGAAACTTGTCGTCCGTCATCTTCAGCTCTTGCAGGGCCAGCACATCGACCGGGTTGGCGGCCAGCCAGTCCAGCACCTGGGGCAGGCGCACGGACAGAGAGTTCACGTTCCAGGTGGCAAGTTTCATGGAAATTTTGAAGGTTTTAGGGCCTGGGTGACCGTGGTGTCTGCGTGGGTGGCTATCAAATGTGTAGCAATGCCAGCACGCCCACGGCCACGCCAATGCCGCCGGCACCAAACATGGCGTATTCCAGCCACTTTTTCTTGGTCAGCAAGGCGATGGCTGCCAGCGCAATGGCGACTTGCAGAACGGTGGTGGACTGGGCCCAGCGGTGGTGCTGGTGCATCTGCTCGTCGCTCTGGTGATCCCACTCGGTAGCCTCGGCTTCGAGCTTGTCGGCCACGGCCTTGATCTCGGTCTTTTCCTTCTCGTAGCGGTCCACCTTGGCCTGGTACTTGGTCTTGTCGTCTGCCTTGGTGGCGAGGTCGCGCGACATTTCGGCCAGCGACTGCTTGGTGCTCTTGGACTGGAAGTAATTCCACTGGTTGGAGGCTTCCGTCTTCTTGATGGCTGCGTTGTTCTTGTACAGCCCGGCATTGGCCTGCGTGGCGCCGCCCATGTAGCCGAACAGGGCGCCCACCGTGGCGATGATGGCGGTAAACAGCGCAATCTGGTTGATCATGCCGCCGTTGTCGTGACCACCGTGGCCGCCTTGCTGGGCGTGTTCGAGTGCGTGGTCGTGCGGGCCGGGTACGTGACAACCGTGTCCTGACAGGTCAATTTCCTTGGGGTTTCAAGTGTTGG
>JBAQKO010000101.1:0-3494 GCA_049301075.1 Rhodoferax sp.
CAGTTGCCGGCCCCGCTGGGCATGCAGGGTGACTGGTCGACCTGGCTGGCGATGCCCCGCATCGACGCCGCGGCCGCTACCTTTGGCCTGGGCAGCCTGGCCTTGCTGGTAGCCGGCAAAAAACTGGCTCCCAACGCGCCCACCGTGATGGTGACCGTCATCGGCGCGGGCGCCCTCAGCTACGCCAGTGGTTTTGCCGGACATGGCGGCGCCGTCATTGGCAGCCTGCCCTCCGGGCTGCCGGGCCTGTACTGGCCGGGCACGCTCGCGTGGGGCACGCTGGGCGCGCTGATCGTGCCGGCCATGGTGATCACGCTGGTGAGCTTCCTGGAAACGGCCTCCAGCGCCAAGGTGGAGAACCTGCGCGAACACAAGCCCTGGAACGACAACCAGGACCTGATTGCCCAGGGTCTGGCCAAGCTGGCATCCGGCGCCACCGGCAGCTTCCCCACCAGTTCCTCGTTTTCGCGCTCGGCCATCAATCTGTATGCCGGTGCCCAGACCGGCTGGGCCACGATCGTGACCGTAGTCATGGTGCTGGCCGTCCTGCTGTGGCTCACCCCCGCGCTGTACCACGTGCCGTCTGCCGTGCTGGCCGCCGTGGTCGTGGCGGCGGTCAGCAGCCTGCTCAAGCCCGCCAGTTTTGTGCGGCTATGGCGTCTGCTGCGCATGGAGGCGTTCACCATGGGGGTGACCTTCCTGGTCACCCTGCTGACGGCGCCGCGCATTTACTGGGGTGTGCTGGCGGGCGTCATGCTGGGCCTGATTGACTTCCTGCACCAGCGCCTGCATCCCCGCATCATCGAAGTGGGCCTGCACCCGGACGGCAGCCTGCGCGACCGCCATCTCTGGAACCTGGAGCCGCTGGCCGACCACATGTATGCGCTGCGCATGGATGCCGAACTCGACTTTGCGGCCGCCAGCAGCTTTGAGCGCAACGTATCGGGCTACCTGGCTGCGCACCCGGACACCCGGCATGTCTGCCTGTTTGCCCAACCCATCAACCGCATCGACGCCACCGGCGTGGAAGTCTTCAGTGCCCTGCGGACGGCGCTGCAGGCGCATGGCGTCACGCTGCACATCAGCGGCATCAAATTGCCGGTGGAAACGGTGTTGCGGCGCGCGGGCCAACTGGAAGACAGTCCCCTGCTGCAGCTCTACCGCACCGATGCCGAAGCCCTGGCGCACATCGCGCAGTTGCGCAGCACACGCGGAACCCCGGCTGCATAAACGCAAATAAACTTGGTGAATTGCGGTCAAATGCCCGCCCTGCGGGGCGCATTGGCAGCTAGCATGACAGTGGTTCCTGTTAGACTTTATCGGCTCAACTTTGAATCACACCGTGGCACCCACCCCATCCAGCCCCTTCGTTGAATTGTCTCAACTGCAGTTGGATGACGCGCGGGCGCTACTGGACCACGACATGGTGATGGCCCTGCCTCCGCCAGATGAGTCGGCCCGCGATTACCTGCAAAGCGTCATTGACGGCCTGTGCGAATTGTCGCTCAAGGACCCACTGACCGGCCTGGCCAACCGGCGCCAGTTCCGCTCCACGCTGGACCGCAACATTGACATGGTGGCACGCTCCGGTGAACCGGCGCTGCTGCTGATGCTGGACATCGACCACTTCAAGAAAGTCAACGACACCTACGGCCACCAGGCCGGTGACCGGGTGTTGCAGGCCGTTGCGAAATGCCTGGCCGCGTGCGTGCGCCCCATGGACACGCTGGCCCGCTACGGGGGGGAAGAGTTCTCCGTCGTCATGCCCTATTGCCATACGGCTTTCGGCATGGTGGTGGCCGAGCGCATCCGCGCCGCGGTGGCCGCCCTGGTCATCCCGATTTCCCCCGGCGTGACGATCCAGGTCACGGTCAGCGTAGGCGGCGCCTATGCACCGGAGTGGGTCCGCTCGACCGCCGCCTTGTGGACGGAACGTGCCGACACCCAGCTGTACCGGGCCAAGGCCAGTGGCCGCAACTGCGTCTGTCTGGACCAGCAGCAAGAAATTTATGTCAGCGCCGAAGAAAAAAGCCTCCTGTTTAGCCATCTCGCGCTCGGTGATCCGGCGTGGATTGAAAATGTTTCCAGCGACGTGCCGGGCCCCTCGGCCCATGGCGCCATGCAAAGGGTGAATTGATGTCTGACGTGTTGAATCCCCCGGAAACCAGCGCCGCCAGTGCGTCCGTGCCGCTCAGGCCGCTTGGAAAAGTGCTGGCCGTCACCAGCGGCAAGGGCGGCGTGGGCAAGACGTTTGTGTCGGCCAATCTGGCCGCCGCACTGGCCAAACTGGGCCAGCGGGTACTGGTGCTGGATGCCGACCTGGGACTGGCGAATCTGGACGTGGTACTGAACCTGTACCCCAAGGTGACCTTGCACGATGTCTTTACCGGCAAGGCCAAGCTGGAAGACGCTATTGTCCGGGCACCCGGCGGGTTTTCCGTGCTGCTGGCCGGCTCCGGCATGGTGGAGTATTCCCGCCTGGCACCCGAGGTACGGGACGACTTTCTCCGCATCATGGAGGGGCTGGTGCCCCACTACGACGTGGTGCTGCTGGACACCGGCGCCGGCATCTCCGACGTGGTGCTGTTTGCGGTATCCCTGGCCTCCGAGGTCCTGGTCGTGGCAACCCCCGAACCCACCTCCCTGACCGACGCCTACGCCACCATCAAGGTGCTGGTGGGGCAACAGAAGCGCCAAAACATCCGCATGGTGATCAACCAGACCGCCCGCCTGGGCGATGGCCGCGCCATCACCACACAGTTGCAACAGGTGCTCGACCGTTTTGTCCCCAGCGAACCCGGTCGCCCGGTCAAGCTGATCCACATGGGGGACATCCCGGCGGACCCGTCGGTGCGCCAGGCGGTCATGCGCCGGCAGTTGCTGCTGCAAAACACCCCGGGCTGCCCTGCGGCCCTGGCAATCTCCCAGCTGGCGCTCAAGATCCAGGAAACCGTCATCCCCCGGCGTTGACACCGGGCGCGGCTCAGGCGCTGACGATCCACCCTTCCAGCGCGTCCATCTCCCTCGGCAGGCCATAGCGTGGCGCGCCCTGCAGATGCTGCTGCTGGGCCCAGGCCGCCTGCAGCAGGCACAGCACGGCATCCAGCGCGTCCCCCGAGGCGTCCGCCCCCAAGGCGTCGCGCTGCGCATGCGTGACCTTCAGGCGCAGGTGCAGCCGGGTCTGCCCCATCTCCAGCGCCGTCACCAGATCCTTACGGGCAATCAGGCGCTCAGGCGTCTGCCGGACCTTGTCGTCGCTCTTGTAGCTGCGCGCGCCGAGTATTTCGCGCGCCAACAGTCCGGGGTAGGCTTCCAGCGCCACGCGGCGTGGCTGCCCTGCGCCGTCCACGTCCTGCGGGTCACCGCCATGCAGGCCCGGCAAATGGACACCAGCATCCAGCAGGCACGGCACACCGGCGTGCAGCATGTAGGCCACGGGGGGATTGACCCATTTCATGGATGGACTGGAATGGGCGTGCCGGTCGGTCGCCCGG
>JBAQKO010000102.1:0-2638 GCA_049301075.1 Rhodoferax sp.
GCTTTTACGGCGTCGATGCGCAGCTCTGCTGCGGCGCCCAGCACCTTGGCCTCTTCAATCATGGCGTGGCGCAGGGCCAGACTCTCGGCCTGCAGGGCCTCCAGCGGCGCGGCAGCCTTGGCAATGGCCGCCTTCCACAGGGGCTGCAGCTCGGCAAAGGCCTTCTCGCCCAGGTGGCCGGCCTCGCGCCAGCGGTCGCCGAACTGGTGCAGGATGCGGTTGAAACCCTTCCAGTCGTCGTCCAAGGCGGTTTGGTTGGCGGCGGCCCAGGCATTGACCTCTTCGATCAGCGCCAAACGCTGGACCTTATGCTCCGCCGACTCGGCGCGCACCTTGTCCAGCCAAGCTTCCACCACCTTGTGGGCTTCATTGCAGGCTTCGTCAAAACGCTTCCACATGGCGTGGTTGGGCGCCCCACCCTGGTCGGTCTGTTTCCACTGCTCACGCAGGGAGCGCAAGGTTTCTTGCATCTTGCGTCCGCCAATGGCCTGGCCTTCGGGGCGCTTGAGCAGGCCTTCAGCCTGGTTCACCAGCGCCTCACGCAGTTGATCCGCACGCCAGCGCTGCCAGCCTTCCAGTTCACCGGCCGCTGCCAGGGCCGCATGGGCCTGGTTTTCCAGCTTGTCGTCAATGACCTTGCTAAATTCCTTGAGTGCCTGACGCAGAGCCCCGGCCGCGCCGGCACTGGCCTTGCCGTGGCCTTCGGCAACTTCCAGCTCCAGAGCCGACAGGGCGTCTCGCACCTTGGCCGTGGCCTGCGCCCGCACCTCCGGGTCCACCTTGGGCTTGGCCTGCCGGGTCACCGCCTCAACCGGTACGCCGCGGGCCACGCGCAACTCATCGGCCCACACGGGGACCGGCGGCAACGCAGCGGCCACATCCTGCGCGGCCGCCACGGCCAGCGCCAACGCGCCCTGAAACGCCTCCCACACCACCAGCAACTGACCACGCGAGGCTTCCAGTAAGGGAGGGAATTTCGCATCCACACTCGCCCAGTTGGTATCGGCCACCAGCTGCACGGCCTGCGCCTGCCACTGGTCCACGTCCACACGCAAGGCATCCAGCACGTTCTGGGCATCTTTCCACGATTTGGTCGACAGCACCTCAATGCGTTGCGCCAGCAGCACCGCGGCTTCACGCTGTACCTGCACCCGCCGCTGCAGGTCTTCAATGACCCGTACGCGCTCGGCCAGCTCGACCTTGAGGGAGGCCAGTGGCTCCCGGCTCAGCGGCGCTCCGGCCTTGGCCGCATCCCGTTGCCAGGCCAGTGCATCGGCAATATTGAGCTTGGTCATTCCCAGCAAAGTCCCGGCCTTGGCCGCCCATTCGGCGGCCAGCGCCTCCTGGCCCTTGATGCGCCGGGCCTCATCGAGCTTCTCTCGCACCAGTTTGGCGGCACCCTTGTCCTTGACGCTCAGTTCCTTGAACACGTCCGCCAACTGCTCCGGACTGGGACTGCCCTGCAGCCACTCCCGTACGTGCGCCGCTCGCTCGCCGGCAGTGGGGGCGGAAAAAGCGCCGCCGGTCAGACTGTCTAGATGGGCAATATCGTTATTTTTGGTGGGAGAAGTCGACGTCACGGTAGGCTCGGGAATAGGTTGAAGGGAAATCTGCAACTGCGTATTTTCACCGCGAATTGGGAAATGCCCCGTGGTTTTTGTCCCGTCCACGCAGAAATCCCCTGCACCCACATGCCTCGGGGTGCTTCACACCATCTTCTGGCAACCGGTTTCCCCTAGGAACGGGACTCAACCACTATATATATGAGGCACACAAAGAAGAAAGCCCGAGCCCAGATCTTCCGATCCGGACCCGGGCTCGACGGCTGACCTCAGGTCCGTGCCGTCTGGGCTAACACCAGGGAGTTTGAGGTCCCACGGTGTCTAGAAGGCAATAGATTGCCTCCTTGAAATGTCGGGGCCGCTTCATCGCGCTACCACAGCGGTACGGACTGGCTACTGCCGACACCTGCCTGTGTTTAACAGGCGACTCCAGTCTAGCGATAGCCCCGATCCATTTCAAATTCCTCTTTCAATGGGTTTTACCGCTCCGATTGCCAGATTTTCTGACCCACCCGCCACGTTCAGGAAAGCCGCGTCAGGCCTGTCGATGCGGCATGTTTTAGATATGTCAAGCATATTAATTTCGTTTGATATGGTTGACTTCATATATCGCACCCCCCTAGAATCCGCCCATCCTGAAATTTGACTAGGGATAACCCGCATCCGCTGCCGAACCCGGCATATTCAAATCGCTGCACATGTCGAATCGACGCCGCAGGATATTGATAGCGTACCAACCCAAACGCGGTGTCTGAAGTTGCCTGCTGCCTTGCAGTGGCCAGCCCCAGGCCCACGCCAAAGAAGGAAGAGCTATGACAGCGACCCAAAAATTTACCAAGGGCCTGGCAACATTTGCCACCGACATCGCCCAAGGTTTCTTCGAAATCACGCACAACGGTTTTGCCCTGCTGGGCTTGGCCGTGATGTTCGCCGTGATTACCCTGACCGCAAGGCCAGAAATCCGCCAGGCCAGCGAAGTCCAGTTGATGAGCTGGCTCCAGGCCCGCCAGAACGCCGTTGCCGGCGTTGCCGACGATGTGGAAGCCGTTGACCGGACGACTGCCACCAACCCGCAC
>JBAQKO010000103.1:0-3568 GCA_049301075.1 Rhodoferax sp.
ATCCAATGCCATCCCGTCCTGTGGGTGTGGAAGCGCCTGCGGGTCGGAACCCGGGGTGTTAACCGAAGCCCAGCCCGAACCCATGGGTATGCGGATTTTTCACATCCCCACCATGGACTGCGCGGCGGAAGAAGGCGAGATTCGCCATGCTTTGGCTGATCTGCCAGGGCTTCGAGGCCTGCACTTTCAGCTGGGCGCAAGGACGCTGGCCATCGACGCCCCGGTCGAATCCATCCCGCTGGCCATGGAAGCCATTCGCAAAGCCGGATTCAAGCCAGTACCCTTATCCGAGAACGCGGGAAGCGACGATCAGCATCACAGCCACGGCCATCGCCCCGGGGGCCGCTTTGCGCTGCCTGAAGGCCTGCCCCGCTACGCCCTTGCCTTGGCGTTGGCTGCCGGCGCCGAGTCGACCGCGTTCTTTGCCCCGCAAACGGTGATGTTCACCGGCCTGGGCATGGCTTTGTCTGCCTGCGCCATTGGATTGGCCGGATTCTCCACTTACGCAAAAGGCCTGGCTGCCTTGCGCAACCTGCGCCTGAACATCAACGCGTTGATGACCGTAGCGGTCACGGGCGCCTTCCTCATTGGGCAATGGCCGGAAGCTGCCATGGTCATGGCGCTGTATGCCATTGCCGAACTCATCGAAGCCCGGTCCGTGGATAGGGCGCGCAACGCCATCAAAGGCCTGCTGGACATGGCCCCCGAAATGGCCGAGGTCAAACAGGCCGACGGGTCGTGGTGGGAGTTCCCTGTCAAATCCGTTTCCATCGGATCCATGGTCCGCATCAAACCCGGCGCGCGCATTCCGCTCGACGGCGCCGTCGTTGCTGGCACAACTTCCGTGGATCAATCCCCGGTAACCGGCGAGAGCATCCCCGTTGACAAGTCCGCGGGAGACCCGGTGTTCGCGGGAACCATCAACACCACCGGCATGGTCGAGGCCCGGGTGAGCACGGCCGCCAACGGCACTTTGCTGGCCCGCATCATCCATGCGGTCGAGCAAGCCCAAGGGTCTCGGGCGCCAACCCAGCAGTTCGTGGACCGCTTCGCATCCATCTACACCCCCGCTGTTTTTGCCCTGGCGCTGGCCGTGTGCCTGCTGACACCCTGGCTGATGGACTGGACCTGGATGCAGGCCATCTACAAGGCCCTGGTGCTCCTGGTCATCGCCTGCCCGTGCGCTTTGGTGATCTCCACCCCCGTGACGGTGGTGAGTGGCCTGGCTGCTGCGGCGCGCCGCGGCATCCTGATCAAGGGCGGCATCTACCTGGAAGGCGCTCGCAACATCAAGGCCATCGCGCTGGACAAGACCGGAACCATCACCCAGGGCAAACCCAAGCTGGTGGCGACCGAGGTGTTGCCCAGCGGGCTTGAAGCGTCGCAGGTCCTGTGCTGGGCGTCGGACCTCGCAGGCCACTCCGACCACCCCGTCTCCAAAGCCGTCGCGCAGGGGCTGGGTGTCCAGGGAAACGGTTTGCTCGAAGGCTTCACCGCCTTGCCGGGCCGGGGCATTGAAGCCCAAGCCGATGGCATCCACTTGATCCTCGGAAACCATCGGCTCATTGAAGACCGCGGCATCTGCACCCCGCAAATCGAGGCGCGTCTGGCCGAGCACGAAGCACAGGGCCGCACCGTCACCATGCTGGCCTCCAGTACGCAGGTACTTGCCATCTTCGCCGTGGCGGACACCCTCAAGGAAAGCTCGCGCCAGGCCATCGCCGAGCTTCACGCGCTGGGTGTTACCTCCGTCATGCTCACGGGCGACAACACCGCAACCGCCCGGGCCATTGCCCAGCAAGCCGGGATTGACGATGCGCGTGGCAATCTGCTGCCCGAAGACAAGCTTGCCGCCATTGCGGCCATGCAAAAACAATACGGCACGGTGGCCATGACCGGCGACGGCATCAACGACGCACCCGCCCTGGCCCGATCCGACATCGGCTTTGCCATGGGTGGTGCCGGCACCGACACCGCCATGGAAGCGGCGGACGTGGTCATCATGAACGACGATCTGCGGCGCATTCCCGAGACGATCCGGCTTTCACGCAAAACCCAGACCATTCTTTGGCAGAACATCACGCTGGCCCTGGGCATCAAGGCCGTGTTCCTGCTGCTGGCGTTGTTTAACGGCGCGACGATGTGGATGGCGGTTTTTGCCGACATGGGTGCGAGCCTGCTGGTCGTGTTCAATGGGTTGCGTATGCTGGGACGCAATACAACTTCGTAGCGACCTGACTACAGGCCTGTCAAAACGAAAAAGTCGCAGGGGACTTCGCAGAACACACCCCGATGATGCAGCATTACCCTCGGGCAACTTGTTTAGCTGAACGTCTTCATTTGAGATACGACTTCAACACTGACACGACCTCTTCAAGGTCATGCCCTCGCTGAACTGCATCCGTGGCATCCGAACCCAAGTGGTCGCGTAAATGGTGCTCCAGAACCTCGGACATCAGACCGTTGACCGCTCCGCGGATTGCGGCGATCTGTTGAAGGATCGCGGCGCAGTCGGCCTCTGACTCCAACGCTTTCTCCAAGGCGTCGGACTGACCACGAATGCGTCGAACGCGTGCAAGCAGCTTTGCTTTGCCCTTAATGGTGTGCGCCATGGATCACCCTTTCCATCAAAAAACTCAATATAGCATACTTGGGTATAGTATAAAGAACGGCATTCATTGCCCGGCAAACTTTCGGAATTCCACTATGCCCCCCATCGCAGAACTCATTCAACAAGGCGCCACCAATCTGTGGGTCTTCATTCCAACGGCGATTTTGCTGGGCGCTTTGCACGGTCTGGAGCCAGGGCACTCCAAAACAATGATGGCGTCATTCATCATCGCGGTTAAGGGATCGGTTGCCCAGGCTGCCCTTCTGGGGCTCTGCGCTGCGCTTTCCCACTCGTTGATCGTATGGGCGCTGGCCGCCGCCGCCCTGAAATTCGGCAACGAATTGATTGCCGAACAAGCTGAACCCTATTTCATGCTCCTATCCGCCGCGGTGGTGGTTGGCGTATCCATTTGGATGTTCATGCGCACCCGCCGCGACGAATTGGCGGCAAAGGCGCACCAGCACGCTCCACACGGTGGCAAGATCATCAACACGGGGCATGGCATTGTTGAACTGGAAGTCTTTGAAACAGGAGTCCCACCCCGGTTTCGCCTTTACGCCTTCGACCACGCCATGGTCGCCAAAGGGTTCGACGACCACGATCAGGTGGCTATCGAGACCCTCCGTCCGGACGGTTCCAGGCAAACCTTTGAACTCAAGGCGTCCGGAAACTTCTTGGAGTCTGTTCAGGAGATTCCAGAGCCCCACGAATTTGAGGCTGTCCTGTCGATGGGACATGGGGACCACATCCACTGCTTTGAGGTCAGTTTTAGCGAGGACGACCATGACCATGACCAAGTCCATGGAGGTCACGAACATGGACATCATCACCAACATGATGTTGGAGATGAACTTCTAGGTGGCGACGGGTCTTATCAGGACGCGCATGAACGAGCCCACGCAGAGGACATCAAGCGCCGTTTCGTCGGACAGAAGGTGACCACAGGGCAGATTGCGA
>JBAQKO010000104.1:0-2319 GCA_049301075.1 Rhodoferax sp.
GCCCACATGAGTGGCGGCGAGCAGCAAATGCTCAGCATTGCCCGCGCGCTGATGACCAACCCCACGCTGCTCCTGCTGGACGAACCCTGCGAGGGCATTGCCCCGGTGTTGGTGGAGTCCATCCGCGACGCCCTGCTCGCGCTCAAGGGCGCAGGAATGTCCCTGCTGGTGGCCGAGCAAAATGGCGTGCTGGCACAGCGGGCCGATCGGGTCATTACACTCACAGCGCAGCCCGCACCCACTGTTTGAACCATGATCATCACCAGTCTTCTGGATACCGACCTGTACAAGTTCACCATGATGCAGGTGGTGTTGCACCAGTTTCCCGGTGCCCAGGTGGAATACCGCTTCAAGTGCCGCAACCCCGGCATTGACCTGGCGGCGCACGCCGACGAAATACGCGAAGAGATCCGCTCCCTGTGCAGCCTGCATTTTCAGGACAGCGAGCTGGCCTATCTGCGTTCCATGCGGTTTATCAAGAGTGATTTCGTGGACTTTCTGGGCCTGTTCAAGCTCAACGAGAAGTACATCACCGTCACGCCGCTGCCCACGGGCGAGATCGAGATCGTCATCGTCGGCCCCTGGCTGCACACCATCCTGTTCGAGATTCCGGTGCTGGCCATCGTCAACGAGGTGTACTTCCGCAACACGCAGAAGGTGCCGGACTTTCTGGAAGGCCGCAGGCGCCTGGATGTGAAGATCGGCCAGCTGCACGCCGAGGGCCTGGGCGACCTGAAGATTGCCGACTACGGCACGCGCCGGCGTTTCTCCCGTGCCTGGCATGACGAGGTGCTGCGGGTGCTGGTGGCGCGACTGGGTACGGGCCCGGGGCAGGGCAGTGGTGCGCCGGGCCAGTTTGCGGGCACCAGCAACACCCTGCTGGCCATGAAGCTGGGGCTGACGCCCCTGGGCACCATGGCCCACGAGTACCTGCAGGCCTCGCAGGCCCTGGGTCCGCGGCTGCGCGACAGCCAGGTGTTTGCCTTCGAATCCTGGGCGCGGGAGTACCGGGGCGACCTGGGTATTGCCCTGTCCGACGTCTACGGTATGACCGCTTTCCTGCGCGATTTCGACCTCTATTTCTGCAAACTCTTTGACGGTGCCCGCCACGACAGCGGTGACCCGTTCCAGTGGGGCGAGCGCATGCTGGCCCACTACGTGCGCAACCGGGTGGACCCGCGCACCAAGACCCTGATCTTCAGCGACGCGCTGACTGTGCCGCGCACCATCGCGCTCTATCAGCAATTCCGCGGGCGCTGCCAGCTGGCGTTTGGCATTGGCACCAACCTGACCAACGACCTGGGGTATGAGCCGCTGCAAATCGTCATCAAGATGGTGCGCTGCAACGGCCAGCCGGTTGCCAAACTCTCGGACACCCCCGCCAAAGATATGTGCGACGACAAGAACTACCTGGCGTACTTGCGCCAGGTGTTTGAAATTGCACCGCCCCCCGGAACCCCGGCCTGAACTTTTACCGAACACTTAGCCATGTCCACACCCTCCGCCAAGCCCCACATCCTGGTTACCCGCGCGATTTTTCCCGACATCGTGGCGCAGTTGTCGCAGCATTTCGAGGTGGAGTCCAACCCGGATGATGCCGACTGGAGTGCTGACGAGCTGGCGCGCCGCCTGCAGGGCAAGGCCGGTGTCATGACCTTTGGTGTGGAGCGCATCACCGCGCCCCTGCTGGCCCAGTGCCCGGACTTGAAGATCTGCACCAACATGACCGTGGGCTACAACAACTTCGATCTGGACGCCATGCGTGCCGCCGGTGTGCTGGGCACCAACGCCCCCGACGTGTTGACGGAGACCACCGCCGATTTCGGCTTTGCCCTGCTCATGGCCACCGCCCGGCGCGTGACCGAGGGCGAGCATTTTCTGCGTGCCGGCCTGTGGACACGCTGGAGCTACGACATGTTTGCGGGCGCCGAGGTGCATGGCACCACCCTGGGCATCATCGGCATGGGGCGCATCGGGCAGGGCATTGCCCGGCGCGGCGCGCTGGGCTTTGGCATGCGGGTGGTCTACCACAACCGCAGCCGGCTGGATGCGGCCACGGAGGCCGACTGCCGCGCCGCCTACGTGAGCAAGGAAGAACTGCTCAAGACCGCCGACCACGTGGTGCTGGTGGTGCCGTACTCCGCCGCCTCGCACCACACCGTGGGTGCCGCCGAGCTGGCGCTGATGAAGCCCACGGCGACACTGGTCAACATTGCCCGCGGCGGTATCGTGGACGACGTTGCGCTGGCCGCTGCCTTGCGCGACAAGCGCATTGCCGCCGCCGGGCTGGATGTGTTTGAGGGCGAGCCCCAGGTGCAC
>JBAQKO010000105.1:0-4183 GCA_049301075.1 Rhodoferax sp.
GCCTGATCCAGCGCTGCGGTGGACTGGAGGCGCGCGAGATGGAAGCACAGGTTCTGGATTCGATGGATATCGAAAAAGAGCGTGGGATAACCATCAAGGCGCAGACTGCCGCGTTGCAATACAAGGCCAAGGATGGGCAGGTCTACAACCTCAATCTGATCGATACGCCGGGGCATGTGGACTTCTCGTATGAAGTGAGCCGTTCGCTCTCCGCGTGCGAAGGTGCGCTGCTGGTGGTGGACGCATCGCAGGGCGTGGAAGCGCAGACCGTGGCCAACTGCTACACGGCACTGGACCTGGGTGTGGAGGTGCTGCCTGTATTGAACAAGATCGATTTGCCCAATGCCGATCTGGACAATGCGCGCTCGGAAATTGAAGACGTGATCGGCATCGACGCCACGGAGGCGATTCCCTGCTCGGCCAAGACGGGCGTGGGCATTGACGAGATTCTGGAAGCCATCGTGGCCAAGATTCCGGCGCCCCGTGGCAAACCCGAGGCGCCGCTGCGCGCCATGATCATCGACAGCTGGTTTGACAGCTACGTCGGTGTGGTGATGCTGGTGCGCGTGGTCGACGGTCGCCTGCTCAAGGGCGAGCGCATCAAGATGATGGCGTCTGGCGCCGTCTACAACGCAGACAACCTGGGGGTCTTCACGCCCGCCAATCAGCCGCGGGCTTCGCTGGAGGCTGGCGAGGTGGGCTACATCATCGCTGGCATCAAGGAATTGCAGGCGGCCAAGGTGGGCGACACCGTGACGCTGGAAAAGAAGCTGCCCAACAACCTGGGGCCCGCTGAGGAGGCGCTGCCTGGCTTCAAGGAAATCCAGCCGCAGGTGTTTGCCGGCCTGTATCCGACCGAGGCCAGCGAATACGATTCGCTGCGCGACGCGCTGGAAAAGCTCAAGCTCAACGATGCCTCCCTGCACTACGAGCCCGAAGTCTCGCAGGCGCTGGGTTTTGGTTTCCGTTGCGGTTTCCTGGGCCTCTTGCACATGGAAATCGTGCAGGAGCGGCTGGAGCGCGAGTTCGACCAGGACCTGATCACCACCGCTCCCAGCGTGGTGTACCAGGTGATGAAGAGCGACGGCGAAGTCATCATGGTGGAAAACCCCTCCAAGATGCCCGACGTGGGCAAGACCGCGGAGATTCGCGAGCCGATCGTGACCGTGCACCTGTACATGCCGCAGGAGTATGTGGGCGTGGTGATGACGCTGGCCAACCAGAAGCGCGGCGTGCAGATGAACATGGCCTACAAAGGCCGCCAGGTGGTGCTGACGTACGAAATGCCCCTGGGCGAAATCGTGCTGGACTTCTTCGACAAGCTCAAGAGCGTGAGCCGGGGCTATGCCTCGATGGACTATGAGTTCAAGGAATTCCGGGCCTCCGACGTCGTCAAGGTCGACATTCTGCTCAACGGCGAGAAGGTGGACGCGCTGTCCATCATCGTGCACCGTAGCCAGTCACAGTACCGCGGCCGCGCCGTGGTGGCCAAGATGCGCGAAATCATTTCCCGCCAGATGTACGACGTTGCCATCCAGGCTGCCATCGGGGCGAACATCATTGCGCGTGAGACAATCAAGGCCTTGCGCAAGAACGTGCTGGCCAAGTGCTATGGCGGCGATATTTCGCGCAAACGCAAACTTCTCGAAAAACAAAAGGCAGGCAAGAAGCGCATGAAGCAAATCGGTTCCGTGGAAGTTCCACAAGAGGCCTTCCTGGCCATTTTGCAGGTGGAAGATTGATGCAGGCCATTACTTCCGTCGTTCTGGCGGCCTTCGGGCTGTATGCCGCCTCTTGGTATTTTGGGCTGGTAGAGGGCAACTTTGCCTTGCTGCTGTTTCTGGCTACGGTGGTGACCGGCGCGTACTGGCTGGCGGAGCGCTTCTACTTCCTGCCCCAGCGCCAGAAGGCCGCTGCCTTGCTGGAGGCCAACGACCTCCAGCGGCGCGCCAAACTGGGCGAGTTGGGTATCAGCCAGGTGGACGGCGATATTGCCGAGGCCAAGGTTCGGCTGCTCATGCAGCCCTGGTGGCTGGACTGGACCGCTGGCCTGTTCCCGGTCATCATCATTGTGTTCATCTTGCGGTCCTTTCTGTTTGAGCCGTTCAAGATTCCTTCGGGCTCCATGGTTCCGACCCTGCTGGTGGGCGACCTGATTCTGGTAAACAAGTACACCTATGGTCTGCGCCTGCCGGTGCTCAACACCAAGATCACCGAGGGCACGCCACCCCAGCGCGGGGACGTGATGGTGTTCCGTTACCCGCCCAAGCCCAGTCTGGATTACATCAAGCGGGTGGTGGGCGTGCCGGGCGATACGGTGGCCTACCTCAACAAGCGCCTGACCATCAACGGCCAGCCGGTGGCCACAACAGCCGTGCCGGAGTTCTTTGACGAAGAAGCCATGCGCTACTTCAAGCAGTTTGAAGAAACCCTGGGCGGCAAGAAGCACCGCCTGCTCAATGACGACGACCGCCCCGCGTTCGTGCCGGGCGCCGACAACTTTGAAGGGCGTGCCGGTTGCAGCTACACCGTTGAAGGCGTGACCTGCAAGGTGCCCGCCGGACACTACTTCATGATGGGTGACAATCGCGATAATTCGCTGGACTCCCGTTACTGGGGGTTTGTGCCGGAAAAGAACATCGTCGGCAAGGCGTTTTTTGTCTGGATGAATTTTGGCAGTCCCAAACGGATCGGATCTTTTGATTGACAAGGGAAACAACATGACAGTGCAACGCAGGTCCCAACAGCGCGGAATCACTTTTATCGGCCTGATCTTTGTGGGCGCGGTGCTGGCCATCACGGGCGTGGTGGCGGCGCAGGTCTTTCCGACGGTTGTGGAGTACCAGGCCGTGCTCAAGGCCGTGAACAAGGCCAGTGAAGGCGGGACGGTTCCCCAAGTCCGCATGATCTTTGACAAGGCTGCGGCTATCGACGATATCCAGTCCGTCACCGGCGGTGACCTGGAAGTCACCAAGGAGGGTGACAAGGTCGTGGTGGGTTTTGCCTACCAGCGTGAAATCCATCTGGCCGGGCCTGCGTATCTCACGCTGAAATACGCCGGTCACTCCAAATAACGTGGCAGATGGTCTGACGGAGTTGCAGCGGCGCCTGCAGCATACATTTTCCAATACGTCCCTGCTGACCCGGGCGCTGACCCACCGCAGCTTTTCCATTGACCATTACGAGCGACTGGAGTTTTTGGGGGATTCGGTCCTCAATCTGGCGGTTTCCGATCTCCTGTATGCCCGGCTGGGCACCCTGCCGGAAGGTGATCTGTCCCGCGTGCGGGCCAATCTGGTGAAGCAGGAAACGTTGCACCAGCTCGCTGTCGGGCTGGGCTTGCCCGAGGTGATCCGGCTGGGGGAGGGTGAGGTCCGCTCCGGCGGCCAGAAACGGCCCTCCATCCTGGCCGACACGCTGGAAGCCATTATCGGCGCGGTCTATCTGGACGCCGGTTTTGCCGCGGCCCAGACCCTGGTGCACCGCCTGTTCAACGCGGTAGAGATCAATCCGCAAATGGAAGCCATTGGCAAGGATCCCAAAACCGAGTTGCAGGAATGGCTGCAGGGTCGCAGAATGAAGCTTCCCCTGTACAAGGTCGTGGGTACCCTGGGCGCCGCACACAAGCAGAGCTTTGATGTGGAGTGCGAAATCCCCGAGTTGCAACTGACCGAACGCGGCATTGGCGGTTCGCGCCGATCCGGAGAACAGGCCGCAGCGGCCGCCATGCTGCAAACCATCAAGGCAAAAATCAAACCATGAATGCTCCTAAAAAAGTAGCTTCTCACGCAGATTCCACGGGGGCTGGTAGCGAAAAAGACCAACAACCCGACCTCGACAGCATGCTCGAAGGCTTGCTCAAAAGCACGCCCAAGCTGGCCCAGCCCGGCACCGCCGCCGATGGGCAGCGCTGTGGCCTGGTCGCCATCGTGGGCAAGCCCAACGTGGGCAAGTCAACGCTGCTCAATGCCCTGGTGGGGCAGAAAATCAGCATCACCTCGCGCAAGGCCCAGACCACGCGCCACCGCATCACCGGCATGCACACCCGCGGCGCCACCCAGTTTGTGTTTGTGGACACGCCCGGCTTCCAGACCCTGCACGCCAATGCCCTGAACAAGTCGCTGAACAAAACGGTGCAGGGCGCGGTGGCTGACGTCGACCTGATCCTGTTCGTGGTCGAGGC
>JBAQKO010000106.1:0-1706 GCA_049301075.1 Rhodoferax sp.
CACCAGCAGCAGAGCACCCGCCCCCACGAACCGGTAGCCGGCAAACACCAGTTGCGTGGCCACGTCACCGGGGGCAATGGCAAACAGGCTGTAGCCGATCTTGATGGCCGGGTAGGCGCTGCCCCACAGCAGGCAGCACAGGCTGGCCAGTAAAAAAACTATTTTGGGGCGGGCGAAAACCGCAGTCATGGGCGCCGGGTAGGCCGCTTACGCAGCCGGGCTTGGGGGGCGGCGGGCCGCTTCCAGCAGCACACCAATCTGGGCGTCTTTCTCGCGCCAGAGCTGCTGCACCCACTGCGCAAACGCCTCACGAAATGCCGGATCCTCGGCATAGTTGCCTGTCAGTAAATGTGCGGGCACCGGCAGCGACCGCACCCGCACCACCACGCGGTGCATCTTGCCCTTGAGGAAATCCCAGAACGCCGGGGCACCATCGGGGTAGACGATGGTCACATCCAGAATGGCCCGGAACTTGTCGCCCATGGCGTTGAGTGCCAGTGCCATGCCGCCGGCCTTGGGCTTGAGCAGGTGCTGGTAGGGGGACTGCTGCCGGTCGTGCTTGGCCTGGGTGAAGCGGGTGCCTTCCAGAAAGTTCATCACGCTGGTGGGAATGAGGGCGTATTTTTCGCAGGCCTTGCGGGTGGTTTCCTGGTCCTTGCCGCGCATTTCGGGGTGCTTCTTGAGGTAGTCCTCGCTGTGGCGGCGCATGAAGGGAAACTCCAGCGCCCACCAGGCCAGGCCCATGATGGGCACCCAGATGAGTTCATGCTTGATGAAGAACTTGAGCAGCGGAATGCGCCGGTTCAGCAGATGCTGCAGCACCAGAATGTCGACCCACGACTGGTGGTTGCTGTTGACCAGGTACCAGCTGCGCGGATTCAGGTCCTCAATGCCCTGCACGTCCCAGGTGGTGCGCTGGGTCAGGTTCATCCAGCCGCTGTTGCCGCTGATCCAGCGCTCGGCAATCCACAGCAGAACGGGGTCGATGAGCAGGCGCACCCGCTTGAACGGCAGGACCAGTTTGAGCGCGGCAAAGAACAGCAGCACCGGCACCCAAAACAGCACATTGAGCACCATGAGCAGCGAAGCAATCAGGCCGACCAGTGGGCCAGGTAAAAAATTCAGCATGTCGGATGACCTTCTTGCGTGCCGGTAGCACGCGTGGCAAAGAAAATTGCTATTAAATTAATAGCTGTCTGCGCAGTATTTGCGGGGGCTTGAGCCCTTATTTGAGGCTGCCGGACAGGAATTGTGCCAGACGCTCGCTCTTGGGCGCCGCCAGTACCTGGGCCGGATTGCCTTCCTCCTCAATCAGCCCCTTGTGCAGGAAGATCAGGTGGTTGGAGACTTCGCGGGCAAAGCCCATTTCATGGGTCACCACCACCATGGTGCGCCCCTCCTGGGCCAGGTTTTTCATGACCTTGAGCACCTCGGAGACCAGTTCGGGGTCCAGCGCGCTGGTGGGTTCGTCAAACAGCATGACTTCGGGCTCGATGGCCAGCGCGCGGGCAATGGCCACACGCTGCTGCTGGCCGCCACTGAGGTGGGCCGGGTAGCTGTCTTCCTTGCCCTCCAGCCCGACCTTGACCAGGTATTTGCGCGCGGTGGCAATGGCCTGCTCGCGCTCGATGCCCAGCACATGCACGGGTGCTTCAATGATGTTTTGCAGCACCGTCATGTGGGCCCACAGGTTGAAGTGCTGGAAC
>JBAQKO010000107.1:0-2264 GCA_049301075.1 Rhodoferax sp.
GTCGTGCGGGCCGTGTACGTGAAAACCGTGTCCTGACATGTCAATTTCCTTGGGGTTTCAAGTGTTGGTAGGTAACAAAGCTGAAGGGCAGGCCGTTGGCGGCTACGTGGGGCTCCCGCGCTACCTCGGTCCACCCGGGCCCGAACGTGGGGGCGTGGGCATCGCCTTCAAAATCGGCGTCGATTTCGGTCACCACGGCCGTGTCGGCCAGCGGCAGGGCCAGCGCATAGAGTTGCGCGCCGCCAATGACCCAGACGTGCGCATCGTGCGCACAAAGGTGTAGCGCTTCGCGCATGCTGCGCGCCGGTTGGGCGCCGCTTGCCTGCCAGTCTTCCTGGCGGGTGACCACGATGTTGGTGCGCCCCGGCAGGGGGCGGAACTTTGGCGGCAGCGAGTCCCAGGTCTTGCGACCCATGATGACCGGGCAGCCCATGGTGACGCGCTTGAAGTGCGCCAGGTCCTCGGGCAGGTGCCAGGGTAGGGCGTTGTCCTTGCCGATGATGCCGTTGCGGGCTTTGGCAAAAATCAGGTGCAATTGCATACCGTCTACACCGCTACCGGTGCCTTGATGGCGGGGTGGCTCTCATAACCGACCACTTCAAAATCCTCGTATTGATAATCGAAGATCGAGTCCGGTTTGCGCTTGATGTGCAGCGTGGGGTAGGCTTTTGGGCTGCGGCTGAGCTGCAGCTCCACCTGCTCGTGGTGGTTGCTGTAGATGTGGCAGTCGCCACCGGTCCAGATGAAGTCGCCCACGTCCAGGTCGCACTGCTGCGCCACCATGTGCGTCAGCAGGGCGTAGCTGGCAATGTTGAAGGGCACGCCCAGGAAGATGTCGGCGCTGCGCTGGTACAGCTGGCAGCTCAAGCGGCCCTTGCCGCCCGACGTTTCGCTGGGCGCCACATAGAACTGGAAGAAGGCGTGGCAGGGCATCAGCGCCATCTTGTCCAGATCGGCCACGTTCCAGGCGCTGACGATGATGCGGCGCGAATCCGGGTTGCTCTTGAGCGTCTTGATGACTTCGGCTATCTGGTCGATGTGGCCGCCGTCGGGTGTGGGCCAGCTGCGCCATTGCACGCCGTAGACGGGCCCGAGGTCGCCATCGGGGCGCGCCCATTCGTCCCAGATGGTGACGCCGCGTTCCTTGAGCCAGTTGTTGCTGCTGGAGCCGGTCAGAAACCAGAGCAACTCCTGGATGATGGAGCGCAAGTGCACCTTCTTGGTGGTCACCAGCGGAAAGCCTTCGTTCAGATCGAAGCGCATCTGGTAGCCAAACACGCTCTTGGTGCCGGTGCCGGTGCGGTCCATCTTGGTGACGCCGGTGGCGTACACGTGGCGCATGAAATCTTCGTACTGGGAGCGGATAGGGTGGGGTGTGGTCATGTCGATCAACGCCTGAGTTACGCAAATTGTAGGGGCAGCGGTTTTTACGGGAAAATGGCGGGTTGCGCTGGGCCGAGGTCCGGGGCGAGAGCACAAGAAAATTTTATTCAAGCAGCAGCAGGAAGTCAGTCTTTATGTTCCCACACGCGCCTCAGAAGGACGCCAGCCGGTCGGCCAGCACACACCAGCAGAAGAAACAGTCCCCCCTTACCGAGGCCGAGAGCCGGCTGTCCGAGGCCGCGCTGGCCTACCACCGCCCCCGCAACGACGACGACATCGGCGGCAAGATCCAGATCAGTGTCACCAAGCCGGTGACGAGCATGGACGACCTGGCCCTGGCCTATTCCCCCGGCGTGGCCGTGCCCTGCCTGGAGATTGAACGCGACCCCACGCTGGCCTACGAATACACGGCCAAGGGCAACCTGGTGGCCGTCATCACCAACGGCACCGCCGTGCTGGGCCTGGGCAACATCGGCGCCCTGGCGGGCAAGCCGGTCATGGAAGGCAAGGCCGTGCTGTTCAAGCGCTTTGCCGGCATTGACGCCTTTGACATCGAGATCGACGAGACCGACCCGGCCAAGCTGATCGCCATCATCGCCAGCCTGCACCCCACCTTTGGCGGCATCAACCTGGAAGACATCAAGGCGCCCGAGTGCTTCGAGATTGAACGCACGCTGCGCGCGCGCCTACCCATTCCCGTGTTCCACGACGACCAGCATGGCACCGCCATCGTGGTGGCGGCGGGCATGCTCAACGCGCTGCACCTGCAGGGCAAGACGCTGGAAGACGCCAAGCTGGTCTGCAGCGGTGCGGGTGCTGCCGCCAACGCCTGCCTGGAGTTGCTGCTGAGCCTGGGCCTGAAAAGCGCCAACGTGCTGGTG
>JBAQKO010000108.1:0-2913 GCA_049301075.1 Rhodoferax sp.
GTTCATACAGGCGTAGACCGCCACGTCCTGCGCCGCCGGGGAGCCGGCGGACGGGCGTTGGCCAATCACCTGGTCGATGTACTGCAGGTGCAGCGACGTGGTGCCCCAGGTGCCGCAGATCAGGCCGTCCACTTCGCCCTTGTGGAGCAGCATGGAGCCCATCCGGGTCAGCCGGCGGCGCATCTCGATCTTGGCCACCGGCACGGTCACGCCCTTGCGCTCGGTCATGCGGTGGTAGGTTTGCCAGAAGTCGCGGTAGCGGTGGTCCTGCTCCACGTTGACCACGTTGTAGTCCACGCCTTCCTTCAGGCGCAGACCGAATTTCTCGATCCGCTCCGCAATCACCTTGGGCCGGCCGATGAGGGTGGGCAGGGCCAGGCGCTCATCCACCACGATCTGGGCGGCGCGCAGCACGCGCTCGTCTTCGCCTTCCGCATAGGCCACGCGTTTCTTGAGCGCCTTCTTGGCCGCCGTGAAGATGGGCTTCATGATGGTGCCGGAGGCGTACACAAAGCTCTGCAGGGTCTCGCGGTAGGCATCCATATCGGCAATGGGGCGCAGGGCCACGCCGCTGTCGAACGCCGCCTGGGCCACGGCGGGCGCGATCTTCATCATCAGGCGCGGATCGAACGGCTTGGGAATCAGGTACTCCGGACCAAAAGCGAGTTGCTCGCCGACGTAGGCGGCGGCCACCACTTCGCTCTGCTCGGCCTGGGCCAGCTCGGCAATGGCGTGCACGGCTGCAATCTCCATCTCCAGCGTGATGGTGGACGCCCCGGCATCCAGCGCACCGCGAAAAATGTAGGGGAAGCACAGGACGTTGTTGACCTGGTTGGGGTAGTCGGTGCGGCCGGTGGCCATGATGGCGTCGTCGCGCACCGCGTGTACCTGCTCGGGCAGGATCTCCGGGGTGGGGTTGGCCAGGGCGAAGACCAGGGGTCGGGCCGCCATGGACTGCACCATCTCCGGTTTGAGCACGCCGCCGGCGGACAATCCCAGGAAGATGTCGGCGCCCACAATGGCTTCGCGCAGGGTGCGCTGCTCGGTCTTCTGGGCGAACTGCGCCTTGTCAGCGTCCATCAGCTCGGTGCGGCCGTCGTAGACCAGGCCCGCCAGGTCGGTGACCCAGATGTTTTCGCGCGGGATGCCCAGCTTTACCAGCAGGCCCAGGCAGGCCAGCGCTGCCGCGCCGGCGCCCGAGGTCACCAGCTTGACCTTCTTGGGGTCTTTGCCGGCCACCTTCAGGCCGTTGAGGATGGCGGCGCCGACGACGATGGCCGTGCCGTGCTGGTCGTCGTGGAAGACCGGAATCTTCATGCGCTCGCGCAGCTTGCGTTCGACGTAAAAGCAGTCCGGCGCCTTGATGTCTTCGAGGTTGATGCCACCAAAGGTCGGCTCCATGGACGCGATGATGTCCACCAGCTTGTCTAGGTCGTGCTTCTCGTTGATCTCGATGTCAAACACGTCGATGCCGGCAAATTTCTTGAACAGCACGCCCTTGCCTTCCATCACCGGCTTGGCGGCCAGCGGGCCGATGTCGCCCAGGCCCAGCACCGCAGTGCCGTTGGTGATGACGGCCACCAGGTTGCCGCGGCTGGTGTACTTGTAGGCGTTGTTCGGATCCTTGACGATCTCCTCGCAGGGCGCGGCCACACCGGGGGAGTAGGCCAAGGCCAGGTCGTGCTGGTTGATCAGCTGCTTGGTGGCGGCAACCGCTATTTTCCCGGGGGTGGGGAATTCGTGGTACTCCAGGGCGGCGGTGCGCAACTGGGCCTGCTTTTCAGCGGAATTGGAAACGGGGGGCTTGGGGGTAAGGGGGGGCGGAATCGGCATTGTGCATCCTTGTCGGCGTGGGACCTGTTCGAAGGAGCATGGCCCATTGACCTGTCATGGGTCTTGCATTGTAGACCTCGCCTGTCGAGGGAGCCGGGCACAAGCGCCGCACGTTATGCGAATCCGGCATCACCGTATTCACGGCGCCGTGGCCGCGGAAAGCTCCGCCCTTCTCGCCGTGTGCGGGCCGGTCAGCACAAAGCCGCGCTGGGTGCCCGCGGTGTCCAGGAAACGCCACACGCCGCCGTCCGGGTCGCTGTCGGCCACCCACTGGCCGGCTTGCGACGGGTGTGCCAAGGCCACCACGATGGGCAGCGCCGGCGTCTTGATGGACACCGGCATGAGCGGAAACACCAGCGGCGTCGGTGTGCCCGTCAGCGTGGTGGCCAGCGCCCGGGCGGCGTGCATGATGGGCATCACAAACGGCAGGGTGCGTCCGCCGGCCGACGCGTACTGCGCGCAGTCACCCAGCGCGTAGACCTGGTGCGCCGAGGTCTGCAGCGTGGCGTCCACCACCACGCCGCGTTCACACGTAAGCCCCGCCGCGCGGGCCAGCGTGGTGTCGGCCCGCAGGCCAATGGCACTGAGCACGGCGTCGGCGGTCAGCGTGCTGCCGTCGGCCAGGTGCACACGCAGGGCTTGCGATCCTTCGGCGGCTGGCGCGGCCGTGTCCACCGCCTGCACCGTGGTGCCCAGGTGCCAGTGCACACCGGCTGCACCCAGGGCCGCATGCAGCTGCTGGCTGGCCGCCTCGGGCAGCAGGGCTGCCAGCGGGCGTTCCGCGGGGTCGGCCACATGTACCCGGTGGCCGGCCAGAGCCAGGTCGTTGGCAAACTCGCAGCCAATCAGGCCGGCACCCAGGATGACCACGGTTTTGCTCTTGTTTTCAGAGCTGTCTGCGCCCGTTTTATAAGGACCCAGGGCCGAATGGAAGGTCGAAAAATCGGCCAGCGAGTTGACGGACAGCACCTGGTCGGCCGCATTGCCCTGCAGCGGCACGCGTATCGGCTGCGCGCCGGTGGCCAGCACCAGGCGGCTATAGGTCAGCGTGTGCGCCGTGCCGCCCTGCGTGAGGTGCAC
>JBAQKO010000109.1:0-4203 GCA_049301075.1 Rhodoferax sp.
GCCAATAGCAGATTGGCCAGGGGACCGGCGGCCACGATGAGCGCGCGGCTACGAAGGGGTTGCGTATTGAAGGCGACATGCCGCTCGGCCTCGGCAACAGGGCCTTCACGCTCGTCCAGCATCTTCACGTACCCACCCAGAGGCAGCAGTCCCAGCACAAACTCTGTTCCGGAGCTACGGGACGTCCACCCCCAGACCCTGGGTCCCAAACCGACGGAAAACCGCAACACCTTCACACCACAGGCGCGTGCCATCCGGTAATGCCCCCATTCATGCACCGCCACCAGAATGGCAAGGGCAAAAACAAAGGCGGCAATCGTCAGCATGTCAACCGCTACGACGCAAACCGCGCAATGGCATCTTCAGCAGCGCGGCGAGAAAGCTGGTCCAGGGCCAGCAAATCGTCCAGTGACGTTGGCTGCTGGAAAACAACCGAATGCAAGGCCTCCGCGTTGACCTGGTGTATCTGGTCATACCGAATCCGGCATGCCAGGAATGCCGCCACCGCCACCTCATTGGCAGCATTGAGGACGGCAGGCGTACCCGGCGGGGCATTCAAAACAGCCCATGCCAAAGCCAAACCCGGAAACCGCTGCCGATGCGCATCGGTGGCCACTGTTTCAAACGTAAGACTGGCCATGGAAGAAAAGTCCAGCGCCGACGCCCCCGAACTCACCCGGTGAGGCCAGGACAAGCCATACGCAATGGGACCACGCATGTCAGGTGTTCCCAGCTGCGCTACAACCGAATGGTCCACGTACTGGACCATGGAGTGAATCACGCTTTGCGGATGTATCACCACTTCGATTTTTTCCGGCGCCATGCCAAACAGAAAGCGCGCTTCAATCACTTCCAGCACCTTGTTCATCATGGTGGCGGAGTCCACGGAGATTTTGCGCCCCATGACCCAGTTCGGATGCGCGCAGGCCTCCTCAGGCGTCACATCCCGCAGGGTTCGGGGATCCCGGGTTCGAAACGGACCGCCCGACGCCGTCAGTATGATTTTGTCCACCCGCGCGGCCCAGTCCTGCGGATCCTGCGGCAACGATTGGAAAATTGCGGAGTGTTCGCTGTCAATCGGCAACAGGGTTGCACCGCCCGTTGCCACAGCATCCATGAACAGCTGGCCACCCACCACGAGAGCTTCCTTATTGGCCAGCAGGAGGCGTTTACCCGAACGGGCAGCCGCGAGACAGGGTGCCAATCCGGCGGCCCCCACGATAGCCGCCATTACCGTATCGGCCTGCTCATGACCGGCCACCATGGTAATGGCTTCCGCTCCCCACAGAACCCTGGTGCACAACCCGGAGGATTCGCACAGCGTCCGCAGCTGCTGTCCATGTGCTTCGCTCGCCATTACCGCATAAGTCGGCTCGTACTTCGCACACTGCGCAGCCATTGCCTCAACGCTGGTGGACGCGGTCAAGGCAAACACGTCAAACCGATCCCGGTGGCGATCAATGACATCCAGGGTATTGACGCCAATGGAACCCGTGGACCCCAGTATCACGACACGCAGTTTTTCACTATTCATAAAGAGGTCAGCATCATCGCCAGGGGAAGGATCGGAAGCAAGGCATCCACGCGGTCCAGTACGCCTCCATGGCCAGGCAGCAGTCCGCTGCTGTCTTTGACGCCCGCACTGCGTTTGAAAAGGGACTCCACCAGATCCCCCACCACACTCATGGTGGACAGGAACAGCACGGCCAGAACCATGAAGGGAAGACCAACGGCACCCAGACGACTGTAAATACCCGCCTGCTCCGGTGCTGCCAATCCGTCCAGACTGCGCCAGATGAGCGCACACACGACAACGCCAACCATGCCACCGCAGGCGCCCTCCCAGGTTTTTCCGGGGCTGATAGAGGGAGCCAGTTTACGGGTGAAAAACCGCCCACCCAGGGCCCGCCCTGTGAAATAAGCAAAGACGTCGGCAACCCATACAAGGACCAGAATGGAAAAAAGAAAATTGACGCCGATGATGCGCGCCTGCGTCACCGCAAGCCACGCCACCCACAAGGCCAGGATGCCACCGGCCAAACGCAACGCCCGGGGGACCGACGCCCAGGCGCTGATCCCTCCGTGCAAAAGCCAGGCGCCCAATACCACCCAGGCACTACCCGCAACCATCCACACCCCCTTCAATGGGGTGTGCACCAGCCCGCCGTACCAGGAAGCGGCGCACAAGACAACACAGAAAGCGCCGGTGAGCAACGCTGACCTCTGACCGTATTGGTTCAATTTGGCCCATTCCCAGGCCCCGGCCGAGATCAGAACCACCGCCACGACTCCGAATGCCTCGGGCGCGGGGTAAAAAACTGCCGGAAGCAAAATGGCCAGCATCAGCAGTGCTGTAATGATTCTTTGCTTCAGCATGTGAGTCCTTGGTTAAAACCGGGTTGCCGTGTTCTCGGCGATCTGCTGCGAAGTCTGTCCGAATCGGCGCTCACGTGAAGCATATTCCTGCAAGGCGGCATCCAGGGCAGCTTCATCAAAATCCGGCCACAACACATCACTGAAACACAGCTCCGAGTAAGCCGCCTGCCACAACAGGAAATTGCTAAGTCTTTTCTCTCCGCCCGTACGAATCACCAAATCGGGGTCCGCGCAATGGGCCAGGGCAAGCGCACCTGACAGGCTTTCTTCGGTAATCGGTGTTCCTGCCGCCGCCAGACGCGCAGCGGCCGATGCGATATCCCAGCGCCCGCCGTAGTTGAAACAAACATTCAGCGTCAACAGGGAATTACCGGCCGTTGCAGCTTCTGCCTCGTCCAGGCCTCTTTTAACCCGCGCAGACAAGCCCTCGCGGTCCCCAACAAAACGAAGTTGAACACCGTCACGTTGCAGCTGAGACACTTCCCGGGTCAAGGCCAGGGCCAAAATGTCCATCAAACCCGACACTTCGTCGGCTGGTCGGCTCCAGTTTTCCGATGAAAAGGCAAACACCGTCAACACGGAAACGCGCCGGTTCGCACACGCTTTAACGATGCGTTTGAGTGCGTCGACACCCTGCTTGTGGCCAGCGATGCGCGGCAAAAACCGGCGCGAAGCCCAGCGGCCATTTCCATCCATGACGATGGCGATATGACGCGGTACGGCAACCTGCTCTGCCATATCTATCGGCTCAATTCAAGCGCTGAGAAACTGGCGTCAAACCGCCATGATTTCTTGCTCTTTGGACGCCACCAAACGATCGACCTCGGTGATATGCCGGTCTGTCAGCTTCTGGATATCTGCCTCTGACCGTTTTTGATCATCTTCGGAGGCAAGCTTTTCCTTTACCAGTTTTTTCACCGCTTCATTGGCATCCCGCCGCAGGTTGCGAATGGCAATTTTGGAGCTCTCGCCCTCATTACGCACCACTTTGGTCAGCTCGCGCCGGCGTTCTTCGGTCATGGCAGGCAGAGGGACGCGAATCAAATCGCCCATGCTGGATGGATTCAAACCCAGGTCACTATCGCGAATGGCTTTCTCGATCTTGGCGCCCATTCCTTTTTCCCATGGCTGCACGCTAATAGTCCGGGCATCCAGCAGAGCCAAATTGGCCACCTGGCTGATGGGAACGAGAGCCCCGTAGTAATCCACCTGCACGGTATCCAGCAAGGCGGGGTTGGCACGCCCGGTACGGATCTTTGTCAGGTTGTGCTTAAGCGCTGCAATGGACTGGTCCATCTTGCCTTCAAGCGTCGCTTTAATTTCATTGATCGCCATAGTTCATCCTCGAGTCGTCAAAGCCGGCGCAGTTGCCGGCAAGCTTCACACGTGTACCAACGTGCCCTCGTCTTCGCCCATGATCACACGCTTGAGCGCGCCATGCTTAAAGATGGAAAACACCTTGATAGGAAGCTTCTGGTCCCGGCACAGAGCAAAAGCTGCAGCGTCCATGATTCCCAGGTTTTGCGACATCGCATCATCAAAGGTTATTTTTGCATAGCGTGTGGCTGCCGAATCCTTTTTGGGGTCGGCAGTATAGACGCCATCCACCTTCGTGGCCTTCAGCACTATTTCAGCGCCGATTTCAGCGCCACGCAGCGCCGCTGCCGTATCCGTGGTGAAAAACGGGTTACCCGTTCCAGCAGCAAAAATCACCACCTTACCCTCTTCCAGGTACTGCAAGGCCTTGGGACGTACATAGGGTTCGACAACCTGCTCAATCCCAATGGCCGACATGACGCGGGCCGTCAATCCTGCCTTGTTCATGGT
>JBAQKO010000110.1:0-2189 GCA_049301075.1 Rhodoferax sp.
GTTCTGCGTCGGCGCGGCGGGCGTGGCCTCGCGGCGCGTGACGTTGGACGATTGCTTGCCAAACGACTTGCCGCCGCCCAGGCGTGCGGCCTCGGCGTTAAACCCTGACACCGCCAGGAAGGTAGCCAGCACAACTGTCCAGATTTTCATGGTATCTCCAAAGTAACCCCGCAGATGCGGCCTGACGGGGTTTTTGCAAGTCTCAGCACTTGATTCCAACATGCAAGGCCACAACACCGCCGGTCATGTTGTGAAAGTCCACATGGCCGAAGCCGGCTTTGTGCATCATGGCCTTGAGCTCCTGCTGCCCGGGGTGCATGCGGATGGATTCGGCCAGGTAGCGGTAGCTTGCGTCATCGCCTGCCACCAGCTTGCCCAGACGGGGCAGCACCTTGAACGAATACCAGTCGTACAACTTCTCCAGCGGCGCGGCCACCTTGGAAAACTCCAGCACCAGCAGCTTGCCGCCGGGTTTGAGCACCCGGTTCATCTCGGCCAAGGCCACGTCCTTGTGAGTCATGTTGCGCAGACCGAAGGCCACGCTCACCACATTGAAATGGTTGTCGGGAAACGGCAGCTTCTCGGCATCGCACACCATGGTGGGCAGCACCACGCCGGCGTCGAGCAGGCGGTTGCGGCCGGTGCGCAGCATGGCCTCGTTGATGTCGGTGTGCACCACCTGGCCGGTCTTGCCGACCTTCTTGGAGAAGGCCAGGGCCAGGTCGCCCGTGCCGCCGGCGATGTCCAGCGCCCGGTCACCCTCGTGCAGGTTGGCCACCAGCACGGTGTAGACCTTCCAGGCGCGGTGCAGCCCCATGGACATGAGGTCGTTCATCAGGTCGTACTTGGGCGCGACCGAGTCGAAAACGCCCCGCACGTGTTGCGCCTTTTCGGACTCATCGACCGAACGGAAACCAAAGTGAGTTGTTGTCATGGTCAAATTTTATAGGAAAAACGGGCTGTAGCCCCCATCCATATTGCGCAAACAGCTATAAAAACAATAGCAATTAGCCCCGTAACCTCAGTGGCTGGAGCACCCGGGGCCGGCCTTGGGCACCATGGGCGCATCGCGGTCGACGCCCGCGGCCTTCAGCCGGTCAGCGTAATCCTGCCACAACTGCGCCTGCTGCGAACCGAGGAAGTACAGGTAATCCCAGGTAAAAATGCCGGAGGCGTGGCCATCCGAGAAACGGGGCTGCACCGCGTAGTTGCCCACGGGCTCCAGGGCTTCGAGCGTCACGTCGCGCTTGCCGGTCTGCAGGGTCTCCTGTCCGGCGCCGTGCCCCTGCACCTCGGCCGAGGGCGAGTACACGCGCATCAGCTCGAACGGAATGCGAAAGTGCGCACCGTCCGAAAACCGGACTTCGAGCACCCGCGACTGGCTGTGCACCGTCAGATCCTGCGGGGTTGGAGCCCCCGCCTTCAAGCCTGCCATAGCGGTCCCTTTCTGCGTGGCCTACACCAGCACCCGTTCAATGCCGCCGGCGTTGGCCGTTTGCACGTACTCGGGCATCCAGTCCTTGCCCAGGATCTGGTTGGCCATTTCGACCACGATGTAGTCAGCCTCCAGCAGGCCGGTCTTGAGATCGTCCTGGTAGCGGTTCAGACCCATCAGGCAGCTCGGGCAGGAGGTGAGGATCTTCACGTTCTGCTCGGGCGCCACCGCACCGCTGGCGCGCAACTGGGCCTCGCCCTTGCGGATTTCCTCTTCCTTGCGGAAGCGCACCTGGGTCGACACGTCGGGGCGCGACACCGCCAGGCTGCCGCTCTCGCCGCAGCAGCGTTCGCTCTTCTGCACCTTGTCGCCCACCAGGGCCTTGACCGTCTTCATCGAGTCGCCCAGCTTCATGGGGTTGTGGCACGGCTCGTGGTACAGGTAGCCCGGCTGATTGGCCGGCAGCGTGATGCCCTTTTCCAGCAGGTATTCGTGGATGTCGATGATGCGGCTGCCGGGGAAGATCTTGTCGAACTGGTAGCCCTGCAGCTGGTCGTAGCAGGTGCCACAGCTCACCACCACGGTCTTGATGTCCAGGTAGTTCAGCGTGTTGGCCACGCGGTGGAACAGCACCCGGTTGTCGGTGATCATCTTCTCGGCCTTCTCGAACTGGCCGTTGCCGCGCTGCGGGTAGCCACAGCACAGGTAGCCCGGCGGCAGCACAGTCTGCACGCCGGCGTGCCACAGCATGGCC
>JBAQKO010000111.1:0-14389 GCA_049301075.1 Rhodoferax sp.
GCGTCGCCCTGGTCGCCAGCGGCCACGGGCGCGGCCTGCGCGGCGGTGTAGTCATTCCCATACGACACCCCGCCCACGTTGTAGTCGGGCACGTATTCATCAACCGGTGTGAAGGCATTGGCCGACGCGGCGGCTTCACCACCGCCCTGCCCCCAGGACATGTCCATGAACCCTTGGGGCAGCTCCAGCCGGCGGGTGTAAAACAATTCTTCGTTGGCGCTGATGGTGAGCACCGCCTGCTGGTCGCCGGCAACCAGCAGGGTTGCATCCGCGCGCTCCAGCCGACCATCACGCCGGGCCAGCACGGTTTGCAGGTTGCGCTGGGCCGTCTCCTGAATGTCGATCACCGAAACCGACCAGTGCAGGGCCTCGCCCAAGTCCAGCACCTCACGCACCCGGGCCGTGGCTGCGGCGACAACAAACAGGTGGGGCGTTCCTTTTTGCTGTCCGTCCCCGACCCGCATCACGTCCAGCGTAATGTCGTCAATATGGGCGTCCACCATTTCACGGATCTGAAACCGCGCGGCCGACCGCAACTCCTCCGGAGGCACCGGTGGCACATCAATCTGCAGAATCTGGTATTGCTCGGGGCGCAGCATCACCCGGGCGCCCAGGCCCTTGAGCCCCAGCGCCTGCAGCCGATGCGCAAATTCGTCCAGGCTGTCCGCTCCCTGGCGCTCCACACCCATCTGCAGAACCTCCACCACGCCCCCTGCGCCCGCCCGCGCACGCACGTACGCCAGCGTCTTGTCCGACCAGGACACGATCAGCTGGTCTTGCGAAGCGGCGCGGTTCCAGGGCCAACGCATGGTCAGCGTCGCTCCTGCGGGGGCAATGGGTAGGCTGTGGTGCAGGTTTCAGTCATGGAAAGTGGGATGGCTGGGGAACTTTGCTCTCATTTTAGTAGCCAGCACCCCCATCATGACAGCGATCCGGGGCCATGCAAGCAATGATCCGGGAATTCGTGATTTATTTGGACTCAATAGTTTTCACGGCGGTAGATCAGCGGACTTTTATACACACCAAAGGTGGCACGGGCACAAGGAAAGTCGTCTCGCAGACCCGCAGTTCCACTCTGTCCCAGGCAATTGCCCCAGTTGTCTTTCAGGTAGTCCGGCACGTCCAGAATAATGTCCAGCCAGCCCGCCTTGCCGGGTTTGGTGAACGTCAGCGCCGTGACGCCTGCCGCCAACGGGCTGGTCGCAGAAGCCGCTGTGTCGGTGTTGGCCAGCAGGTTTTTTCCACCTACCGGGTAGAAGTACAGGTTGGGCAATCCGTCAGGAACGGCGGCGCCCGTCAGGGTGCGCGCGGTGGGTACGGTTATGGCCGTGCAGCTGTCATCGGTATTGGGCACAAAGGCGCTGGCATTCCAGTACTGGGCCTGCACCGGAATCGCCAGCTGCAACTTCTCTGAGCCGTACCGGTTTTGCAGTCGTACGCGGCCAAAGCGTACCTTGGTGCTGCCCAGCAACACCTTGTCGTTGGTGGCATCGGCCGGGGCGCTGGTGTCCAGGTTCTTGCTCGCCGCCAGTACACCGACCCCGTCGGAGTCGACAGGTTCGGCGCCCACGCGGAAGGACTCGTACGGGCCGTCCGACGCTGCGGCGCGGTTGAGCCGTACGTTGGCGCTGAAGGTCCCCACCCCGTCGCTCCAGCTGCCTGCCGACGATACGGCCTGGAACTGTCCGGCGCCGCTTCCGCTGGCAAACGCCGTGGCGCTCGTAGGTGCAATGGTGTCAGCCAGGTCAACCGCCGCCAGGCCGAAGTTACCCACCGTGGCGCCGTCGAATCGAGCGAACACTCCGGTGTAATTTTTGGTCGTTGCAGGTGTGGCGCTGCCGTTGACGGCGGTAAGCTTGAAGTCCTTGAGTTGCAACTCCTCGCCCGTATAACTGAACGGCGAAGCCGCTGCGCAAGCGGCGACGCGGCGGTTCACAACCGCTCCCGGCGTCACCACAAAATGATCCGGGATGAACCGGCCCAGCGCCGCCGAAGTGCTGCCCACCGTGCAGCCATAGCGGCCCGTCGCGCCCACGATACTGGTCGACAGGTGGTTGTTATTGGTTGTGTCCGTGACGCAATCGCAGGTACCCGTTGCACTGCAACCGGTCGGCTGGTCCACCGCGGTGAACGTGGCATCCTGGTACGCACCAGCTGCCAGGTACACATAGCCGACCTCGTCATAACTGGCATTGGCCGTTGGCGCTGGAGAGGCATTGGCAGCCAGCGTGGCGGGTTTCAGGGTACCCACTGCCCCACCACTGGCCACGGTGGCGTCCTGGGTTGTGGTTTGCGCCGTGAGCCGCGTGCTATCGAGCGTCAGGGTCCCCGCATACCCGGCGGTGGCCGACGCATTCAAAGTGAACGTACCCCCAGCCTTCACCACCGGCGTAGCCGTCGCCGAGGGCCCGGTCGCCATCGCGGGTGTGGTCATCAGGGTCACCGAAGAAGGCCGTATCGCGAAATTGTCGGTGGAGCAGGCGGGCGTGCCGGAACCCACCTGCATGCGCACCCGCACATCCTTCATCGGCGTCGCATAGTTGAACGTCACATTGGACTTGCGCCCGGCATCCGCTGCCGCAAAAACCAGGGACTGCACAGTGGTGAGACCGGCCCCCGTTGGGCAGGTGGATGCAGAAGTATCCACCAAATCGGCCTTGACGGTCCCGGTGTAGCCGGTGTTGACCGCGCTGCCACTGACGGCCATCACATCCACCTTGAAATCCGTCCCCGCCAGCTTGGTAAACAGGCGCGTCTTGGGGTTGGCACCTGGCTCCACCGCATCAAAAGCACAGGACGCGCTGGCAAAATTCATCGTGCAGGTTTCGGTGCTGCCGGCAAAGCAGCGCGTGGCATTGGCTGCCGTTGGCACCGCACTGCTCGTTCCCAGGGTGACGTTGCCGGCTGTGGAGTTGTTCAAGGTCATGGTCCCCACGCCATTCGTCAGGATCAGCTGATTTCCTCCTGCCCAACTGCCCGTAGGTGACACCGACATGTTCACCGTGACGTTACCGGGGTACAGCGTGGAGCAATCCGCCGTCAGGCAGGCCTTGACCGTAACCACCTCCGGCGTGCAGACCGAACCGGAAGCATCGTGCTCGATGCGGATATGGTCGTAGGTGGAGCCGGAGCAATTGCGCCCCAGATTCATATCGGCCTGCACCTCTGCCTGGCTCAATTCGTAGCCGTAGAGCTTGACCTCGTCAATCATTCCCCGGAAATTGCGCGCCGGAATCACAGCACAGGAACCCGTCGTGACGTCACCACCAATATAGAAATTGCAAGGGTTCCCGGTCAGTGTTCCCGTCCAGTTGTTGGTATTCGTATCCGCCACCCCATTGATATAGATACGCTCCCGACCTCCAGTGGCTGAAGAGTCCATCGTGATGGCAATGTGGGTCCATTTGTTGAGGGGAATGGTGGCTGCCGAGGTCAGCTCCCGCGGATTGCCGCCCCACCACCAATAGAGTTTTCCGGTAGGTGTCAGGTGAAACTCGTAGTTCTGGTCATTGGACAAAATGGAATACAAATCGGATGCCGGGTACGCCGTAGGATAGATCCACGCCGAAGCCGACACCTTGGTCGTGTAGTCAAATGACGTGCTGTGTCCTACCTCCACCACGGCTTTGCCATCAAAGCTCGCCGCATTGCAGAAGCCCCCAATCACTGATCCATACTGCGACGCAATCGTCGGGCTCGGGTTGACCGTATTGGTGGCCGTGGGCGTGGTGGTCGCCAAGCGCCGCCCGCTCGTACCATTGCCACCACTGTCGATGACTTCTCCGGCGGCTCCGGTCCAGGAACCGACCGTTTCATCCAGATGGAAATGGGTCACCGCGCTGGCCAACACGAGGACCGAGGCACTGGCGCTGGTGGCCCCCGGTGACGTCACGGTATTGCTCAGCGCCCCTTTTTGCGTCAACTTGACCGCCAGAGTCAACTGGGCGGTGCCACCGGCCAGCAGGGTCGGGATGCTCCAGGTCACCGTCTGGCCAGAAACCGTGGCGCTCCCCATCGTTGCCGCGTGCGTTGCGTACGCCATGCCTGTGGGCAACACATCGCTCACGGTCAAGCCGGTCATGTCCATGCTGTACGGATTGATGGCGGAGATGGTGAACGTCACCACATCGCCGACCACCGCGGCGGCCGTGCTGGACATCTTGGCCAGGACCGGAACGGGTGGTGCAAGGGTGTAGACCTGCCCGGTGAAGTTGCCGTTACCGGCACCCGCTCCGCCCAAGGGACCGGCCGATGCGTCCACAATGGAATCGTTATCCACCAGATTCAAACCCAGGGTACCGTATGCGGTCCCCGAGCTGGCACTCACCGTCCAGGTCGTGCCGCTGCCGGCAACCGATGTGATAGCGGCGCCCGTTGCACCTCCACCGGGAACCAGTGCAAAGTCTGTGGCATCGACACCGCTCACGCTGGTGTCGAAAAGCACTGTCCACGACACCGTCGCGTTCACCGTATTGGGGTTGGCGTTGGCGGTCGTAATGGATACCACCGTCGGACAGGCGGAGGTCGTAAAGGTCATATCCACGCCCTGAATTGTGGCCACGCTGCTCGCACCGACCGCCCGGTAGTGGTACAGGGTTCCGCAGGACAGACCGGATACCGTCTTGGACACAGCTGTGGCCGTTGTGCTGGCAGCAATGGAGGCCGGACTGGCCGCCACGGTGCTGCCGTACGCCACGCTCAGTCCATACTCGAAGGTCACAGCGGTGGTTGCATCGTTGCTGGTGACGGATCCGTTCAACGTGGCCCCATTCTTCGTCACCGCCGTGGCGGCCGCGGTCGTGACATCGGGCGGGGCTAGATAGGTTATGACCACTTTGCCAGCAGCACCGGCCCCACCGATGCGTGACCCACCATCGCCAGAACCGCCGCCGCCCCCGCCGTTGCCAGACGCCGGCGCGCTGCCGTTGGCACCCGCCGCCCCCCCGTTGCCGCCAATGCCGCCACCCGCAGGTGCCGCCCCCGCCGTGGTGGTGGACCAGGGGTCGTTGCCACTGGTGCCATTGGCCGCGCTCCCCGCCGACGACCCGCCAGGGCCACCTTGTCCAGTGCTGTTGTCACGCCCTTTGCCGCCATTGCCACCCGAATACCGGGTATCCCCAACCCCCGATGCCGCGGCCCCGCCTGCACCGCCAGCCGGTGGCGTTCCGGTGGACGGTGCGCCCCCAGCGCCCCCTTTGGCGAGTACGGTCGAGGTATTGTTGAAATAGGAGTCGCCACCCGTTCCCCCAGTGCCGCTGGTCACGCCAGCGCCGCCGGAGCCCACCGAAACGGTGTAACTATTACCCGGCGTCACGGGAATATTGACTTTCTTGGAATAGGCGCCGCCGCCGCCGCCGCCGCCGCCATCCGAACTCAGGTTTTGCCCGCCGCCAGCACCACCACCGCCCCACACCTCCACGTTAACCGACGTGACACCCGTCGGAGCGACCCAGGTCGTGGAGCTGATATAGGTATCCGTCGTCGCGTGGGCCGAGGCAAAGAAACCAGCCAGCACGATGCCCAACGCCCGGAAACGCCATGCTTCCCAACGACGCTTCGACGAAATGTTTAGTCTGGTCATGCCTTGCTTTCAGAATTCCATGGATGCCGACACGCTGCGCTCGATAAATCCCACACTGCCGACACCTCCCGCCGATTGCGCGATAGCGGTGAACTGAAACATCCGTGGCGACACACCATTTTCGGCGTAGATTGTCAGGGCGCAGGTCACCGTCACCGCGAACCCTCCCAGTGCGAGCACGGTGGGAGACGCTGGACAGGCTGCCGCGCCCTGGGCACTGACAATGCCCCACTCCAGCCCCGCGCGCGCCGCCCAGTAAGCCCGTGAGCCCTGCACATCCTGCGCCGAGGTCAGCTGCTGCGTGTTGGAAAACGTCACCATGAACGCGCCCAGCGCCGCCAGCACCACCACCAGAAAAACGGCGGCAATCGCGGCAAAGCCTTGCTGGGGTGTACGCTGCATTCTCATGGTGTGTTGTTCACATGCACTTCGTGCTGCAGGGTGACGGTTTCACCACCATCCGTCAATTGCAGCACCATGCGGACCAGGGCATTGCGTTGCAGATCCGAGCCACCGTAGGCAAACGTACAGGCGCTGACGTTACGGGCAAGAATGGGCCCCATGGCGGGGCAGGCGCTGGCGAAACCCACCGTAGCGGTGCGGTGCAGATCGGTGCCGTTGCACACGTAGGAAACAATGTTTTCATTGGCCGGAACCACGTGGAAGCGGCTGCTGCCCGACGCCAGCGGGAACCGCTTGGCGTTGATGCTGATCGGCGTTTCAACCGGCGCCGCAGTTTCGGCCGCCACTGCGGTCACAGCGGAGGTGTTGTCCTGGTTGTAGGCATCGGCTCCCGTGATGCCCAGGTTGTAAACCACGATCACATCGCCAACGCCTATGCGCTGGTCCAACGGCAGGGCCGCGTTGCTGCCCAGCATATTGAAAGTGTTGTCGGCAGCGCTGAAGTTCAGCCCGGCGGCAGAGTCATCTGCGCGATAGCGGCCACCGGTTTTGGTGGGGATGAATTCCAGGCAGGTGGCGCTGGGCGTGCGGATGCTGTTGGGCAACGCCTTGCGGAT
This sequence comes from Rhodoferax sp., assembly GCA_049301075.1. Classification (GTDB taxonomy): domain Bacteria; phylum Pseudomonadota; class Gammaproteobacteria; order Burkholderiales; family Burkholderiaceae_C; genus Allorhodoferax. The sequence goes on from JBAQKO010000111.1 coordinate 6,601, forward strand.
ATCGCGGGCCATGCGACGCACGGTGGTGTCGGCCACGTCGGTCAACGCGGCCCGTCGGGCACTCGCAAAATACGCATCAATGGGGCCGCGCATGAAGACCGCCACCACTCCGCCAATCACCCCCAGAATGACAATAACCATCACCAACTCAATGAGGGAGAACCCGTTCTGACGATTCGGTGTACGCATGGCTAGTAATTACTCCGGTAGCCGATCAGCGTGACGGCTTCGTTCGAACCTGTAACGGTAACGGACACAGTGATTCTCTTGGCGGCAACGCCGGGCAGATCGGCCGTTGTCGCCACGGCCACGGCCACGTTGTAGCGTTCCAGCCCCGCCACCGCCGAGCCGGAAACGTCCTTGATGCCAGTGGTTGCGTAGCCGGCGTAATCGTCCACATCGTCAAACTGAGCACGATCCGTTCCCGCGTACCCACCGGCCGGGTTGGCATATTCCTTGAGCGTAATTTCTTCCAGTAAGGACTCGGCAATGGCCACCGCTTGCTTGCGCACCATGGGGTCGGCACTGGACTTCGCGACCGTATTGCTCACCGCCAGGATACCCACCAGGCCCGCGCTCACCACCACAATGAAGATGACAACCTCGATCAACGTGAAGCCCCGGTGGTGGCACTTACTCATGGACATAACCCGTAACCGCCTCGACGGTAATGGTGCTGGCGGCACCGCTGACCTGCAGGGTTCTGCCGGCGGCCAACGCCACCCCGGTAGCGTCCAGCGGCTGCCCCAGCCCATCGAACCGCAACTCGGGGTAGGCCGGATTGGCATACGTGACCGTGGACTTGGCCGTAATGACTGGCGCCGCACCGTTGGGGCCCCGCAAGGCACCGGGCGCCGCGCAACTTGAGGTGGCGGGCGCGGCGGCGATGGCCAGCGTGAGGGTACTGGCGCCAAACGTCACGCACACGGTTCGGCGTTGCGCAATTGCTGTTTTCTGGGCGTAGCGCAACATGGCCAATGTTTCGTCGTGGAATCCACGACCATTGAAGTCATTGGTGTTGAAGATGCGCGGAGCCGCCACCACGGCCAACACACCCACAAGCACCATGACCATGATCAGTTCCGTCAACGTAAAACCACGCTGCGCCCCACCCCGGCCATGCCGGGGGTCTTTGACGCCGCATGAGTCATGGAGTCGCATCCAGAACATCCCTCTTAACAACACTGCACGAAAGTACGCCGCCCGCCAATGCAAAAACGCGAGAGCTTCCTGATGAAACCCTCGCGTTCTGATTTGGCACTCCGCTACGGCAAGCGCCCTGCTGCGCTAACCGTAAACAGCAGGCTCACACCACGGACAACCCGGTGCCGACAAATCAATTACCCGCAGCAATCGCCGTAAAGTTGGCGGTCTTTGCATCTTTCGTCAGGGTACACGCGCCCGTCGTACCGTTGGTTGTACCAGGATCCGTACCACCGGAGGTTGCACCGGCAAAACCACCCTGCAGAAGACCAGCCACATCCGCGCAGGCAGAAACCTTCACACACTTGTTGGCAGTAACCACATTGTTGACGGCAGAACAACCCGCGTAATTGATAGCAGCGGCGGAAGAGGATGCGCCCGCAATGCCGTCCACAGCAGCCTGCTTGGCCTCAGAACTCAGATCCACGAACTTCGGAATCGCCACCGCAGCCAGAATGCCGAGGATAACGATCACCATGACCAACTCAATCAGAGTAAAACCGCGTTGCACTTGTTTCATGTCATTCGCCTTTAAGTAAAAAATTCATTACGCCCGACCAACATGCTCAGTTCCAACGTTGCATTGCGCCGAGGTATTCCACCGCAATTTTAGTACCCTGACATAACATTTCGCATCAGAATTGCGCGTTAAGTAGCTGCATTAGTTCACAAATTTGGCATAAATCGCCATTCTTTGCGCCCCGGATTCAATCCACCACCACCCCTTGCCACCGGTACTGCTCCAGCGGCGTGACCTGCAAGGGGCCGGCCGTGGAACCGATGCGGAACCACACACCGCCCGGTTCTGCAGAACTTTCCAGCCATTGGGGATACAAAAGCCGGTAGCCGATGCACACGCAATCGGGGTCAAAAACCCAACTGCCCGGAGCGACCGACCCCATATTGGCCCGCACGACATCCCCGGCGTAATTGACCGGAACACTGCGCAACAGCAAAAAGGGATTGCGCTGCCGCGCCGCGTCCGCCGGCAGCACGCTGGCGTGGACGCGGTCGACCACCAGTGCGGTGCGCACGGCGCCCAACGTGGACTGAACGGCGGCGCGTTCGCCCATGCCCTGCACCACGCGCACCTGGTGCCCAAAGGCCCAGGCCACAGCGCCCAGCACCAACACCAAAAGGCTCCATTCCGTCAGCCGTCGGCTCCAGAGGGGTGCCGATTCAGGGGCGGAGGAACGCTCGACAGCACGGGGCACGTCTAGCCGCCGCCCTTGCCCATGGCTGCCTGGCCCATGTTCCACAAGGGCAGGAACACCCCCAGCGCCAGCAGCAGCACCAGCACCGCAATGACGGCCAGCAAGATGGGCTCAATCGCGGCGGACAACCCTTTGATGCTGTAGTCGGTTTCACGCTCGTACATGCCGGCAATTTCGAACAGCAGGGCGTCGAGCTCGCCGGTTTCCTCACCCACCGCAATCATCTGCAGCACCACGGGCGTGAACACACCCGTAGCCGCCGCGCAGCGCGAAATGCTTTCGCCGCGCTCAATGCCGTCGCGCATTTCCTCGATGCGGACGCCAATATAGGCGTTGTCCACCGTCTGGGCCACCACGGTGAGCGCCTGCACCAGCGGCACGCCGCTCTGGCTGGACAGGGCGAAACTGCGCGCGAAACGGGCCAGCGTGGCCTTGAGAATGATCTCGCCCACGATAGGCAGCTTGATCTTGCGGGCGTCCCAGCGGTAGCGCCCCTCCGGGGTGCGCAGATAGCCCCGGACCAACACCACGCCAACAAAAACCAGTGCCAGCAGCAACGGCCACCAGGCCAGCATCCAGCCGGAAAAAGCCAGCAGCCCCCGGGTGATCAGCGGCAACTGGGTGTTGAAACCGGCAAATACCTTGGCAAATACCGGAATGACAAAGATGTTGAGGATGACCACGGCTATCGCCATGGCCACCATCACAAAAATGGGGTAGCGCACAGCCTGCTTGATGCGCTCGCGCACATCGCGCTCAAACTCCATGTGCTCGTTCAGGCGCAGGAACACTTCGGTCAAGCGGCCGGTCATCTCCCCCACGCGGATCATCGCAATGTAGAAGGCGCCGAACAGGTCCGCGTGGCGGGCAATGGCGGCCGACAGCTCGCGCCCCTGGTCCAGGCTGGCACGCATGTCCTTGAGCATGTCCACCATGGCGGGCTTGGTGGCCGAGGCCTGCAGTCCGGCAAAGGCCCGCAGGATCGGGACCCCCGCCTTGTTCAGGGTGTACATCTGGCGCGAAAACACCATGATGTCTTCCGCCACCACAGGCTTGCGGGTCAGCCGGTCGAGCCAGCTTTCGGCCTGGCCATCGGCAGCCACCGGAGCCAGGGCGATGTGCACCGGAGCCACCCCGATGGCGCTGAGCTGGTCGGCCACGCCGCCCTCGGTCATGGCCTCCAGTTGGCCCTGAACCGCCTCACCGCGCTTGTTGCGCCCGCGCCATTCGTACATCGCCATGGCGCGTTAAACCTGCGTTTCCATGTCGTCAAGGTCAAAACCCACGCGCAGCGCCTCAGCCAGCGAGGTGCGCCCCTGGCGCACCAGCTCCAGCGCGTGGTAGGCAATGGTGCGGCCCTGCATGCGCTCACGGGCGGTGCGCAGGAAAGCAGCGGGGTCGGCGTGGGACGCGGCGTGCGCCAGCGTGGCATCCATCTCCAGCAACTCATAGACCCCCTGGCGCCCGGCGTAGCCCGTGCCATTGCAGGCCGAGCAGCCCCGGCCGCGCTGGGACACCAGGGTCTGCCCCGGCGGTAGCATGCCGTCCAGCCACGCTTGCTCCTGCGCCGTGGGCGCGTGTGGTTCGGCACACTCCGGGCAGTTCAGCCGCAGCAACCGCTGGGCGATGACCGCCTGCAGCGAGGTGGCCACCATGTACGCCGGCACTCCCATGTCCAGCAAGCGAAACGGCGTGCTCATGGCGTCGCGCGTGTGCAGGGTGGACAACACCAGGTGACCAGTGATGGCCGAGCGCATGCCGATTTCCGCGGTTTCGGGGTCGCGCATTTCCCCCACCAGAATCACGTCGGGGTCCTGGCGCAGCGTGGCACGCAACACCCGGGCAAAGGTCAGCTCGATCTTTTCGTTCACCTGCACCTGGGTGATGCCGGGCAGGCGGTATTCCACCGGGTCTTCCACCGTGATGACCTTGAGCTCGTCTGCGTTGACTTCCGCCAACGCGGCATACAGCGTGGTGGTCTTTCCCGAACCGGTGGGGCCGGTGACCAGCACCATGCCCGCGCTGCGACCCAGTATTTCGCGAAACCGCTTGAGCATGTAGGGCGGCATGCCGATGCTGTCCAGGCGGCGCATGCCGCCGCCCTGAACCAGCAGACGCATGACGGCCGACTCGCCGTAGGCGGTGGGCAGGGTGGACAGGCGCACGTCGATGGTGTTGTCCTTCAGGCGCACGCTGAAACGGCCATCCTGCGGCAAGCGCTTCTCGGAAATGTCCAGCCCGGCCATGAGCTTGAGGCGCTGGGCCAGTGCGGCGCCGATGCGTTTGTCGGCCTGCGTCTGCGTCTGCAGCACACCATCGACCCGCACGCGCACCTGCAGCCCAGCCTCCTGCGGCTCGATATGGATGTCGGACGCCCCCACCTGCATGGCGTCTTCGAACAGCGACTGCAGCAGCCGCACCACCGGTGCGCCTTCAATGCCCACGCTGGCGGACAGTTCGCCGAAGTCCACCGCGTCGCCCAGGTCTTTTTCCAGGGCACGCGCCAGCCCGCTGATTTCCTCGGTACGCCGGTACAGGCGGTCAAACGCCGGCGCCAGCTGGCTCTCGGGCACGGCGGCAATGCCGATGGGACGTTTGAGGATGCGGGTCAGTTCGTCATAGGCGAACAGGTCCAGCGGGTCGCCCAGGGCCACCAACAGCAGGTCGCCCTTGTCTTCCAGCACCAGCGCCCGAAAGCGTCGCGCCGCCGACTCGGGCAGGAGCTTGACCACATCGGCCCGAAACGGAAAGGTCTTGAGGTTAACGAACGGGATGCGCAACTGGCGCGCCAGGCCGTTGGCCAGCAATTCTTCGGTAATGACGCCGGACTCGATGAGCAGGCGGCCCACCTTTTTGCCGGTCTGGCGCTGCAGTTCCAGCGTTTGCTGCAACTGCTCCTGCGAAATCAGGCGCTGTTGCACCAGCACATCACCCAGACGCAGTTTCTCCGGGCGCCCCTGGGCCGCTCGCGAAGCGTCCGCCGCGTTCGGCGCTACGGCTGCCTTGTTCATGCGCTATTCCTTGTGCTGGTAAGCAAAAATAATAGCACGCGGCAGCGAAGGCGAATGCCCCCGGACGTGACGAAAGTCACCGATATGGCATTGAAGACCCTGGGCGGTCAGGGTTCTTTACGGCGTGATGACGCCGCCATCCACCGTCACATGGGCACCCACTGCCACCGGAGTGTTTTGCGTCACCCGCTGGGTGCTGCCGTCGTCCATGCGCACATCAATCTGGTACACGGTTTCCTTCTTCATGCGTTTTTCCACCGTGTTGCCGGCCCAGCCGCCCCCCAGCGCACCCGCCATGGTGGCCACCGCTTTGCCGTCGCCGCCGCCAAACTGGTTGCCCACCAGCCCGCCCAGCACCGCGCCGGCAATAGCCCCCAGGCCGCTGGGTGCTGCCTCCTGTTGCAGCGGCATCACGGCTTGCACCGTGCCGCAGCGGGCACACACCGTCTTGGGCGCCGGTGCGCCCCACGGCGGCGGCACGTCAGCCACAGCACCCGACGGGGGTGGCAGCGACTGCGCCACCGGCACGGGCTGGGTTTTCCTGACTTTTGCTATCTTTTTGCTAGCTATTGACGCAGGATCCACCTTGGTTACAGCCTCTTTTGAGGCTGAATTCTCAGCCACCACCGGGGCCGGCGTGGCACGCACCTCTGCTGGCGCCGCCAGGGTTTCTGCCGCGAGCATGGTCCGGGGATGCGTCTGTACCTGCACCAGGGCGGCGCCCAGGGCCAGCACCGCCGCGCCCAGACCGGCAACGGCCACCCACAGGTAGCGTACCGAAGCGCTCTTTTCCGCCGGGATTCTTTCCAGAGTTGTCGTGTTCATATCGTTCCTTTCACCTTCAACGCGCAGAAGGCCTCAAGGTAAACACGCGGGCGCAGATTTTGATGTCGGAGTTGTAAACAGGCGTAAAGCGTCCGCCAAGGTGTTTCAGAGGTTGGGCGCCAGCAGGCGCTGCAGTTCAGCCTGGTTGAGGTTGCGCCGGCGCGCCAGGTCCTGCACCTGGTCTTCGCCGATGCGGCCCACGCTGAAATAGGTGCTGTCCGGGTGGCCAATGTAGAAGCCGCTCACGCTGGCCGCCGGCGTCATGGCCAGACTGTCGGTCACCGCCATGCCGATTTCTTCACAGTGCAGCAGGGCAAACATGTCTTTCTTGACGCTGTGGTCCGGGCAAGCCGGGTACCCCGGTGCCGGGCGAATACCCCGGTACTGTTCGGCGATCAGCTCCTCGGTGCCCAGCGCCTCCTGCGGGGCGTAGCCCCAGAGGTCACTGCGCACGCGGTGGTGCAGGGCTTCGGCAAAGGCTTCGGCCAGGCGGTCCGCCAGCGACTTGAGCAGGATGGCGGAGTAGTCGTCGTGGTCCTCCAGGAAGTATTTTTCCTTCTTGTCGGCACCAATGCCGGCGGTCACAGCAAACATGCCGGCGTAATCGGGCGCCACGCCATGGGGCGCCACAAAGTCGGCCAGGCAGCGGCTGGGCCGCTGCACGCCATTGACTACCTCTTTCTCGGTCTGCTGGCGCAGGCCGTACCAGGTCATGGCCCGCTCGGTGCGCGACTCGTCGGTGTAAAAGGCAATGTCGTCGTCGTTCACCGAATTGGCCGGGTACAGGGCCACCACCGCATTGGCGGTCAGCCAGCGCCCTTCGATCAGCCGCTTGAGCATGCGCTGGCCGTCGGCATACACCCGCACCGCCTCTTCGCCCACCACCGGGTCTTTCAGGATGGCAGGGAACGGCCCGGCCAGGTCCCAGGTCTGGAAGAACGGACCCCAGTCGATGTACTTGGCCAGCTCCGTCAGGTCGAAATTTTTGAAGACGCGCCGGCCAATGAACTTGGGTACCGTTGGCGTGTAGCGGCTCCAGTCCACCACCGTCTTGTTGGCGCGCGCCTGGGCCAGTGGCCACAGGGGCGTCTGCTTCTTATTGGCATGCTGGTGGCGCACTTTCGCGTAGTCGGCGTTGAGCGCATCGATGTACTGGGTGGCCTGATCGCTCAGCAGGCTTTGCGCCACGCCCACGCTGCGCGAGGCATCGGGCACGTAGACCACCGGGCCGTCATAGTGCGGCGAAATGCGCACGGCGGTGTGCACGCGCGAGGTGGTGGCGCCGCCGATGAGCAGGGGGATTTTCTTGATGCGGAAGTAGTCGTCCTTCTGCATCTCGCCGGCCACGTATTGCATTTCTTCCAGGCTGGGCGTGATCAGGCCCGAGAGCCCGACGATGTCGGCTCCTTCCACCTTGGCCCGCGACAGAATCTCGTGGCAGGGCACCATGACGCACATGTTCACCACCTCGAAGTTGGTGCACTGCAGCACCACGGTGACGTTGTTCTTGCCAATGTCGTGCACATCACCCTTGAC
>JBAQKO010000112.1:0-1580 GCA_049301075.1 Rhodoferax sp.
CAGTTGGAGACGCCGCTGGCCACCATCACGGCCTACGCCCACGCCGCCCGCCAGCAAGGCGTGGCCGTGGTGCTCAACCCGGCTCCGGCGCAAGTCCTGCCGGCGGAACTGCTGGGCCAGTTGGATATCCTGATCGTGAACGAAGGCGAGCTGGCGACCCTGTCCGGCCACACGGGCAGCATTGCGCAGTGCCTGGAACGCATCCAGGTACCCACCGTGGTGGTGACCCTGGGCCACCACGGTTGCTGCGCACGCAGCCACGGCCTGTTTTTCCTGCAGGAAGCGTTTGCCGTGTCCCCCATCGACACCACCGGCGCCGGCGACACCTTTTGCGGCTGCCTGGTTGCCGCGCTCAGCCAGGGCGCCGACATGCCCCAGGCCCTGCGCGTGGCCAGCGCTGCCGCGGCTCTGGCCTGCACCCGGCTGGGTGCACAGTCCAGCATTCCGCAGGCGGCCGAAGTCGCATCCTTCCTGGCACAACAGCCCCCTCCCAGTCCGGCCAAACTCACCGCATTGCGCCATTTTTGCGGACTGGCCGAGGCACCCAGCACCCGCTAGCCGGCGCAGTACCCATGCACACCACCGCACCCCGCAAAGTCATTTTTGATACCGACCCCGGCGTAGACGACGCCATGGCGCTGTACTTCGCGCTGGCCCACCCCGGCATCGAGGTGGTGGGCATCACCACCACGTTTGGCAACGTGTCCGTGGAGCAAGCTGCGGCCAACGCGCTGTACCTGACGGCCATCGCCAACCGGCCGGTACCGGTGACCCAGGGCGTCAACGCCCCCTGGTGCAAGCCGGGTGAGGCGCCACCCGACTACATCCACGGCGCCGACGGTCTGGGCAACCTGCCCACCCGCACTGCGACGACCAACCGGCTGGACCCACGGAGCTCGGCCCAGTTCATCGTGGACATGGCACGGGCGCAACCCGGCGCCATCACGCTGGTGGCCGTGGGCCCGCTGGGTAACCTGAGTCTGGCGCTCAAGCTGGAGCCCGCCTTGCCGCGCCTGTTGCGCGAAGTCATCCTCATGGGCGGCACCATCACTGAGCCGGGCAATGTGTCGCCAGTGGCCGAAGCTAACATCTGGAACGACCCGCACGCCGCCGACCTGGTGTTTGGTGCCGGCTGGAAGCTCACCATGGTGGGGCTGGATGTGACCCACCGGGTGGTCACGCCGCTCACCCTGTTCCGCAGCATTGCCGAACACCACCGCCACCCGGCAACCGACGCCCTGCACCATGCCGTGGGCTTCTATTCCCGCTTCTACAGCGCGCAACACCCGCGCCTGGCGGCCAATCCCGGCTGCTTTGCCCACGACCTGCTGGCCTTCATCTACCTGGTAAGCCCCGGGCTCTTCACGCTGGAGCGCGGCTGCATCCGCGTGGCCACCGACGGCCTGGCCCAAGGGCAAACCATGCTCAAGCGGCTGGCCCACCTGAACTACCCCCAACCCGGTTGGGAGCCTGACCGACCGCCGGTCGACGTGTGCATGCAGGTGGACGCCACCGCCTGCCTGGCACTGTTTGAACAGACGCTGATGGCGAACTGGCTGGCACGCTGAGCCAACCGGGCC
>JBAQKO010000113.1:0-16698 GCA_049301075.1 Rhodoferax sp.
CCTGAACCATGCCGTCCTGACCGCCCAGGCCATTGCCGCACGCGGGCTCACGCTGGCCGGCTGGGTGGCCAACCACGTCGACCCGACGCTGTTGGCGCAGGCCGACAACATCGCGTATCTGCAGGGCCAGTTGCAGGCCCCCTTGCTGGCCACCATTGCCTATCAGTCCACGCCGGACGCGCGGGCGATTGCCATGGATCTTCCGCCTGCGTGGCGCTAACGAAGGGCTTGTTTGTATGACGGATTCCGTTCCTGTGTCCTCCTCCTGGCTGGATGATTTCCCCGCCCGCATGGCGGAGCTCGACCGGGCTCACCTGCGCCGCAAGCGCCGCGAAGTGGAGCCGCAGCGGGATGCCGACGGCGCCCTGGTGAGCGGCGTGCGCCTGCGCGTGGACGGGCGCCCCATGCTGGCTTTTTGCAGCAACGATTACTTGGGCCTGGCCCAGCACCCGGCGCTGGTGCAGGCGGCCTGCGACGGTGCGCGGGCCTTTGGCGTCGGCTCCACCGGTTCGCCGCTGGTGAGCGGCCACAGCACCGCCAACGCAGCGCTGGAGCACGCGCTGGCTGCGTTTGTGGGCTTGCCACGGGCGCTGTATTTTTACGCGGGCTTTGCCACCAACATCGGCATCGTGCCGGCGCTGGTGGGGCCGGGCGACGCCATCTTCTCGGACGCGCTCAACCACGCGTGCCTGATTGACGGCGCCCGCCTGTCCAAGGCGCAGATTCACCGCTACGACCACGCCCACCTGGCGGGGCTGGAAGAGGCCCTGGCCCGCAGCACCGCCGCACGCAAGCTGGTGATGACCGATGCGGTCTTCAGCATGGATGGCGATGTGGCCGATATACCGGCCCTGCTGGATTTGTGCGAACGGTTTGATGCCCTGCTGCTGGTGGATGATGCCCATGGCTTTGGGGTGCTGGGGCCGCAAGGGCGGGGCACCCTGGCGCAGGTCGGGCTGTGGGGCGCCGGGGCTTCGCGGCGGGTGCTCTACATGGCCACGTTGGGCAAGGCGGCCGGCGTGGCGGGCGCCTTTGTGGCGGGGGATGACACGCTGGTGGAATGGCTGCTGCAAAAAACCCGCAGCTACACCTTTGCCACCGCCGCTCCGGCCCTGCTGGCCACGGCCCTGCGCGCCAGCCTGCAGCTGATCGAGCACGAGGAGTGGCGCCGCACCCACCTGCGCGCCTTGATTGCCCGCCTGCGCGCGGGGCTGGCCGTGGGCCTGCAGGGCAGCCACTGGCAGCTGTCGGAGTCGCAGACGGCTATTCAACCCCTGTTGATTGGCCGCAACGACGAGGCCCTGGCCGTGATGCAGGCGCTGCAGGAGCGCGGGCTGTGGGTGCCCGCCATCCGCCCGCCTACCGTGCCCGAGGGTACGGCCCGCCTGCGCATTGCGCTGTCGGCGGCACACAGCGAGGCGGATGTGGATACGCTGGTGCAGGCCCTGAGCGCGTTGGCGTCCGGCGGCTAAGCCAAGCAATCAGACGCTGGCGTCCGTTTCCATGGGCGCCGGTTCGGTGTCGTCGTCCAGATGTTTCATGTTCTCCAGCAGCTTGAGCAGGTAGTGCAGCGAGTGGGTGATGTCGCTCACTGAAAAACCCGCCAGTGCCTGCTCGTAGTACTGGTGAATCTTGGGCTGGGCCTGCACGATCCACACCTCGCGGCCGGAATCGGTCATGGTGATCAGCCGTGAGCGGCGGTCGCGCCCGTCCGGTGCACTGCCGATGTGCCCGTCGCGTTCCATCCGGCTGATCAGCCCGGACAGATTCTGGCGGCTCACCATCAGGTAGCGCGCCAGGTCGCCCACGCTCATGCCCCCTTCGGCCTCCGGCCGCGACAGGGCGCCCAGCACGGCCCACTGCTGGGTGGTCAGCCCTTCTTCCTCCACTGCGCGGGTCCCTGTTTTATGCAACATATTTGCACATTGATAGAGCCGGAAGAACAGGCGGTTGGCCAGTTCCATACGGGTTATGTTGGTGTTTTCGTTAGGGTTAACCACTATTCATCCAATCAAAAAGGAACTTGAACTGGCAACAGGGTTGCCGTAACATAAGACAATATATTTACGCATCTACACTTTACGCGATCGGCGTATTTTCGCAAGCGTAACAAGCCTGAAGCAGGAAATACCGGAAATGCAGGAACAAAGGGAAACAAGATGCTGACCATCAACCTGTTCAATGGCCTGGTGTACGGGGCATTGCTGATTGTGATGAGCTCGGGCCTGGCGCTGATCTACGGGCTGCGCCGCGTGGTGAATTTTGCGCATGGCGCGTTGTACATGCTCGGCGCTTATGTGGGCTACACGGTTGCGGTGCAGAGCAATTTCTGGGTTGCGCTGGTGGCGGCGCCGGCCTTCATGGCGGTGGTGGGCGTGTTGCTGGACCGCTACGGGTTTCGCCTGCTGCAGGACCGTGAGCCGCTGAACGTGATGCTTGTGACCTTTGGTCTGCTGCTGATCCTGGAAGACACGGTGGTGTTCGTCTGGGGCAAGGGCAACTACTCCCTGTTCACGCCGGAGCTACTCAACTTCTCGGTCAGCCTGTGGGGCAATGACCTGCCGGCGTACCGGATCGGCGTCATTGTGGTCGGCGCCGCGGTCGCCCTGGGCCTGACGCTGTGGTTGCGCCACTCCCGCATCGGCCTGTTTGTGCGCTCCGCCAGCACGGATCCGGTCACAACCTCCATGCAGGGGGTCAATACCGATGCGCTGAGTGCCGGCGTGGTGGGCCTGGGTAGCGCACTGGCGGGTTTGGCGGGCGTGGTGGCGGGCCCGTTCCTGTCGCTGTCGCCGCACATGAGTTCGGATGTGCTGATCGACTCCTTTGTGGTGGTGGTGATTGGGGGGCTGGGCTCTCTGGCCGGCGCCTTCGTTGCGGCTTTGCTGCTGGGAATGATGCAGGCGGTGGGGGCGGTCTACCTGCCCGAGGTGTCGGTGCTGCTGCCTTTCATCTTCATGATCGCCGTCCTGATCTGGAAGCCGTCTGGCCTGGCCGGCAGCCGTACCTGAGTCCCCCGGAGAAAAACATGCGTATCAGTCGAATGGGAATTCTGTCGCTGCTGGCCTTGCTGGCCGGCGCGGTCATCCTTTGGGTCACGCCGTCCAGCAGCCTGCTGGGCATGTTCACGCAGGCGGTCATCTATGCCGTCTTCGCGCTGGGTGTTGGTGTCCTGCTCAAGCAGAATGGCTTGGTGAGTTTTGGCCACGCCCTGTTCTTCGGCGGCGCCGGCTACAGCATGGGGATCATCCTCGCGCTGGACTGGATGCCGGCGGAGTGGGCGATTCCCGTGGTCCTGTGCGGCACGGGCCTGGCGGCCTTCCTCATTGGCCTGGTGATTGTGCGGGTGCCCGGCATCGCCTTCGGCATGCTGACTCTGGCGATCGGCCAGATGGCGTATCTGCTGGCCACGCGGGCGCGGGGCATCACGGGCGGCTCCGACGGCATGAGCGTCAACTGGCCCGCCACCTTGTTTGGCGTCTCCCAGTCGGCCCTGCTCAAGCCGGGTACGCTGTTCCTGCTGTCGTGGACGCTGCTGGTGCTGGTCACCTTCGTGCTGCTGCTGGTTTTGAGAACGCGCTTTGGCACCCTCACCGAGGCGGTGCGGGACAACGAGGAGCGGGCCCGTTTCATTGGCATCAAGACCACCGTGCCACGGGCGGCGGTCTATGCGATCTCGGCGGTGGTGTCGAGCGTGGCCGGTTTGCTCTCGGCCTTCAATTCCGGCTTTGTGTCTCCGGCCAACCTGCACTGGAGCGTCTCGGCCATCACCCTGTTGATGGTGGTGGTGGGTGGTTTCAAGAAGCCGCTGGGCCCCATCCTGGGGGCCATCCTGTACTTTCTGGTGAAAGACCTGCTGGGTGAGTACGCGGCCCATTCCATGGCCATCTTCGGTGTCGCCCTGATTGCCGTCATCGTGTTTGCTCCCAACGGGATCGTTGGTTTGCTGGAGCGCCTGGTCCCGGGCCAGCGTGCGCAGGGCGTCGCGCACCGCGCGGGTGGCCACTGAGTGTTGGCGGAGAAGGACCCTTACATGAACCAGTACATACTCCAGACCGAAGACGTGGCCATCCATTACGGAGGGGTCAAGGCCCTGGACGGCGTGGACCTGACTTTGGAAAAAGGCCAGATCCGCGGCCTGATCGGCCCCAACGGCGCCGGCAAGTCCACCGTGATCGATGCCATCACGGGGCGTCGCAAGCTGACCCGGGGCCGGGTCATCCTGGCGGGCGAAGACGTGAGCCACCGGGACGCGGTCGAGCGGCGCATGCGGGGCCTGTCGCGCAGCTTCCAGCGCACCAGCATCTTTGGTGGCATGCCGGTGCGCAAACAGGTGGAGCTGGCCTCTTACAAGATGGGCGTCCAGGACTCGGCCGGCGACGCCGAGGCGGTGCTCCAGGAGTTGAACCTCGCCCAGCTGGGCAATACCCTGGCCGAAGACCTGGGCTATGGCGAACAGCGCCGCCTGGATCTGGCGCTGGCACTGGTGGGGCGACCCAAGGTGCTGATGCTGGACGAGCCGATGGCTGGCCTGTCCGTCCAGGAATCCCAGGATCTGGCGCAGCACCTGAAGGCGCTGACCTCGCGCTGGGAGGTGTCCGTTTTGCTGGTCGAGCACGACATGGATGTGGTCTTTGGCATCTCCGACGTAGTCACCGTTTTCGAACTGGGTCGCGTGATCGCCAGCGGCGACCCCGCTTCGGTGCGCGCCAATCCGCGCGTGCGCGAAGCCTACCTGGGGAGTGCCGCATGACCGCCCTGCTCAATCTGAAGAGCGTCCAGTCCTACTACGGCGCGGCCCACATCCTGCATGGCCTGAGTCTGCATGTGAATGCGGGCGAGCGCGTGGCCCTGGTTGGCCGCAACGGCGTGGGCAAGACCACGGTCGTCAACACCATCCTGGGTCTGGCCCAGATGCAGGGTGGTCATATCCACTTCGGAGCGCAGGAAGTCAAGACGCTGCGTCCCTACGTCGCGGCGCAGCACGGCATCGTGGTGGTGCCGCAGGGGCGCCGCATCGTGGCCAACCTGACGGTGGAAGAAAACCTGCTGCTCGGTGCCGCGGTCGGACGCAAGGGGCCGTGGACGGTGCCGGAGGTCTACAAGCTGTTTCCGATCCTGGCCGAACGGGCGCACACCCCGGGCACGGCCCTGTCGGGTGGCCAGCAGCAGATGCTGGCGGTCGGGCGCGCGCTCATGGCCAACCCAAATCTGATCCTGCTCGACGAGCCGACCGAAGGGCTGGCGCCCGTCATCGTGGACCAGCTGGCTGACATCTTCAACCGGGTGGCGGAACAGGGGACGGCCCTGCTGCTCATCGAGCAGAACATGAGCCTGGTGGTGCGTGTCGCCAAGCGTTACCTGGCCATGGCCAAGGGCTCGGTGGTGGCAGAAGGCCAGGTTGTCAATTCCAGAGCGGGTCTCGAGGACCTGGAGTCGCACGTCGCGATCTGACCGTTTTCGGTGGCCGGACCGTTTCCGGCGTTCTTACCTATAACAGGAGACAGGCATGTTCAAACTCAAAGCAATTCCGCACCTGCTGGCTGGCGCCGTTCTGGTTGCGGCACTGCCCCTGCAGGCCCTGGCGCAGGCCAAAGAGCCGGTGAAAATTGCACTGGTGTCCTCCAAGTCCGGGGGGTTTTCCACGATGGGCGTCGATGTCATCAACGGCATCCGGTTCGCGGTGGATGAGGCCAACGCCAAGGGCGGGGTGGACGGTCGCCAGGTGATCGTCGCCGAAGGCGATGACGAAAGCACCCCCGATGCCGGCCGCCGCGTGGCGGAGAAACTCGCGCGCGAAGGCCACAACCTGATCATCGGACCCATCACGTCCGGCATCTCCCTGGCCATCAGCCAGAACCTGGCCCGTTGGGATGCGGCCTTCATTGGCAGCATCAGCAAGGCCGACAAGCTGACCGGTGAGGCCTGCAACACGCGCTTTGTGCGCACCAACCATTCCGATGCCATGGACCTGGCCATGATCGAGCAATGGCTCAAGGACATCAAGGGCAGCAACTTTGCCGTACTGGCGGCCGATTACGTCTGGGGCCACGACTCCGCCAAGTCGTTCGAGAACGTGGTGACCGGCAAGGGCAAGAAAGTGAGCCTGAAGCTGTTTGCGCCGCTGGGCACCAAGGATTACGCGCCCTACATCCAGCAGCTCAAGGCCGCCAATGTGGATGCGATCTGGTTTGCCGACGTATCCGGCAGCATCGCCTTTGTGAAGCAGGCGGCGGACTTCGGTCTGATTCCCAAGACCCCCCTGATCGGGCATGCGCTGTTGTCCAATTTCGTGGTCAATGCCACCGGCAAGGCGCTGGACGGCGTGCCCGGTAACGTGGGTTTCACACCGGACATCAACACACCCGCCACCAAGGCGTTCGTCAGTGCGTTCAAGGCCAAGTTCAAGCGCCTGCCGACCGACACCGAAGGCCAGGCCTACAACGGCGCCATGGTGCTGTTCCAGGGCGTGCAATTGGCCAAGAGCGTGAACCCCGAAGCGGTGACCAAGGCCCTGCGTGGCGCCCAGGTGGAGACGCTTTACGGCAAGATGACCATCCGTGCGGCCGACAACCAGTTGGTGATTCCCAACTACATCGCACGCGTCAAGACCGCCGATGGCCAGTTGCGCCCGGTGATTGAGCAGACCTACCCGGAGTCGCTGACCCCGGCGGCTTCGCCCCTTTGCAAGATGTAAGCCCTCTGGCTTGAATCGGGGTCGGCACCGCTTGACGGTCGCCGGCCCATTTTATTTAAGCAACATATTTGCGTATTTTGGCGAAAATGCCGACCAAGCGATCTGTGCGCATGACAGAGGTTTTGCAAGCTACTTGCATTGAAAATCGCTAATTTTTTGCTACAAAGGTACTTGCGTTCAAAAATTAATTGCCGTAATATACGACAATATATTTACTTATATGTCTTGTGGTTCATCGGGCACTGCAAGCATACCAACCTCGACCCGAGAAAGAAATACCATGCAAAAACTCACAGACAAGACCATCATCGTGACGGGTGGCGGTGGCGGCATCGGTGGCGCAACCTGCCGCCGGCTCGCACAGGAGGGCGCAAAAGTGGCGGTGTTCGACATGAACCCGGAAGCGGCCGAAAAAGTGGCTGCCGACATCCGCGCCCAGGGCGGCCGGGCGGCGGCTTTTGTGTGCAACATCACCGACCGCGCGCAGGTCGATGCTGCCGTGGCGGCCACCGAAGCCCAGTTGGGTCCGATCGACGTGCTGGTCAACAACGCCGGCTGGGACATCTTCAAGCCCTTCGTCAAGACCGTTCCGGCCGAGTGGGACAAGCTCATTGCCATCAACCTGACGGGCGCGCTGCACATGCACCACGCCGTGCTGCCTGGCATGGCCGAGCGCAAGTCGGGGCGTATCGTCAACGTGGCCTCCGACGCGGCCCGCGGCGGCTCCTCCGGTGAAGCGGTGTACGCCGCCTGCAAGGGGGGGCTGGTGGCCCTGTCCAAGACCCTGGCCCGCGAACATGCCCGCCAGGGCATCACGGTCAACGTGGTCTGCCCCGGCCCGACCGATACCGCGCTGCTGGCCGGTGTGGCCGAAGGTGCGCGCGATCCCGCCAAGCTGATCGAGGCGTTCAAGAGCGCCATTCCCCTGGGTCGCTTGGGCCAGCCCGACGACCTCGCCGGTGCCATCGCCTTCTTCGCCAGCGACGACGCATCCTTCATCACCGGCCAGGTCATCAGCGTGTCTGGCGGTCTGACCATGCACGGCTGATTGGCCATTCCCAACCCCTTATTCGCACCTAGGAGATCACCATGGAATTCGAAGACATCCTTTACGAGAACCGCAACGGCGTAGCCTGGATCACCATCAACCGCCCCGACAAGATGAACTCCTTTCGCGGCCAGACCTGCGACGAGATCATCAAGGCCCTGAACAAGGCCGGCTACGACAAGAGCGTGGGCGCCATCGTGCTGGCCGGCGCCGGCGACCGGGCGTTTTGCACCGGCGGTGACCAGTCGGCCCACAACGGCAACTACGACGGCCGCGGCACCATTGGCCTGCCCATGGAAGAGTTGCACACCGCCATCCGCGACGTGCCCAAGCCCGTGATCGCCCGCGTGCAGGGTTTTGCCATTGGCGGCGGCAACGTGCTGTGCACGATTTGCGACCTGACCATTGCCTCCGAGAAGGCCATCTTTGGCCAGGTCGGCCCCAAGATGGGCTCGGTGGACCCCGGCTACGGTACGGCTTTCCTGGCCCGCGTGGTCGGTGAGAAGAAGGCGCGCGAGATCTGGTACCTCAACAAGCGCTACTCCGGCCAGGAAGCGGTCGACATGGGGCTGGCCAACATCTGTGTGCCGCACGAGAAGCTGGACGAGACGGTGCAAGAGTGGGCCGAGACGATCTGCGAGCGCAGCCCCACCGCCATCGCCATTGCCAAGCGCAGCTTCAACGCCGACACGGCCCACCAGAGCGGCATCGCCGGTCTGGGCATGTACGCGCTCAAGCTCTATTACGACACCGAAGAGTCGCGCGAGGGCGTCAATGCGCTGAAGGACAAGCGCAAGCCGGACTTCCGCAAGTACGCCAAGTAAGTTACTGGAGACGACACGATGAACCCGAACCCCTACATCGACGAAGACCTGCAAGCGCTGGCCGAGACGGCGCGCCGCTTTGCCACCGAGCGCGTGGCCCCCGGCTTCCTGGAGCGTGACAAGACCCGCGTGCTGGACCGCGAGTTGTTGCGCGAGATGGGCACGCTCGGCTTCATCTGTCCCGAGCTGCCGGAAGAGTTTGGCGGTCTGGGCATGGGCTGTCTGGCTGCGGGCGTGATCCACGAGGAAATCGCCCGTGCCGACCTCAGCTTCTCCTACCTGAACCTGCTGGCGTCCCTGAACGGACAAATCCTGTCCAAGTACGGCGCCCCCGAGGTGGTTACGCCCTGGCTGCAGAAGCTGACCAAGGGTGAGGCCATCTGTGCCATCGCGCTGACCGAGCCGCGCGGTGGCTCGGACGCGGCCAACCTGCGCCTGCGCATCGAGCGCGACGGCGATTTTTACGTCATCAACGGCGAGAAAACCTCCATCTCGGCTGCCGACCAGGCCGATATCGCCGTGGTGTTTGGCCGTACCGGCACCCCCGAGTCGGGCGCCCACGGGGTGACTGCGCTGCTGGTGCCCATGCACACCCCGGGCGTCACGACCAACCGCTTTGACTGCCATGGCCAGCGCGCCATTGGCCGTGGCTCCATCTTTTTCGAGAACGTGCGCATTCCCGTGAGCCACCGCCTGGGCGACGAGAACAAGGGCTTCGTGCAGGTGATGCACGGCTTTGACTTTTCGCGCTCACTCATCGGCCTGCAGTGCCTGTCCGTGGCCCGTGTGGCACTGGAAGAGACCTGGCAGTACATCACCGAGCGCCAGGCCTTCGGCCAGCCGTTGTCGGCCTTCCAGGGGGTGACGCACCCCTTGGCCCAGTTCGATACCGAAGTGGAAGGCGCCCGCCTCATCTGCCTGCAGGGCCTGTGGCTCAAGGACAAGGGCTTGCCCCACACCGCCGAAGCCGGCATGGCCAAGTGGTGGGGGCCGAAGCTGGCCTACGACGTGATCCACCAGTGCCTGCTGTGCTACGGCCACGGCGGCTACGACCGCGGCCTGATGGAGCAGCGCCTGCGCGACGTGCTGGGCTTCCAGATCGGTGACGGAACCGCCCAGATCATGAAAACCATCATTGCCCGCACCCGCGCCGGCCGCAAGTTCGTTCCCGCCTGAAACGCATAGAGCAAAAAAGAGGAGACACACCATGGAATTTGACGCAGTACTGATTGCCCCCCGCCGCGCTGCCAGCATCGCCCAGGGCCTGTGGCACGACCGGACCATCAACGGTGAACTGGATGCCTGCGTGGCGAGCTGCCCGGACAAGCTGGCCCTGACCGCCGTGCAGGCGGAAAGCGGTGTCGTCAAGCGGTTCACCTACCGCGAGTTGGCCGCCATGGCCGACCGCGTGGCCGTGGGCCTGACCCGCCTGGGCGTGGGCAAGAACGACATCGTGGCTTGCCAACTGCCGAACTGGTGGCAGTTCACCATCACCTACCTGGCGTGTTCGCGCATCGGCGCGGTGATGAACCCGTTGATGCACATCTTCCGCGAGCGCGAACTGTCGTTCATGCTCAAGCACGGCGAGGCCAAGGTGGTGATCGTGCCCAAGGTGTTCCGCGGCTTTGACTTTGAAGCCATGGTGACCGCCTTGCGCCCCGGCCTGCCCGACCTGCAGCACGTGGTGGTGGTGGGTGGCAGCGGCGACAACAGCTTCGAGAAGTTGCTGAGCGAACCCGCGTGGGAAGCGGCGGACGATGCCCGCGCCATTCTGACGCAGCACCGCCCCGGCCCGGATGACGTGACGCAGCTGATCTACACCTCGGGCACCACCGGCGAGCCCAAGGGTGTGATGCACACGGCCAACACCACCATGGCCAATATCATTCCCTACGCCCAGCGCCTGAAACTTGGCGCCGACGATGTGGTGCTGATGGCCTCGCCCATGGCGCACCAGACCGGCTTCATGTACGGCCTGATGATGCCCATCATGCTGCGCGAAAGCGTGGTGCTGCTGGACATCTGGGAGCCCCTGAAGGCGATTGACCTGATCCGTGCCGAGAAGGTCAGCTTCACCATGGCGTCCACGCCGTTCCTGACCGACCTGGCCAAGAACGTGGAGGAATCGGGCAAGGCCGTTCCCACGCTCAAGATCTTCCTGTGCGCTGGCGCCCCGATTCCCGGCCCGCTGGTGGAGCAGGCCCGCCGTGTGCTGGGCACCAAGATCGTCTCGGCCTGGGGTATGACCGAAAACGGTGCCGTCACGCTGATCCAGCTCGAAGATGACGACGAGCGCGCCGTCAACACCGATGGCTGCCCGCTGCCCGGAGTGGAGCTGAAGGTGGTCGATGCCGACGGCAGCACCCTGCCCGCAGGCCAGCCCGGCAAGCTCTGCGTGCGGTCCTGTTCCAACTTTGGTGGCTACCTCAAACGTTCGCATCTGAATGGCACCGACGCCGAGGGCTGGTTTGACACCGGCGACCTGGCGCAGCTGGACGCGCGCGGCTATGTCCGCATCACCGGGCGCAGCAAGGACGTGATCATCCGCGGCGGCGAGAACATTCCGGTGGTGGAGATTGAAGCCCTGCTGTACCGCCATCCGGCCATTGCCATGGCCGCCATCGTGGCCTATCCGGACGAACGCCTGGGCGAGCGCGCCTGCGCGGTCGTGGTGCCCAAGGCCGGCCAGAGCGTGGACCTGCCGTCCATCGTGGACTTCCTGAAGTCGCAAAAGGTGGCGGTGCAGTACATCCCCGAGAAGCTGATTGTTCGCGACGCCATCCCGTCCACACCGTCCGGAAAGATGCAGAAGTTCAAGCTGCGTGAAATGCTGCGGGACGGCACGATTTGAAGGAACGGCCGATGGAAGACAACGTCATTCTGGTGAAGGCAGAGGGCCGCGTTGGCGTGATCACGCTGAACCGGCCCCAGCAGCTCAACGCCCTCAACGATGCCCTGATGGACGCGCTGGGTGCGGCCTTGCTGGCCTTTGACGCTGATCCGGCCATCGGCGCCATCGTCATCACGGGAAGCGCCAAGGCGTTTGCCGCCGGTGCCGACATCGCCGCCATGGCCGACTGGTCCTACATGGATGTGTACCAGAGCGACTTCATCACCCGCAACTGGGAAACCATTCGCCGCGTGCGCAAGCCGGTCATCGCTGCGGTGGCGGGTTTTTCCATGGGCGGCGGCTGTGAGCTGGCGCTGGCCTGCGACCTGGTCATTGCTGCCGAGTCGGCGCAGTTTGCCCTGCCCGAGATCAAGCTCGCCATGCTGCCGGGCGCCGGGGGCACGCAGCGCCTGCCGCGGGCCATTGGCAAGGCCAAGGCCATGGACATGTGCCTGTCCGCCCGCAGCCTGAGCGCCGAGGAGGCCGACCGCTACGGACTGGTCTCGCGCGTGGTGCCCGATGCCCGCTTGCTGGAAGAAACGCTGGCACTGGCCGGCCGTATTGCCGCCTATTCGCTGCCGGCGCTGATGGCCATCAAGGAATCGGTGAACCGTGCCTGGGAGGCTTCGCTGACCGAGGGCATCGGCTTCGAGCGGCGCCAGTTGCACGCCCGCTTTGCCAGCGCAGACGCCCACGAGGGCATGCACGCCTTCCTGGATAAACGCAAACCGGCGTTTACCCACCGCTGAATTTTTTACTGACTGACTGACGCCATGGCTTTAGATACCGAATCCTTTGAGCTCCTGCTCGCGACCGTCCAGCGCTTCGTGCGTGAGCGCCTGGTGCCGGCGGAAAATTACCTGGAAGAGCACGATGAGGTGCCGGCCGATATCGTCGACGACATGAAGGACATGGGCCTGTTCGGCCTGACCGTGCCCGAAGAGTACGGTGGCATCGGCCTGTCCGTGAGCCAGGAGGTGCTGGTCAACTACGAGCTGGGTCGCACGGCACCGGCGTTCCGCTCGGTGTTTGGCACCAATATCGGTATCGGCTCGCAGGGCATTCTGATGGACGGGACGCCTGAGCAGAAGGCGTTCTACCTGCCCCGGGTGGCCAGCGGCGAACTGGTCATGTCCTTCGCACTGACCGAGCCCGATGCGGGCACGGACGCCGCGTCGCTCAAGACCCGCGCCGAGCTGGATGGCGACCACTATGTGCTCAACGGCACCAAGCGTTTCATCACCAACGCTCCCCGTGCTGGCGCCTTCACCCTGATGGCCCGCACCGGCGGCCCGGGCGCCGGTGGCATCTCGGCCTTCATCGTTCCGGCCGACACCCCCGGGCTCAAACTCGGCAAGAAAGACAAGAAGATGGGCCAGCGCGGCACCATGACCTGCGACGTGATCATGGAAAACGCGCGGGTACCGGCTGCCAACATCATTGGTGGCGTGCCCGGCGAAGGCTTCAAGACCGCCATGAAGGTGCTGGACCGGGGGCGCCTGAACATCTCGGCCGTGGCCTGTGGTACGGCGTCACGCATTCTGGATGAGGCCACGGCCTACGCCCGCGACCGCAAGCAGTTTGGCAAGGCCATTGGCGAGTTCCAGCTGATCCAGGCCATGCTGGCCGACAGCCAGGCCGAGCTGCTGGCGGGCTGGTCGCTGGTGCAGGAAGTGGCGCACCGCTTTGATGGCAAGCCGGCCCATGTGTCCGACCCCGACATTTCCATGCGCGTGTCCTGCGCCAAGCTGTTTGCCACCGAGATGGTGGGCCGCGTGGCTGACCGCGGCGTGCAGATCCATGGCGGTGCCGGCTACATCAACGAATACCCGGTGGAGCGCTTCTACCGCGACGTGCGCCTGCTGCGCCTGTACGAAGGCACCACGCAGGTCCAGCAACTCATCATCGGCAAGCAGCTGATGAAGCGCGACTGACGGTACATCCACGACGAACAGGGAATCTGGCGCTATGCAAGTACGTACCGAGCGGGACGGGGATGTCCTCGTCATCGTGATTGACAACCCCCCGGTGAATGCCGGTTCGCTGGAAGTCCGGCGCGGCCTGTTGCAGGCCATCGAGGAACTGGAGCGCGACAGCGGCCTGCAGGCCGGCGTATTGCTGGGCGCCGGGTCGTCCTTCATTGCGGGCTCCGATTTGCGCGAGTTCGGCCAGCCGCTGCAGGCGCCGGAGCTGCCGACGGTGATTACCATGGTCGAGGCCTGCACCAAGCCGGTGCTGGCGGCCCTGCACGGCGCGGCGCTGGGCGGTGGTTTCGAGCTGGCCCTGGCGTGCGACGCGCGCATCGCCACGGCCGATACCGTGGTGGGCCTGCCCGAGGTCACGCTGGGCATCATTCCCGGTGCCGGCGGAACCCAGCGTGTGCCCCGACGCACCGGCGTGGTCCGTGCCCTGCAGATGGTCTGCAGTGGCGAGCGCCTGTCCGCCAGCAAGGCCGTGGCCCTGCGCCTGATCGATGCCGTGGTGCCGGGCGACCTGCGCAGCGCGGCCGTCGCCTATGCCCGGGCGTTGCCGGGCACCAAGCAGCGCATCCGCGATGAAGCCGTGCCGCCGGAAGATCCGGCTGCTGTGGAGCAGGCGGCCCAGGCCGCACTGCGCGCCGGCAAGGGGCGCCCTGCCGTGGTGGCGGCCATTGCGGCCATCCGCTCGGCGGCCACCCTGCCTTTTGACGCAGCGCTGGCCGGTGAGCGGGCGGCCTTTCAGCAGCTGCGCGTGTCGCCGGAGGCCTTTGCCTTGCGTCACCAGTTCTTTGCCGAACGCGATGCCTGGAAGCTGCCTGCCGGCCAGCAGGGCACCGCGCGGACGGTGCGGGTGGTTGCCGTGATTGGGGGCGGCACCATGGGCACGGGCATCGCCATCAGCGCCCTGGATGCCGGCCTGGACGTGCTGCTGGTGGAAAAGGACGCCTCGGCGCTGGACACCGCCGGGGAGCGCATCCGCACGCACTACAGCAGCCGGGTGGCCGGTGGCAAGATGCCGGCCGCGCAGGCGCAGGCCGTCGTGGCGCGCCTGGCGCTGACGACCAACTGGCGCGAGCTGGCGCGGGCCGACCTGGTGATCGAGGCCGTGTTCGAAGACCTGGCCATCAAGCAGGGGGTTTTTGCGGCCATTGACAGCCACGCCCGCCCCGGTGCCGTGCTGGCCACCAACACCTCGTACCTGGATGTGGATGCCATCGCCAACGTCACCGCGCGCCCGCAGGATGTGTTGGGCCTGCACTTCTTCAGCCCTGCCAACGTCATGAAGCTGCTGGAGGTGGTGCATGGCAGCCAAACCGCCCCCGATGTGCTGGCCACCGGTCTGGCCCTGGCCAAGACGCTGCGCAAGCAGGCGGTGGTGGCGGGCAATGCCTTTGGCTTCATCGGCAACCGCATTTACAACGCCTACCGCAAGCAGTGCGAGTTCCTGCTGGAAGACGGCGCGTGGCCCGAGGAGGTGGACGCCGCCCTGCAGGACTTCGGCATGGCCATGGGCCCGTTTGCGGTGGCCGACCTCTCCGGGCTGGACATTGCCTGGCGCATGCGCAAGGCGCAGGCTGCCACGCGCGACCCCCGCGAGCGCTATGTCCCCATTCTGGATGGCCTGTGCGAGTTGGGCCGCTTGGGCCGCAAGGCGGGCGCGGGTTACTACACCTACCTGGAAGGCAAGCGCGCGGCGGCGAGCGATGCCACGGTGCGCGACGTGATCACGCAGGCATCCGCCGCGCGGGGCCTTGCGCGCCGCGCCATCGGGGCGCCCGAGATCCGGCGCCGGGCACTGCTGGCCATGGTCAATGAAGCCGCGCTGCTGCTGGCCGAAGGGGTGGCCAGCCGCGCCAGCGACATCGACGTGGTGCTGGTGCAAGGCTACGGCTTTCCGCGCTGGGAAGGCGGCCCGGTGTTCTGGGCCCGCCAGCAGGACCGGGCCACGCTGGAGCGTGACCTGCAGGCGCTGGCCCAGGCGGCCGGCCACGGTTTTGCGCTGGGTGATCTGTCCGTGCTGCTGAACTGAGCACGTTCGTGTTTGCGTTGCCGGCGTGGCGGGCACGTCCGGGGCGCTGGAAACTATTTTTGGAAAACTGACCATGAACCACGCCTACATCTGCGACGCCATCCGCACCCCCATTGGGCGCTACGGCGGTGCCTTGAGCTCGGTACGCACTGACGACCTGGCCGCCATTCCCCTGCGTGCCCTCATGGCACGCAACCCCAATGTCGACTGGGCCCGCATCACCGACGTGCTCCTGGGCTGCGCCAACCAGGCCGGCGAAGACAACCGCAACGTCGCCCACATGGCCAGCCTGCTCGCAGGCCTGCCCCTGCAGGTGCCCGGCGCCACCATCAACCGCCTGTGCGGCTCCGGCCTGGACGCCGTGGGCACCGCCGCGCGTGCTATCAAAGCGGGCGAAGCCACCTTGATGATCGCCGGCGGCGTGGAAAGCATGAGCCGCGCCCCCTTCGTCATGCCCAAGATGGACAGCGCCTTCAGCCGCAATAACGCGGTGTACGACACAACCATCGGCTGGCGCTTCATCAACAAACTCATGAAAGACCAGTACGGCGTGGACTCCATGCCCGAAACCGCCGAGAACGTCGCCCAGGAATACGGCATTGAACGCGCAGCCCAGGACCGCATGGCCCTGTCCAGCCAGCTCAAAGCCGTGGCTGCCCAGCAAGCCGGCCACCTGGAGCGCGAAATCACCCCCGTCACCATCCCCCAGAAAAAAGGTGATGCCATTGTCGTCAGCCAGGACGAACACCCGCGCGAGACCAGCCTCGAAGCCCTGGCCAAGCTCAAGCCCATTGTCAAACCCGACGGCAGCGTCACCGCCGGCAACGCTTCGGGTGTGAACGACGGCGCCTGCGCGCTCTTGCTGGCCGATGAAGCCAGCGCCGCGAAGAACGGCCTGACCCCCCAAGCCCGCATCGTTGGCATGGCCACCGCCGGCGTGCCCCCGCGCACCATGGGCATGGGCCCACTGCCGGCCACGCAGAAGGTGCTGGCACAAACCGGACTGACACTCGACCAGATCGACGTCATCGAACTCAACGAAGCCTTTGCCGCCCAGGGGCTGGCGGTGCTGCGCCAGTTCGGGCTGGCTGACGACGACGCCCGCGTCAACGCCTGGGGCGGCGCCATTGCCTTGGGCCACCCGCTGGGGGCCTCCGGGGCACGGCTGGCCACCACGGCCGTGAACCGCCTGCACGCCACGGGCGGCAAATACGCCCTGTGCACCATGTGC
>JBAQKO010000114.1:0-2945 GCA_049301075.1 Rhodoferax sp.
ACTCAAGCTGGTGCAGGTCAGCGTGGGCGACCCGGGTCCGGGCGAGATCCGCATACGCCACCACGCCGTGGGGCTGAACTTTATCGACGTCTACCAGCGTAGCGGCCTGTATCCCATGACCATGCCCTTGCAGCTGGGCATGGAGGCCGCTGGCGTGGTCGAAGCCGTGGGTTCCGGCGTGACCCACCTGCGGGCGGGGGACCGCGCCGCCTACGCCAGCCAGCCCCCGGGCAGTTACTGTGATGTGCGGGTGATGCCTGCCCAGTGCGTCTGCAAGCTGCCCGATGCCATTTCGTTTGACACGGGCGCTGCCATGATGCTCAAGGGCCTGACGGCGCAGTACTTGCTCAGGAAGACGCTGCCGCAGGGCGGGCTGAACCCGGGCGATTTCGTGTTGTTCCATGCGGCGGCCGGTGGCGTGGGTCTGATTGCCTGCCAGTGGGCGCGTGCCCTGGGTTTGCAGCTCATCGGTACGGCGGGGTCGGATGCCAAATGCGCGCTGGCGCTGGAGCACGGTGCAGCGCACGCCATCAATTACGCCAAGGAAGATTTTCTGGCCCGGGTGAAGGCGATCACGGGTGGCAAGGGCGTGAAGGTGGTGTACGACTCGGTGGGTAAGGACACCTGGGACAAGTCCCTGGATTGCCTGGCCCCCTTTGGCCTGATGGCCAGCTTCGGAAACGCCTCGGGCCCGGTGGCGCCATTTGCCCCCGGCATGTTGGGGGCCAAAGGTTCTCTCTACGTCACACGCCAGACGCTGTTCACCCACATTGCCACGCGCGAGAGCACGCAGGCCATGGCCGATGAGCTGTTCGATGTTGTGGTCAGTGGCAAGGTGAAGATTCGCATTGACCAGCGTTTCGCGCTGGAAGACGTGCAGCAGGCCCATCGCAGCCTGGAAGCGCGGGCAACTACCGGGTGCACCATCCTGACCCTGTGAGCCGGTCGGGTAAGGGCGTCGGAATAAAATTATTCCACTCCCCATGAAAAATATTTCCGCCCGTCCTCTGCAGGACGCGCTGGTGTGCATCGCCACTGTTGTTGCCCTGCCCAGCAGCTTTGCCCAGACCGCCAACACCGTTCTGTTGGCAGACGCAGCGCCGAACAAGCCGGTCACAATCGCTGCGACGGCTGTGGCCGATACCCAGACGACCACCCAGAAGAATGCGGACGCCACCAAACGGTGGTCGGTTTACTGGGGCTGGAACCGGTCTACCTATTCGCACAGCGATATCCATTTCAAGGGTTCGGACCACGACTTCACTATCAAGGATGTCGAAGCCAAGGACATGCAGTCGGATGTCGGCGGTGGGGGCCTCTTCAAATACTTTTTAAACCCTGCGGAAATGACCATTCCGCAGACCAATATGCGCGTGGCTTACCAGTACAACGCGGATACCGCCATTGCATTGAACCTGGATCACATGAAATATGTGGTCACGCAGGATCAGTCTGTGCCGATCGAAGGACAGATCAAAGGCGTAAGCCAATCCGGCCAGCAAGTCATTGCCGACAACTGGTTGAACTACGAGCACACGGATGGCCTGAACGTTGTGAGCCTGGAGTTGGAGAAGCAGCGTCCGGTGGGCTGGTTTGGCGACAGCCACCACGCCAAGGTGTTTGCGCTGGCTGGCGTGGGCGTGGTCATTCCCAAAAGCAATGTCACCATGCACATGGTGAACCAGGTGCGTAACGATGAATTCCACCTGGCTGGCTATTCGGTCGGTGTGGGTGCCGGGCTGGAAGTGGATGTGTACAAAGATGTGTTCTTTCGTACCGCGTACAAATACGGCTACGTGAATCTGCCCGATGTGTTGACCAGTGCCCGCGGTGACAAGGCTTCACAATTTTTCACCTATAACGAGTTGCTGATCGCGGTCGGCATGCGTTTCTAAGCAGACTGCCTATAGCGGTAAGGGGGCTCAGGACCTGGCACCGGAATCCGGCGCTCCGGAGCGGCGCAGCAGGGTGAGTGCCAGCAGGGCAGACGCCACCATCAGAAATAGGCTCACCGCGTTGAGCACCGGTGTGGCGCCCTCGCGCATGCGTCCGTACATCATCACCGTCAACGGCGGCTCTGAGCCGACCAGCATCAGCGTGGTGTTGAAGTTCTCGAAAGACATCAGGAATGCAATGGCTGCGGCTCCGATGAGTGCCGGCTGCAGGTAGGGCAGGGTGATGGTGGTGAGCACGGCCAGCCGCGACGCGCCCAGGTTGTAGGCCGCCTCTTCCAGTGCCATATCAAAGCGCTTGAGCCGGGCTGAGATGGTGAGCGTGGCAATGGATGCAATGTAGGCAAACTGCCCCAGCACCACCAGGGGCAGGCCGGGTCGCAAAAACTCCAGCTCCAGACCCCACAGGTCATCGGCCAGATTGGCCACGCGGCTGGCAAAGGCCAGGATGGAGATACCCAAAATCACACCCGGAATCACCAGCGGCGCCAGCATCAGCAGGCTCAGCGCCTGTTTGCCGCGAAACTGCGTGCGCTCCAGCAGAAACGCATTGGCGGTGCCCACCGCCACCGAGAGCACCGTCACCCAGCTGGCCACCACCACGCTGGTCCACAGGCTGTGCAGCAGGGCGCTATCGGCAAACAGGCCACGGCGTGCACTGCCATGGACGGTGGGTGCACCACCCAGGAACCAGTCCAGCGTGAAGCCCTGCCAGGGCGGCGCGGGGTAGGGCGCATCGTTGAAGGCAAACACGGCCACTACGGCCAGTGGCAGGAACAGGAAGGAAAAGAACAGCACCCCGTAGACCACGGTGATGGCGCGCAGCCAGGTGGGGCGGGGCAGTGAGGGGATCATGTGCGGCGCATCACTTCACCAAACTTCTGCCCGGAGAGCCTGAGCCCCAGCCATACAGAGGCGGTACTCAGACCCAGCAACACAAAGCCAAAGGCCGCACCCTGTTCCCAGTTGAAGCGGGTGATGAACTGTGTGTAG
>JBAQKO010000115.1:0-1729 GCA_049301075.1 Rhodoferax sp.
CGGCGCGGGTGGCCGAACTGGCGGCGCAGGTGGCGCCCGGCGGCGAGTCGGGCGGCCTGGAAGGCATGCTGGGCATTGCCCACACCCGCTGGGCCACCCATGGCGCGCCCTCGGTCAGCAACGCCCACCCCCACTTCAGCCACGGCAGTGGTGCCGACGCGCACCAGCGCCCCGGGCGCATTGCGCTGGTGCACAACGGCATCATCGAAAACCACGACGAACTGCGCGTGGCGCTGAAGGCCAAGGGCTACAGCTTTGTCAGCCAGACCGATACCGAAGTCATTGCCCACCTGGTCGACAGCCTGTACAACGGCGACCTGTTCGAAGCCGTGCAGGCCGCCGTCGGCCAGTTGCACGGCGCGTATGCGATTGCCGTGTTCTGCAAGGACGAGCCGCACCGCCTGGTGGGCGCACGCGCCGGCTCCCCTCTGATTCTGGGTGTGGGCAAGGATGGGCAGGAGCATTTTCTGGCCAGCGATGCCATGGCCCTGGCGGGCGTGACAGACCAGATCGTCTACCTGGACGAAGGCGACATGGTGGATCTGCAGCTGGGCAAATACTGGCTGCTGGACAAGGCGCGCAAGCCGGTGGCGCCGGCGCAGCGCCCGGTCAAGACGGTGGTGGCACACAGCGGCGCGGCCGAGCTGGGCCCCTATCGTCACTACATGCAGAAGGAAATCTTTGAGCAGCCGCGCGCCATTGCCGACACCCTGGAAGGGGTGGAGGGCATCGTGCCCGAGCTGTTCGACCTGCAGATGAACCATGCCCCCGGCGCCAATGCCCACCAGGTGTTTGGCGAGATTGACAACGTCCTCATCCTGGCCTGTGGCACCAGCTACTACAGCGGCTGCACTGCCAAGTACTGGCTGGAGAGCATTGCCCAGGTGCCCACGCAGGTGGAAGTGG
Source organism: Rhodoferax sp. (assembly GCA_049301075.1). GTDB lineage: Bacteria > Pseudomonadota > Gammaproteobacteria > Burkholderiales > Burkholderiaceae_C > Allorhodoferax. Next base: position 907 of record JBAQKO010000115.1, read on the forward strand.
CCAGCGAGTACCGCTACCGCGACTCGGTTCCCAACCCGAAAACCCTGGTGGTCACCATCACCCAGTCGGGTGAGACTGCCGACACCCTGGCCGCCCTGCGCCACGCCCAAAGCCTGGGCATGAAGCACACCCTGACCATCTGCAACGTGGCCACCAGTGCCATGGTGCGCGAGTGCAGCTTGGCCTACGTGACCCGTGCCGGGGTGGAGATTGGCGTGGCATCCACCAAGGCCTTCACGACCCAACTGGCCGGCCTGTTCCTGCTGACCCTGGCACTGGCGCAGGCCAAGGGCCGGCTGAGCGCGCAGGACGAACAGGAACACATCAAGGCCATGCGCCATCTGCCCGCGGCGCTGCAAGCCGTGCTGGCGCTGGAGCCGCAAATCATGGCCTGGGCCGACGACTTTGCCAAGAAAGAAAACGCGCTCTTCCTGGGCCGCGGCCTGCACTACCCCATTGCGCTGGAGGGCGCCCTGAAGCTCAAGGAGATCACCTACATCCACGCCGAAGCCTATGCGGCCGGCGAGCTCAAGCACGGCCCGCTGGCGCTGGTGACCAGCGAGATGCCCGTGGTGGCCGTGGCGCCCAACGACGCGCTGCTGGAAAAACTGAAAAGCAATCTGCACGAAGTGCGCGCCCGTGGCGGCGTGCTGTACGTGCTGGCCGATGCCGACACCAAGATCGAGAGCGGCGAAGGCATGCACGTGATCCGCATGCCGGAGCACTACGGTGCCCTGTCGCCCCTGCTGCATGTGGTGCCGCTGCAGCTGCTGGCCTATCACACGGCGTGTGCGCGCGGGACCGATGTGGACAAGCCGCGCAA
>JBAQKO010000116.1:0-21062 GCA_049301075.1 Rhodoferax sp.
ATTCTGCGGTGCTCAAGCCCTGCTTTAGCTGTAAAACTTCGGCAATCTGCTCGCCAATGGTGAAAACCGGGTTCAGGGCCGTCATGGGCTCCTGGAAAACCATGGCAATGTCCTGGCCGCGCAGGGCTTGCAGTTGGCGCGGCGGCAGGGTCAGCAAGTCCACAGGGCCCTGCGCCTGCGCAAACAGCGCCCGCCCCCGGACGGCGGCTCCCTGTGCCAGCCCCAGCAGACTCAAAGCCGTCACCGTCTTGCCGGAGCCCGACTCCCCTACCAGTGCCAGCTTCTCCCCGGGTCGGACCTGAAACGCGATTCCGTGCACCACTTCGCGGCCCGCAAAAGCCACGGTCAGATCCTGCACCTGCAGCAAGGGGGCGCTCATGTTTCCGCCTTTCGGGGGTCCAGCGCATCGCGCAGGGCGTCGCCCATCAGCGTTAGCAGCAGCAGCGTGACCACCAGCACGGCAAAGGTCGAGAGCGAAATCCACCAGGCGTCAATGTTGTTCTTGCCCTGCGACAGCAATTCACCCAGCGACGGGGTTCCGGGCGGCACACCCAGCCCCAGAAAGTCCAGCGAGGTCAGCGCCAGAATGGCGCCGCTCATGCGAAACGGCAGGAAGGTGACCACCGGTGTCATGCTGTTGGGCAGCACGTGGCGCAGGATGATTTTCCAGTTGGACACGCCCAGCGCCCGGGCGGCGCGCACATAGTCGAGTTGGCGGTTGCGCAGGAATTCAGCGCGCACATAGTCCGACAGCCCCATCCAGCCAAACAGGCTCAGCAGCACCAGCAACAGGGCGATGCTGGGAGCAAAGACCGCGCTGAAAATGATCAGCAGGTACAACTCCGGCATGGCACTCCATATCTCGATGAAGCGCTGAAAGGCCAGATCCGTCCTGCCGCCAAAAAAACCCTGCACCGCCCCGGTGACAACGCCCAGGACAACCCCGGTTGCGGTCAGCGCCAGGGCAAACAGCACGCTCACCCGAAACCCGTAAATCAGTTGCGCCAGCAGATCCCGGCCCCGGTCATCCGTGCCCAGCCAGTTGGCCCGGCTCGGGCCGGAGGGGTTGGGTTCGGCGGCAAAATAATTGAGCGTCTTGGAGCCGTAGGGGTTGGGGGCAAACAGTGCCCAGTTGCCCGGCTCCCGCAGGCGCTGGCGAATGAAGGGGTCCAGGTAGTCCGTGGGGGTGGCGAAATCGCCACCAAAGGTGGTTTCGGGGTAGTCCTTCCACATCGGGAAATAGGTCTGCCCCTGGTACACCACCACCAACGGCCGGTCGTTGGACACCAGCTCGGCCATCAGGCTGACCAGCAGCAAGGCACAAAACACCAGCAGGCTCACGTAACCCAGCCGGTTGCGCCTGAAGCGCAGCCACGCCCGCCGGGCCGGGCTGGGGTACTGCACGGGGGCAGAGGTATCAGTCAAATTTGACACGCGGGTCCGCCCAGACGTAACAGAGGTCGGAAACCAGCTTGGTCACCAACCCGATGAGGGTGAAAAGGTACAGGGTTCCCATGACCACCGGGTAGTCGCGACGAATCACGCTCTCGTAGCTCAGGAGGCCCAGGCCATCGAGGGAAAACAGGGTCTCGATCAGCAGCGAGCCGGTGAAGAACGCCCCCACAAAGGCCGCCGGGAACCCGGTGATGATGGGGATGAGCGCGTTGCGCATCACATGGCGCCACAGGACCTGGCGCTCCGACAGGCCCTTGGCGCGGGCGGTCACCACGTACTGCTTGCGAATTTCTTCCAGAAAAGCGTTCTTGGTCAGCATGGCGGTCACGGCAAAACTGCCCATCACCATGGCGGTGACTGGCAAGGCGATGTGCCACAGGTAGTCGGCGATGCGTGCACCCCAGGCCATCTGCTCCCAGTTGCTGGAGGTCAGGCCACGCAGGGGAAACCACTGCAGTTGCCCGCCGAAGATGACCAGCAGCGCCACGCCCAGCACAAAGCCGGGAATGGCATAGCCCACCAGGATCAACAAGGTGGTCGCCAGATCAAAGCGCGAACCGGCCCGCACCGCCTTGGCCACGCCCAGTGGCACGGCAATCAGGTAGCTGATAAAAAAGGTCCACAGCCCCAGGCTCATGGAAACCGGCAACTTCTCCCAGATCAGCTGCGACACCGCGCGGTTCTGGAAAAAACTCTTGCCCAGGTCAAAACGGGCAAACTGCACCAGCATCTGCCAAAAGCGCTCCGGCGCCGGCTTGTCAAATCCGTACAGCGCCCGGGCCTGCGCAATGCGTTGGGGGTCCACCCCCTGGGCGCCCCGGTAACTCAACCCCCCTTCGGCGCTGGTACCAGTCCCGGCCTTGGCCTCGGCCAGGTACTGTTCCACCGGCCCGCCGGGCACGAACTGCACCACGGCAAAGGTAACCAGCAGCACGCCCAGCACCGTGGGCACCATCAGCAGCAGCCGTTTCAGGGTATAGAGCAGCATGGTTTACCTCGCCCACCACGTGTCAATGGCCCAGGTTTCGCCCTGGGAATACGGCGGCACCTGCGCCGGCAACGCCAGTCGCCAGGCGTTGTAGACCATGCGGTGCGTGGGCGCCGACCACTGCGGCACCAGCACATGGCTGTGGCTGATGACACGGTCCAGCGCCCGACAGGCCGGCAGCAAATCGGCTTTGCGCTTGGCGCGGGTCAGTCGCGTGATGAGCGCATCCACGGCCGGATTCTTGATGCCACTGTGGTTGCCCGAGTCTTCCTGGTCGGCCGCCTTGCTGCCAAACAGGTCGGCAAACTCCTGCCCCGGGTTGTTGGTGCCCTGGTAGGCCAGGGAGGTGATGTCAAAGTCGAATTTCTGCAGCCGCTGCTGGTACAGCGCAAAATCCACCGGACGGAACACCAGCTTGACGCCTATCTTTTCCAGATTGCGCGCCCAGGGGCTGACGACACGGGCGCCGGCTTCGTTGCTGTCAAGGTATTCCAGCTCCAGCTCCTCGTTCTTTGCATTGCGCAGAGCGCCATCGCGGTACGTCCAGCCCGCCTGCTTGAGCAGCGCCTGCGCCTGGCGCAGGTTCTCGCGCAGGCTGTGCGGCCCATCGGTACGCGGTGCTTGCGCCATGGGGCCGAACACGGCGGCCGGCAGTTGCGATCGCCAGGGCTCCAGCAACGCCAGCTCCTGCGCATCGGGCAGGCCCGCGGCCTGGCACTCGGTATTGCCAAAAATACCCTGCACCCGCTGGTAGGCGCCATAGAACATCTGGCGGTTCATCCATTCGAAGTCCAGCGCCAGCCCCAGGGCCTGGCGCACGCGCACGTCCTTGAGCTTGTCGCGTCGGGTGTTGAGCACGTAGCTCTGAAACCCTGTAGGCAGACGGTGCGTGAACTCGGCCTTGACCAGCTCTCCGGACGCAAAGCGCTTGCCATTGACGCGGCGGGCCCAGTCACCGGCGGAGAAAAACCGCATCAAATCGAATTCACCGGCCTTGAGCGCCTCCAGACGGGCCGTGCCGTCCTTGTAGATCTTGACCGTGATGCGGTCGAAATTGGCGCTGCCGCGGCGTACATTGAGGTCTTTGGCCCAATACTGGGCGTCGCGCACGTAGGTGATGTCCTTGCCAAAGTTGACCGGACCGATGCGGTAGGGGCCACTGCCGATGGGCATGTCCATGACCACCTGGTCAAAAGACTTGGGTTTTCCATCCACCACGCCCCACTGATGGCTGAAGATGGGCAGGCCGCCCACGGTCAATGGCAGTTCGCGGTTGGGACGCTTGAAGCGAAACCGCACCGTGCTTGCGTCCACCACTTCGGCACCCGCCACGTCCTCCAGCACCGTACGGTAGCCCGGCGACGCATACGGGCCGACCAGGGTATCAAAGCTGTGCTTGACGTCCTGCGCCAGCACCGGATCACCGTTGTGAAAGCGCGCCTGGGGCCGCAGCTTGAACGTCGCACTCAGGCCGTCCAGCGCCACGGTCACATCCTGGGCCAGCAGGCCATAGCCGGCGGCAGTTTCGTCCAGCGAGCCTATGAGCAGGGAGTCGAACATCAGGTTGGCCAGGTACGCCGGCGCAGATCCCTTGATGGTGAACGGGTTGTACTTGTCAAACGTGGACGTACGCTGGTTGCTGACCAGTCGCAATTCCCCGCCTTTGGGGGCATCGGGGTTGACATAGGCAAAATAGGCAAAGTGTGGCGGATACTTCAGTTCACCCCACAAGGAATAGCCATGTGCGGCCCAACTGGTTTGCCCCATCAATGACGTGATCAGTGACAGCACAAGAATCAGGGGGGTTCGCATGCGACAATTCTGCACCAAGACATGCCATTGATAAGAGGACGAAATGGGATTTTTAACAGGCAAAAAATTGTTGATCACCGGTGTATTGTCCAACCGCTCCATCGCGTACGGCATTGCCCAGGCCTGTCATACCCAGGGCGCGGAGCTGGCGTTCAGCTACGTGGGCGAGCGCTTCAAGGACCGCATTACCGAATTCGCGGCCGAATTTGATTCCAAGTTGATTTTTGATTGTGACGTCAGCAGCGATGAGCAGATTGACAAGATGTTCCGGGACCTGGCCAAAACCTGGCCCACCTTCGATGGCTTTGTACACAGCATCGGTTTTGCTCCGCGCGAAGCCATTTCCGGCAATTTTCTGGATGGTTTGAACCGCGAGAGTTATCGCGTCGCGCAAGACATCAGCGCCTACAGTTTTCCCGCCTTGGCCAAGGCCGCGCTGCCGTACCTGAACGACAAGTCGGCGCTACTCACCCTGAGCTACCTCGGCGCGGAGCGTATCGTCCCAAACTACAACACCATGGGCCTGGCCAAGGCCGCTTTGGAAGCCTCGGTACGGTACCTGGCCGAGGCGGTGGGTGTCACGAAAGACGGGCGCAACATCCGCGTGAACGGCATCAGCGCCGGCCCCATCAAAACACTGGCGGCCAGCGGCATCAAGGACTTTGGCAAGCTGCTCAACTACGTGGCAGCGGCCGCCCCCTCGCGCCGCAACGTGACCATTGAGGAAGTGGGCAATGTGGCGGCATTCCTGCTCAGCGACCTGGCCAGCGGCATGACGGCCGAAATCACTTACGTGGACGGCGGGCACAGCAAGACCATGGGGGCGGTACCATCGGACTAATGGGACTGGCGTTTTGTGCTCCAGGAGTGCGCCCTCAGGGGCGCTTTTTCTTGCACCCGACACAAGAGCCGGACTCGAACGATATGGCATTCCCCTGAAAAGTAATAATGTGAACATGAATACACCGATCCCTTTGCATCAACTTCCCCAGAAAAACATTTTTCGCGCAGGCGATGTGTTTGTATTGTTCGGCGAACTCTTTGGAAGAGGCTATGCCAATGGCCTGGTCAATGAAGCCCGCCAGGCAGGCATGCACATCGTTGGAATCACCGTGGGTCGACGTGACGCCGACAACGCGCTTCGCCCCTTGAACGACGAAGAACTGGCAGCCGCGGAACAGAATCTGGGCGGCAAAATTATCAATATTCCGCTCATGGCGGGATTTGACATGGATGCACCTGCGGGTGACCCCACCCCGACCGACTTGCTCTCCAGCCTGACGCTCAAGTCCTGGACCGAAGACAAGCTCGATTGGGCGCACATTGAAAAATGCCAGAAAATTGGCATCGAGCGGTTCACCCGTTCCCTTGCGCAGGTGATGGCCTCACTCGACGCCATGATTCCGCCGGGCCGCAATGTCTTCTTTGCCCACACCATGGCGGGCGGAATTCCCAAGGCCAAGGTCTTTCTCGCTATTGCCAACCGCGTCTACAAAGGACGCGGAGATCGCTACATGTCGTCGCAAACTTTGCTCGACAGCGATCTGGGAAAACTGATTCTAAAGAATTTTGATGAAGTGTCCGCCAACACGTTTGAGCACCTCATTAACGCCAGCGCATCCATCAGAGCGCGTGTGGAGGCCAGCGGCGGCCAAGTGCGTTACTCTGCCTATGGCTACCACGGCACAGAGATCCTCATCGGTGAGGACTATGTGTGGCAAACCTACACCAATTACACGCAAGGCATGGCCAAGATGCGGCTCGAGCGCATTGCCGAAGCTGCGTGGAGCAAGGGCATCAAGGCGACTGTCTACAACTGCCCGGAAATCAGGACGAATTCATCCGATATTTTTGCTGGCGTCGAATTGCCCCTCATACCCTTGCTCAATGCGCTCAAGAAAGAGCATGGCGGTGCCTGGGCTGAAGCCCAGTGGCAGGCGTGCCGCGAACTCCTGGTTGACGGCGTCACACTGGAGAACCTCCTTCAAAAGGTTCTGGATTTTCAGACCAGTGACGTCATGCGGCCATTCCGCAATTTTGCGGCCTGGCCGATGCCCAACAGCCAGCCACAGGCAGACCTAACGATTGGCACCTCGGATGAGGTACAAAAATTGCACAAGGACAGCAAAGCGCTCATTACGGACCTGCTCAGTGCTTTGGTGATTGAGGCCACCGGTCCACTGATGTTCCGGGAGTCGTCAGCCCCGACGGGTCCGGTGCTGTGGCTCAATCACGACATCATCGCCCGCCAGTTGAATCTGCTGCACCCCTGAACTCCGCGGCTTTGCCGCGGAGCCGTTCCGATGCGCCTCACGCCTTCACGCAGTCAGCGTAATAGCGCTTGACGCCATCGGCGCCCCGCTCTTCCACCAAGCCGTGGATGTCGGTTTCAAACCCGGGGCACTTGGCGTTGAACTCACGGGAAAACTTGAGGTAGTCCACGATCTTCTTGTTGAACACCTCACCCGGAATCAACAACGGAATGCCCGGTGGGTAAGGGGTCACCAGCCCCACCGTGATGCGGCCTTCCAGGTGGTCAATTTCCACCCGCTCGGTCTTGCGCAAGGCAATGTGGGCGTAGGCGTCGCTGGGCTTCATGGCCGGGGTCAGATCGCTGAGGTACATGTCGGTGGTCAGCCGGGCAATATCGTACTTGGCATACAGCGCGTGCACGTGCTGGCACAGATCGGCCAGGCCCATTTTTTCGTAAATGGGGTGCGCCTTGCAGAACTCCGGCAGGATGCGCCACATGGGCTGGTTCTTGGCGTAATCGTCCTTGAACTGCTGCAACGCGGTCAGCATGCTGTTCCAGCGGCCCTTGGTGATACCGATGGTGAACATGATGAAGAAGCTGTAAAGCCCGGTCTTCTCCACCACCACGCCATGCTCGGTCAGGAACTTGGTGACGATGCTGGCCGGAATGCCGGTTTTGGCAAACTTGCCGTTCAGGTCCATGCCGGGGGTCACGATGGTGGACTTGATGGGGTCCAGCATATTGAAGCCGGTGGCCATCTTGCCAAAACCGTGCCAGTTGGCCTTGGCGTTCTTGGATTCGCCCTTGATGATCCAGTCGGTGGCGCGGCCAATGCCCTCCTCCACCAGCTTGTCCGGTCCCCAGACCTTGAACCACCAGTCGTCGCCGTACTCCTCGTCCACCTTGCGCATGGCACGGCGGAAATCCAGTGCCTCGGCAATGCTTTCTTCCACCAGGGCCGTGCCGCCGGGGGGCTCCATCATGGCCGCAGCCACGTCGCAGCTGGCAATGATGCTGTACTGCGGAGAGGTGGAGGTGTGCATCAGATACGCCTCGTTGAACAACGGGCGGTCGAGCTTTGTGGTCTGTGAATCCTGCACCAGCACGTGGCTGGCCTGGCTGATACCGGCCAGCAGCTTGTGAATGGACTGGGTGGCGTACACCACCGCTTCCTTGGGCCGGGCGCGGTTCTTGCCCATGGCATGGTACGTGCCATAAAACGGGTGAAACGCCGCATGCGGCAGCCAGGCCTCGTCGAAGTGCAGGTTTTCCACATAGCCATCGAGCATCTTCTTGATGGTTTCGGTGTTGTAGAGCACCCCATCGTAGGTGGACTGGGTGATGGTCATCACCCGCGGCTTGACAGCCTTGGCATCCACGCCCTTGAGCAGTGGGTTGGCGCTGATCTTGCGCTGGATGGCCGTCGGCTCGAACTCCTCCTTCGGGATCGGACCGATGATGCCGAAATGGTTGCGCGTAGGCTTCAGGAACACGGGGATGGCCCCGGTCATGATGATGGCGTGCAGGATGGACTTGTGGCAGTTGCGGTCCACCACCACCACATCGCCCGGTGCCACGGTGTGGTGCCAGACGATCTTGTTGCTGGTACTGGTGCCGTTGGTCACAAAGAAGCAGTGGTCGGCATTGAAGATGCGGGCGGCGTTGCGTTCGCTCTCACCAATGGCGCCGTTGTGGTCCAGCAGCTGGCCCAGTTCTTCCACCGCATTGCAGACGTCAGCGCGCAACATGTTCTCACCGTAGAACTGGTGGTACATCTGCCCCACCGGGCTCTTGAGGAAGGCCACACCACCCGAGTGACCCGGACAGTGCCAGGAGTAGGAGCCGTTGTCGGCATAGTCCAGCAGCGCCTTGAAGAATGGCGGCTGAACGCCTTCCAGATAGCTCTTGGCTTCGCGAATGATGTGGCGCGCTACAAACTCCGGCGTATCCTCGAACATGTGGATGAAGCCATGCAGTTCGCGCAGGATGTCATTGGGAATGTGGCGCGAGGTCTTGGTCTCGCCGTAGACGTAAATGGGAACGTCCAGGTTCTTGCGCCGCACCTCTTCAATAAAGTGGCGCAGGTTGAGCACGGCTGGGTCCAGGTCCGGTCCCGGCGTAAATTCCTCGTCGTCAATCGACAGGATGAATGCGCTGGCACGACTCTGCTGCTGCGCAAACTGGCTCAAGTCGCCGTAGCTGGTCACACCCAGCACTTCAAACCCTTCGGTTTCAATGGCATGCGCCAGGGCGCGGATACCCAGCCCCGACGTGTTTTCGGAACGAAAGTCTTCGTCAATGATGACAATGGGGAAGCGAAATTTCATGACAGGTCCCGTCCAACGGCGAAAAATGGAGAAAACAGGCGCGAAGTGTAAGGACTAATTGACTCCCGACGGTTTTAGTGCGGTCCTTTTGCTTCAAAATGTCGCGATAGCAACACACGCAAGGATCTTATGGCCGAATCCACAATCTGGTGGCTGCTGACCGGTACTGCCATTGGAGTCGAGCTGCTGACCGGCACCTTCTACCTCCTGATGCTGGCCATCGGGTTGACAGCCGGCGCCCTGGCCGCGCACAGTGGCCTAGCCTCCACGGCGCAAATTGTGGTGGCCGCTGTGGTGGGCGCCGGGTCGGTGCTGGGCTGGCGCCAGTACCGGCAGGGGCAGCCTACATCGGCACCGGCCAGTACCAACCACGACGTCCATCTGGACATCGGAGAGACCGTGCAGGTGGACGCTTGGAACCCGGACGGCACCGCCACGGTAAGGTACCGGGGGGCCAACTGGGCGGTATCCAGCGCGGCGGCGGGGCCCCTGTCGACCGGCCAGCACCGGGTGGTCGAGGTGGTGGGTAGCCGATTGATCGTGACCAAGCTGTAAGCCCGGGCTGATTTTTGCCCAGTTTTTTCGTGTTTTAAAGAAAGAAACTCCCTATGCAAATCGGATTGGTATTACTGATGATTGCCGTGATCTTCATCGTCAAGTCGGTGAAGGTTGTGCCCCAGCAGCACGCCTGGGTGGTGGAGCGTTTGGGCAAGTACAACGGCACACTGACTCCCGGGCTTAGCTTCTTGATGCCCTTCATTGACCGGGTGGCCTACAAACATGTGCTCAAGGAAATTCCGCTGGATATTCCCAGCCAGATCTGCATCACGCGGGACAACACGCAACTGCAGGTCGACGGCATCCTGTACTTCCAGGTGACCGACGCCATGCGGGCCAGCTACGGCTCCAGCAACTACATCATGGCCATCTCCCAACTGGCGCAAACCTCACTGCGCTCGGTCATCGGCAAACTGGAGTTGGACAAGACCTTTGAGGAGCGCGACATCATCAACGCCCAGGTGGTGCAGGCAATTGACGAAGCCGCCCTGAACTGGGGTGTGAAAGTGCTGCGCTACGAAATCAAGGACCTGACGCCGCCCAAGGAAATTTTGCATGCCATGCAGCAGCAAATTACCGCCGAGCGCGAAAAGCGAGCCCTGATTGCCGCGTCCGAAGGGCGCCGCCAGGAGCAAATCAACATTGCCACCGGCGAGCGCGAGGCCTTTATTGCCCGCTCGGAGGGCGAAAAACAAGCCGCCATCAACAAGGCCCAGGGTGAAGCGGCATCCATTCTGGCCGTGGCCGAGGCCAATGCCCAGGCCATTGAGCGTGTGGCTGCCGCCATTCGCCAGCCCGGTGGCGATCAGGCCGTACAACTCAAGGTAGCGGAAAAAGCGGTGGACGCCTATTCCAGGGTGGCGGCCGAGTCCACCACGACCCTCATCGTGCCCAGCAACATGACCGAAGTGGCGGCACTGATCGGGTCCGCCATGAAAATGACCCAGCTCCCGAAGTAAGGCAGGCTCAGTCCGGCGTGGCCGGCTGAACCAGCACGATCTGCCAGGACGGCTCATACGGGGGAACGTGGCATTCGACAATGTGTCCCGGCGCCACCTGCAAGGTCAGGCCGGAAACATCCGCGTGAATGGGCAACGTGGCACAGGCACGGTCGACCAGCACCGCCGTGTAGACGGTTTTGACACCCTTGGTCAGCAGATACTGGACCGCCCGGAACATCGAAAAACCACAGTAGAGAACGTCATCCACCAGGACCACCACCCGGCCTGACAAGTCGATGCTGGCGTGCTCGGGCTGCTCGGTCAACTGGGTTTGGGGATGCAGCAAGGTCAAGTCATCGGCGTAGCGCTTGATGGATAGGTCGATACGTTCCACATCCGTGGCCGGCAGCAGGGGCCGCAGCCGTTCGAACAGCCGATCCGCCAGCGGAGCCCCACGGCGTAGTACCCCCACCAGCGACACCCGCTGGACACCCGCCAGCTTCGCGGCGATGGCCGCGGCCATGGCGTCCAGCACGGCATCAAGTTCCCGGCTGTTGTAGACCGTCGTACGTTGCTCTACCGTCATGGCAATCTCCAAATTGACTTGCATCAAGCAAAAAGCCGGGATGCATCCCGCTGGAGTGCATTCTCGGCCAGCAAGCATGGGCGGACTTGATAAGTCACAAGTCATCCTCACGTCACAGGTCTCACATTCATTTTCTGGAAGCTGTCATGCACAACGTCCGCCGTCCCGCTGTTGCCGGAGCCTTTTACCCGGGGCTGGGATCGGCTTTGTCCAGCACCATCGACAATCTGTTGACCACCGCCCAATCGCGGGCCGGCAGCACCGCCGGTACACCCAAAGCGCTGATCGTGCCCCATGCCGGCTACATCTATTCCGGTCCGACCGCCGCCCTCGCCTACGCCCAGTTGGCACCCGCACGCCATACCATCCGTCGGGTGGTGTTACTGGGTCCGGTACACCGGGTTGCAGTGCGCGGTTTGGCTCTGCCCGGGGGAACTGCCTTTGCTACCCCGCTGGGGGAGATTGCGCTCGACCTGGACGCCGTTGCCGCTCTGGCGCATCTGCCGCAGGTCATAACCAGCCCGGCAGCCCACGCGCCGGAGCACTCGCTGGAGGTGCAGCTGCCCTTTCTGCAGGCCGTGCTGCAGGATTTCACGCTGGTGCCCCTGGCCGTGGGGGACGCCACACCGGCCGAAGTGGCGCAAGTGCTTGAAACGCTCTGGGGTGGCCCGGAAACCCTGGTGGTTGTCAGTTCCGATCTCTCCCACTTCCTGCCCTACCGCACAGCACAGGCCATCGACCAGGACACCGTGCAGCACATCCTGAATCTGGACGGACCGATTTCGCACGAGCAGGCTTGTGGCGGCACACCCGTCAATGGCCTTCTCCTCGCCGCCCGCCTCCACCATCTGCAGCCGCGGCTACTGGGGTTGTGCAGCTCAGGCGATACCGCTGGCGACAAGCAGCGCGTGGTGGGGTACGCCGCTATCGCCTTCACGGAGACCTCCCATGCCCGCCACTAATCCGGGGCACATCTTGCCGCCTATTGCCCGCGCGGCCATAGCCAGCGCGCTGGGGCGTCATACCAGTGCCCCAGAAACTGGGCCATGGTTGCAGGAGCCCGGAGCCTGTTTTGTCTCGCTGACACAGCAGGGCGAACTGCGTGGCTGCATCGGCACGCTGGAGGCCCGTCGCCCCCTGCTCACTGACGTGAAAGCCAATGCTCGGGCGGCGGCCTTTCAAGACCCACGCTTTTCGCCCTTGCAAGTGCAGGAACTGGAAGACACGGAAATCGAGGTCTCACTGCTGTCGTCGCTGCAGGCCATGCACTTTTCCGGCCAAGCCGATGCGTTGGCGCAACTGCGCCCGGGCATCGACGGAGTGCTGTTCGAATACGAACACTTTCGCAGTACCTTTTTGCCTCAGGTCTGGGAGCAACTGCCCACAGCCTCCGCATTCATGGCCCACCTGAAACGAAAGGCCGGACTGCCCCCCGATTTCTGGGCCGCCGGTGTGCGGATGCAGCGTTACACCATCAGCAAGTGGAAAGAGACGGACCCACTCCCCACAGCGGATACCGCCAACGGGCAGCGGGAGGCATGATGCAGGAATCCACCTACCCAGGCCGCTACTGGCACCGGATAGGCGATGGCCGCATCCAGTGCGACCTCTGTCCCCGCGACTGCAAGCTGCACGAAGGCCAGCGCGGGGCCTGTTTTGTGCGTGCGCGCCGGGGGGGTCAGATCATCCTCACCACCTATGGGCGCTCATCGGGCTTTTGCATCGACCCCATCGAGAAAAAACCACTCAACCACTTCTACCCGGGCAGCAGTGTGCTCTCCTTTGGCACGGCCGGCTGCAACCTGGCGTGCAAGTTTTGCCAGAACTGGGACATCAGCAAATCGCGTGACATGGACCGCCTGATGGACCAAGCCTCTCCCGAGGGCATTGCCATGGAAGCCGAGAAGTACGGCTGCAAAAGCGTGGCCTTTACCTACAACGATCCGGTTATTTTTGCCGAATACGCCATGGACGTGGCTGATGCCTGCCACGTGCGCGGCATCCAGACCGTCGCCGTCACGGCCGGCTACATGCATGACCAGGCACGGCGCGACTTTTACGCCAAGATGGACGCCGCCAATGTGGACCTGAAAGCATTCACCGACAGCTTCTATTTCCAGTTGACCGGTTCGCATCTGCAACCGGTGCTCGACACGCTGGTGTACCTGCGCCATGAAACGAAGGTATGGTTTGAAATCACCACGCTGCTGATCCCGGGGCACAACGACTCCGACGCCGAGCTGACCGCACTGAGCCGCTGGGTCATGAAAGAGCTGGGCACCGACGTACCCCTCCATTTTTCGGCCTTCCATCCGGACCACAAAATGCCCGATGTCCCTGCCACGCCACCCGCAACCCTCTTGCGGGCACGCCAGATCGCCCAGCGGGAAGGGCTGCACCACGTGGACACCGGCAACATACACCACCGCGATGGCGACACCACGTATTGCGCGGGTTGCCACGCACCACTGATTGCGCGCGACTGGTATGAGATCCAGCAGTACCGCCTCACCGAAAGTGGCCATTGCCCGGACTGCGGCATGGCCCTGGCGGGCCGCTTTGACCAGCAGGCAGGAGACTTCGGCCGCAAACGGATTCCGATTGCGATAACGGCGATATGAAAGCCGTGAGATCCGGCCGAACCCCGGATCGGATCATTTGGCGCCCTGCTCAAGACAGCGGACGCTGAAATGGGAAAAGCCCCGTAGCACATTGCACTACGGGGCTTTTCTTTTTCTGGCGGAGCAGGCGGGATTCGAACCCGCGGTGGGTTTTACCCCACGCACGCTTTCCAGGCGTGTGACTTAAACCGCTCATCCACCGCTCCAGAGCCTGCTATTTTAGCCTGTCTTTCGGCCACTTTGGGAGCTATGCGTGAGCAAAGGCAAAAAAAAGGGCACTTTGCAAGTGCCCTTTTTAGGTGTTTGCCGAATCAGCGGATCACGGCCAGCGTAATCAACTGACCACCGCGCACGGTCTTCAGCGTCAAGGCACCGTTCTTGATGTCACCCTTTTCGTCAAACGAAATAGGACCGGTTACACCCTTGTAGTCGGTCGTAGCGGCCAACACAGGTAGGTACTTCGCGGGGTCCGAGGAATTGGCCTTGACCATGGCCGCAACCATGATCTTGACGGAGTCGTACACATAGGGTGCATACACCTGGACGTCCGCATTGAACTTGGATTTGAACTTGGCCTTGAACTCGTCCATGCCAGCCTTGGCTTCGCCTTCAACACCACCAGCCTCGGCGCAGAACACCTGGTCGTCCGCAATGGCATCCCCACCGAGCTTCACCAGTTCGGTCGTGCAGATACCATCGCCGCCCATGAACTTGGCCTTGATGCCCAGAGACTTCATTTGCTTGAGCATGGGGCCAGCAACGGCGTCCATGCCGCCGAAGAACACGACATCAGGCTTCTTGCCCTTGATGGTGGTCAGGATGGAATTGAAGTCGGTTGCCTTGTCGGTCGTGAACTCTTTCGCAACCACTTTGCCGCCGGCAGCTTCCACGGCCTTGGCAAACTCTTCAGCAACACCTTGGCCATACGCGGTACGGTCGTCAATCACGGCAACCGCTTTGCCCTTGAGCGTGCCCACGGCATACTTGCCCAGCGTGCCACCCAGTTGGGTGTCATCAGCCACCACGCGGAACGTGGTCTTGAAGCCCTGACGGGTGTACTTGGGGTTGGTGGCCGAGGGCGAAATCTGGGGAATGCCGGCATCGCTATAAATCTTGGATGCAGGAATGGTGGTACCCGAGTTCAGGTGTCCAACAACACCCACCACTTTGGCATCAGCCAGCTTTTGTGCAACGGCCGTGCCCTGCTTGGGATCGGCAGCATCATCTTCTGCCATCAGTTCCAGCGTCACTTTTTTGCCGTCAATCACCACGCCAGCCGCATTGAGTTCTTCAATGGCCATGCGTGCACCGTTTTCGTTGTCTTTACCCAGGTGAGCAATCGCACCACTGGTAGGACCCACGTGACCGATTTTCACAACGGCAACTGCCGCTGGAGCGGGTGCAGCAGGCGCGGCAGGCGCGGCTGCCTCTTCTTTTTTACCGCAAGCTACGAGCAGCGTTGCTGCAGCCAGTACTGTCAGAGTACTTTTCACCTTGAATTGCATAAAAACTCCCAAAATAGAAACAACGATAAAACATCGTGAATTAATTAATTCAACAACCAGCACAATACCCCAATTTGCCTGATTCAGGCATAGGGAAGTTACCGAGAAGGGCTTTCCCGGCAGCGCCCGGCATGTCGCTGCGACTCAGGTTTTGGGCAGGTTTTCTGCCGTTGCCTGGATCACTGCCTGACGGACGGTGCTTTCAATCTCCTGATGCAAACGGCGTGCCAACAAATCCATCTGATCCTGCAGCATGGCCTGCACCGCTTCATGCAAGCGCTCTTCAACGACCGGCGCGATACGCTGCAACACCTGCTCCACCAGCACTTCGCGGTCTGCCGCTGACATCACCGGGGCAGGCACCGGTGCCGGCGCACCCGGCTGGACGACTTCCGTCAGCGTCGGGACGAAACGGGGAGCGGTTTTGGGCGGCTGCATCAATTTGGGCCTTTCACGGCCAAGTCGTGGCGGGTAATCGGGTAGCCCCGTTCGGTGTATTGCTTCCAGCGGCGGCGTGCTGGATCACGGTCTGCCCCATCCTTGCTGACCACCTCAATCAATCGTTCGAATTGATCAAACCCTCGGGGAACGGATTCAGCAAGGTTAAGCAGCACCTGCCGCGGGCCGGTTGCATGCGCCAGATCGGTAACCAATACCACTGGGGACCAGTTCTGCACCGAAGACTCGGCTGCGCTGGTGCAATGGGCCACGAAATCGGTCGCGGACAAGGCCCACAGATCGGCGTCGATCTGCTGCACCACATCCGTGTCGGCCAACACCACCACCCGGGCGCCGCTGCCAACGGCCTTGCGTAACAGCCGGCACACATACGCCAGCCGATCCGGCGCACCAAAATGGAACGCAACCTCGGTCACTTGGCGCTGGTCCGTTCCAATAGATACTCCACCAGCAGACCCACCGGCCGGCCGGTAGCACCTTTGCCCGCCCCGCCTTTCCACGCGGTACCCGCGATGTCCAGATGGGCCCAGGGGAATTTCTCGGTAAACCGCTGCAAGAACTTGGCTGCCGTAATGGCTCCCCCCGCACGCCCGGCCACATTGGCCACATCCGCAAATCCGCTTTTAAGCCCCTCGGCGTAATCTTCGTCCAAAGGCAGCCGCCAGCAGAGGTCCTGCGAAGCCTCGCCGGCAGCAAACAGGGCGTTACCCAACGCTTCCTGCGTGGAAAAAAGGCCGCTACGCACCGCCCCCAGGGCCACCATACAGGCACCGGTCAGCGTGGCAATATCAATTACTGCCGCGGGCTTGAAACGCTCGGCGTAGGTCAGCGCATCGCACAGCACCAGCCGACCTTCGGCGTCGGTGTTGAGAATTTCAATGGTCTGGCCGCTCATGCTGGTGACCACGTCGCCGGGCTTGACCGCCCGGCCACTGAGCAGGTTTTCACATGCGGGTATCAGGCCCACCACGTTAATCGCGGGCTTGAGCAGCGACAGCGACCGAAACACGCCCAGCACGCTGGCGGCACCGGACATGTCGAACTTCATCTCATCCATCTCCGCGGCCGGTTTGATGGAAATACCCCCGCTATCGAAGGTGATGCCCTTGCCCACCAGCACCGTGGGTGCGTGGGACTTGGCCGCGCCGCTGTAACGCAGCACCACAAAGCGCAAGGGTTGCTCCGAACCCTGTGCCACGGCCAGGAAGGACCCCATGCCCAGCTTGGCCACGTCCTTGGGGCCCAGCACCTCACAACTGATTTTGGGCAGCTGCGCCAGCTTCTCGGCCGCCTGCGCCAACGCCACCGGCGTGGCATGGTTGGCTGGGCGATTGGCCCACTCCTTCGCCAGTTCAACCCCTGCCACAACGGCTACGGCACGGTCAAAGGAGGCCCGGACTTCTGTGGCGTTGGTGGCGGTCAGCACCGTCTTTTGCAGGGTGCGACTCTCAGGTTTAGACTTGGTGTGGGTATACGCATAGGTGGCATCGGCCACGGCCAGTACAGCGGCCCGGACGGCCTCCTCGCGGGCCGGTGCGGCAAAACACACCAGCAACCGCTTGAACGCAGGAGATTTGACCGACGCCACGGCGGCCAGGAGTGCCGTACGCACCTGACGAGCAGACCCGTCCCCCGCACCAGCAAGCACCACGCGCGCGGCGTTGGCCTGCATGGGGCGGTACAGCGACAGTGTCTTGCCGGGCTTGGTTTCCAGATCGGCCGATTTGATGGCCTGCGTGATCAGCACCGACAAATCGTCCTTGGCGCCCTTGAAGGTTTGTGGAACCAGCACAATCAGGGCATCGCATTTTTCGCTGGAAACGCCAACAAGCCCCAGGGATTTGAGTTCAAAGTTCATAATTCAGGTTTTCCTTCCTCGCCATGTTATTCCATTCCTCCATCCGCAAAGAACTCGCACGCAGTTTCGGCGCAACCCTTGTGGTGCTGGTGACGGTGGTGATGACCATGACCCTGATCCGGACGCTGGGCGAGGCTGGACGCGGCACCTTCAACCCGGCCGATGTCATGATCATCATGGGCTACACGGTGCTCTCGGACATGCCCACGATTTTGTCCCTGAGCCTGTTCATTGCCGTCGTCGGCGTACTGACACGGATGTTCAAGGACAGCGAGATGGTGATCTGGTTTGGTAGCGGACGGGGCCTGGCCTCCCTCATCAAGCCTCTGTTTCGCTTTTCATGGCCGATTCTGGTGGTCATCATGGCCTTGGCATTTTTCATTCTGCCCTGGGCCTTCGGGCGTATTGAAGACATGCGCGACCGGTACGAAAAGCGCAGCGACATTGCCCGCATCCAGCCGGGGCAGTTTCAGGAGTCCGCCAGTGGCGACCGGGTTTTCTTCGTCGAAAAAGACGCTAGCGACAAACCGGCCGGCAGCAACGTGTTCATTGCCACCAACGAGCAGGGCAAGGAGACCGTGACCTCGGCCCGCAGCGGCAAGGTGGAAGTCATCGGAGCCGACAAATTCCTGGTACTGGAAAACGGCCAGCGGCTGGAAAAAACGGTTGGCAAGCCCGACCTCACCGTGAGCGTTTTCAACTCCTATGGCGTGCGGGTGGGAGCAGATGACCAGTCGACGCGGACCTACGTGCCCACCAGCTCCATGGCTACGCTGGACCTGCTCAAGGCTCCCATACCCCGCCACCTCGCCGAAATTGCCTGGCGGGCTGGCCTGACACTGGCGGCCATCAACTTCATCGTCATCGGGCTGGCCGCTGCCGGTGCCAACCCCCGGGTGGGGCGCAGCGCCAATATGGGTTTTGCGTTCATGGCCTTTGTGGTGTATTTCAACTTGCTGGTGCTGGGCAAGAGCTGGATTGAAAACGGGCAGGTGCACTTTGCGGTGTATTTGCTGGCCGTGCATGGCGGTGCCCTGATGCTGGGCCTGCTATGGCTGGCCAAACGCCACAACAACTGGGCCGTGCGCCGGCCACGCAAGCTCCACACGGCCGAACCGGCGCGGACCAGCACCCCATGAAAACCATACGAAGGCTCATTTATGGCGAAATGGTCGTGGCGGTTGCGCTGGTGACCCTGGGATTCGTCACGCTCTTCTACTTCTTTGACTTTGTCGAGGAACTGCAGGCCGTGGGCCGCCACAGCGCCACCGGATACACCTCCGTGCAGGCGCTGCTCTATGTGGCCCTGATGGCCCCCAGCCACCTGTATGAGCTGCTGCCCATCACGGTGCTGATCGGCACCATCTTCGTGATGGCACGCTTCGCCCAAAGCTCCGAATTCACCATCCTGCGCACCAGCGGCCTGGGGCCCTGGCGGGCGCTGCGCACCCTGTTGGTGCTGGGGCTGGGCTTTGTCTTCTTCACCTTCGCCATCGGCGACTACGTGGCGCCCTTAGCGGACAAGACGGCCCAGCTTCTGAAATCGCGCTACCAGGGCCGCATCACCGTCGGCAAAACCGGCGCCTGGCTCAAGGAAAAGCAGGCCTACGGCAGCTACGCCGTGAACGTGGGTGCGCTGACACCCGATGCCGGCATGCGGGATGTCCGCATTTTCGAATTCGACAACCAGGGCCACCTGATCTCCATGACCCTGGGGCAACAGGCGAGCTTTGGCGAACATGACGACTGGCTGCTGCAAAAGGTGGACCGCACCGAATTCACCAGCGGCGATGCCAAGGCCTCGCGGGTGGATCGGACCTTCGTCGACCAGTTCCGCTGGCCGACCCAGATCAGCGCCGAAATGGTGGCGGCTGCGGTGTTGCGCCCCGAACGCATGGGAACCATCGACCTGTTCCAGTACATCCGCCACCTGGACGCCAACAACCAGTCGGCCCAGAAGTACGAGATCCAGTTCTGGAAAAAAGTGTTCTACCCCCTGAGTTGCCTGGTGATGGTGGTGCTGGCCTTGCCCTTTGCCTACCTGCATTTCCGCTCGGGCAGCATCACCACGTACGTGTTTGGCGGCGTCATGGCCGGCATCAGCTTCGTGCTGCTCAACAACGTGCTGGGCGACCTGGGCGCCCTGCAAGGCTGGCAACCGTGGCTGACGGCGGCTCTGCCGGGCCTGATCTACTCCTTCGTCTCCTTGACGGCATTCATGTGGCTGGTGATACGCAGATGACCAACCTACCCACCCCGCGCCGGGGCATTGTGCTGTTTGCCCACGGCTCCCGAGACCCCCTGTGGCACAAGCCCATCGAAGCGGTGGCGGCACACATAGCAACCCTGTCGGCGCACACGCCGGTGGTCTGTGCCTACCTGGAGCTCAGTTCCCCCGACCTCAGCGCTGCGGCCACCACCCTAGTGGACGACGGCGTGCAGTCCGTCACCATCGTTCCCATGTTCCTTGGCGTTGGCAAACACGCACGTGAGGATTTGCCGGTTCTGGTTGCGCAACTCCGGCAACAACACCCCATGGTGCAGTTCACCCTGCAGCCCGCCATCGGCGAGGATGCACGCCTGGTGGAGCTGCTGGCCCGCATGGCTTTGGATAGCCCCTGAAACAAGGCGTTTGCGGCATAATGAATTTCACCTTTAGTTGAAATTCGATATGAACCTGCACCAGTTTCGCTTTGTTCAGGAAGCCGTCCGGCGCAACCTCAACCTCACCGAAGCCGCCAAGGCGCTGCACACCTCGCAGCCGGGCGTTTCCAAGGCCATCATCGAGCTGGAAGAAGAGTTGGGCGTGGAAATTTTTGCCCGCCATGGCAAACGCCTCAAGCGCGTCACGGAGCCGGGCCAGCACGTACTCAAGAGTATCGAGCTCATCCTGCGTGAGGTAGGTAACCTCAAGCGCATTGGCGAGCAGTACAGCGCCGAAGACAGCGGCACGCTCTCCATTGCTACCACCCACACCCAGGCCCGTTATGTGCTGCCCGAAAAAGTGGCCGCCTTGCGCGCCGCCTACCCCAAAGTCAACATCAGCCTGCACCAGGGCTCGCCCGACCAGGTAGCCCGCATGCTGATTGACGAAGTGGCCGAAGTCGGCATTGCGACCGAGTCGTTGGCCGACTACGCCGAGCTGGTCACCCTGCCCTGCTATGAGTGGCAGCACATGCTGGTGCTGCCGGTAGACCATCCGCTGGCCCGCAAGGACCGCATCACCCTGGAAGAGGTGGCGCTGGAACCGCTCATCACCTACCACCCCTCGTTCACCGGCCGCACCAAGATCGACCAGGCGTTCGCCACCCGCAAGCTGGAGCCGCGCATCGCACTCGAAGCCATTGACTCCGACGTGATCAAGACCTACGTGCGGCTGGGCCTCGGCGTGGGCATTGCAGCCGAAATGGCGGTGCGCGATGTGTTGGAAGATGGCGGCAAAAGCGGCCTGGTAGCGCGTCCGGTGGGGCACCTGTTTGGGCAGAACGTGGCCCGCGTGGCATTCAAACGCAGTGCTTATTTGCGCAACTTTGTCTACACTTTTGCTGAACTGCTGAGCGACCGGCTGGACCGCAAGCTGATCGCCCGCGCCATGGACGGCCACGTGGAAGACTACGAATTCTGAAACCCTGAACGCAGCGCAGCATGACCCCGCTTCTCCAATCCCGCCTGCCCGCCGTTGGCACCACCATCTTCAG
>JBAQKO010000117.1:0-20067 GCA_049301075.1 Rhodoferax sp.
CTTCAGGCCACCCGCGGGGCCCTGCAGGAGCCACCAGAGGGCGGCCCCGACGATCAGGCCCAGCGCGAAGACGAGACGCCAGGCCCGCGTATCCACAAAGCGGCCCTGCTGAAAGAACGGCCGCTTCGACACGTACGACCAGGTGCTGCTGAAGACCGTGCTCATGCCGCCCACCCAGCCGGTCAGGACGAACAGCAGGCTCACCCCGACTCCGATCAACAGGCCCCCGGCCAGGTAGTGACCCCATCCCAGGGGAAAAAGCGACAACGTCATGCGGGCTCCTGTGTTTTTCGCAAAAGGCGCAAGCATAGCGCCAGACGCCGGGTGCTGCACGGCGCGCGCCGGTAAGATGGGGTGTCACCCCTGTGGAGCACCCATGAGCCCAAGTACCGAAGCCCTTGTCCTGTCCTCCCGCGATGCCCGTGGCGTCGTGACCCTCACGCTCAACCGGCCGGACGCGTTTAACGCCCTGTCGCAGGCCATGCTCACGTCGCTGCAGGTGGCGCTGGACGCCGTGGCCACCGACGACACGGTGCGCGTGGTGGTTCTGGCTGCCGCAGGCAAGGCTTTTTGTGCCGGCCACGACCTGAAGGAAATGCGGGCC
Source organism: Rhodoferax sp. (assembly GCA_049301075.1). Taxonomy (GTDB): domain Bacteria; phylum Pseudomonadota; class Gammaproteobacteria; order Burkholderiales; family Burkholderiaceae_C; genus Allorhodoferax. The sequence goes on from JBAQKO010000117.1 coordinate 605, forward strand.
GCCCCATCGCAGGACTACTACCAGAGCCTGTTTGACCAGTGTGGGCGCGTCATGCTGTCCATCCAGCGCCTGCCGGTGCCGGTGGTGGCGCGGGTACAGGGTATTGCCACGGCGGCGGGTTGCCAGCTGGTGGCCATGTGCGACCTGGCGGTCGCCGTCAGCACGGCCCGGTTTGCCGTGAGCGGCGTCAACCTGGGTCTGTTCTGTTCCACGCCCAGCGTGGCCCTGTCGCGCAACCTGGGGCGCAAGGCAGCGTTTGAAATGCTGGTGACGGGGGAGTTCATCGACGCCGAGCAGGCCCGGGCGCAGGGCCTGATCAACCGGGTGGCCAAGTCGGCTCTGCTGGACCTGGAGGTCAACCGCCTGGTCGACAGCATTCTGTCCAAGCCCCGCGTGGCGCTGGTCATGGGCAAGGCCCTGTTTTACCGGCAGCTGGAAGAGGGTATCGAGGTGGCCTACCAGGATGCAGCGCAGACCATGGCCTGCAACATGATGGACGACGCGGCGCTGGAGGGTGTGCAGGCGTTCATTGACAAACGCCCGCCCGCCTGGGACTGACCGCTATGCTAGCGGCTTTGCAACCCGGGCCCCGCTTCCATGGCTGAACGCACCATTACCACCGACACCTACAAACTGTTTCCCTCGCCGCGCAATACGCACCGCGAGATTTTTCCGCATGAGGTGTTCGTTCCGTATCCGTATGCGTTGATTGATTTGCCGAGTTTCTACCTGCAAGGCAAATACAGCCTGTTTGCGGCATGCCGCCTTGCAGACAACAAGATGGGGCAACTGGTGAGCTTTGAACGGGAAGCCGACCGGAACAAGTTCACGGCCGGCTTTGTGCCGGACTGAGTCAGAACGTGACGTCAGCGCGGCATGCGGTCTAGAACGGGCTGTTGCCGTTGATTAGCCGCAGCAGCACCATGATGACGGCGATCACCAGTAGCACGTGGACAAAGCCACCCATGGTGTAGGACGTGACCAGTCCGAGAAGCCACAGGACGATGAGAATGACGGCGATGGTGTAAAGCATGGTTGACCTTTTGATGAGGGGGCAACGATCACTTGACCTGGTTGCCAATGACGCCGCCGACAACGGCGCCGCCAACGGTTCCCACGGTGCTTCCACCGGTGAGAACGGAGCCGCCAACCGCTCCCACACCTGCGCCAATAGCGGTGTTTCTGTCTTGGGTCGACATACCGCTACAGGCGCTCAGCCCCGTGAGCGCGACCACAACCAGTGTGCTGGCTGCGAATGAATGCATGGTGTTCATAGGGATTCCTTGGTGTAAAGAGGGGCGGTGAGAGACGGGGTTACTTCAGGCGCATGTCGTTCTTGACCGACGTCACGCCGCCAACGGCTTGTGCTGTGGCCACGGCCTTGTCGATGCTGGCTTGGGAGCTCAGGAAGCCACTCAGTTGAACGCGGCCCTTGTAGGTTTCCACGTTGATCTCGGCGGACTTCAGCGTCGGTTCGTTAAAGATCGCAGCCTTGACCTTGGCCGTAATGGCGCTGTCATCAACGTACTGGCCCGTGCTTTCCTGTTGGGAGGTTGAGGCACAGCCCACAATAGTTGTCAGGGCACAGGCTGCCAGCAGTACGGAAATGAGTTTGGTGTGTTTCATGGTTATCGCTCCTTGATTGATTCGAACCTGTAGGTTATGCCCGGGCGAACAGATCGTCTGTGCGCGAGCGCACACAGAAACGGGAGCAGAGAAACAAGAGTGAGCCTCCTGCGTGGCCCTGCTGATCAGGCGTTGGGAGTGGGCTGAATATCGGCCAGCAAGCGGCTGAATTCTTTTTTGACGACTCCGTAGCATTCGCAGGTGCATTTCTCCAGGCCGGAGCGATCCAGTACCGTAATGTGACCCCGGCGGTAGCGGATGTAACCCGCTTGCTGCAGCTTTCCTGCCGCTTCGGTAATGCCTTCGCGGCGCACGCCGAGCATGCTGGCGACCAGTTCCTGCGTCATGACCAGTTCACCTGAGGGGATGCGATCCAGTGTGACCAGCAACCAGCGGGACAGTTGTTGTTCAACCATGTGGTGACGGTTGCAGACCGCCGTCTGGGCCATTTGTGTCATCAGGGCCTGCGTGTAGCGGAGCAACAGCCGCTGCAGCAGTCCGGAGCGGTCAAACTCCTGCTTCAAAACATGACGGTCCAGCCGGTACGCATGGCCGGCGGTTTGCACGACCGCGGCGCTGGGCGTGGTATCTCCGCCCAGGAAGAGCGACACGCCTACCATGCCCTCGCAGCCCACGCCCGCGATTTCGGATGATGCACCCGTTTCGACCACATAGTGCAGGGACACGATGGAGGTGGTGGGGAAATAGGCATGCCGCAGCTGGCCACGGGTTTCGTAGAGCATTTCACCCAAGGGCATGGCGACCAGCTCCAGATGCGGAGTCAGGCGCTGCAGCTCTTGCACCGACAAGGCTGCGAGAAGGCGATTCTGGCTGGGGCTGTGGGGTACGGGCATCGCTGTTTTGGAGCGGGTGCGCTACCGTTTGGTGGTGAGTTCCACGCCGATGCCACGGTAGCCGATGAATCGACCGGAGCGACTGAACATGGGTTCGCCGCTCACCCGGAACTCTTGCCTGGAACCATCGGCGTTGACACGGCCGAAGACGTAATCCAGAAAGGGCTGCCGAGCTGCAATACGCGTTTGCAGTACCTTGCGCTCGGCCTCGTTCCAGCCGGCACTCTCAATGCCCGACGGGGCGTCCGCTACGGTGCCGGTGCGAATGCCCAGCATCTCCAGCACAGGGCCGGAGACCCGGGTGAAGTTACCCGTTTCATCCTGTTCCCAATACCAGTCGGAAGCCAGCTCGGTCAGGCTACGGTAGCGGGCTTCACTTTCACGCAACTCGGCGGTTCGTTCCTGCACCGTTTGCTCCAGTACCTGGTTGGATTTCTCCAGTGCATGGTAGAGCAGGCGCACTTCCAGCATGTTGCGGATGCGCGTTTTGGTTTCGAGCATGTCAAACGGTTTGCTCACGAAGTCTCTTGCACCCGCCTGCAAGGCATGGAGTTTGTGGCCGGGCTCCGCCGTAATGACCAGAATGGGCAGATAGTCCTGCGGATGGTGAGTCTTGAGCGCTTGCATAACCTCAAAGCCATCCATGCCGGGCATCTTCAGGTCCAGCAGTATCAAATCAAAGGGGTTCTCGTCATACAGCGCACAGACCTCACGCGGATTCGTGGTGGACGTAACCCGGGTGTAGCCTTCGAGTTTGAGCATCTCCTTCAGCAGCTCGATGTTGACGGGCTGGTCGTCCACCACCAGGATGCGGGCGTTGCGGATGTCGGTTTCTGAAATGATCATGGGAATGTTTTGTGGGCTGCCCGGTTTGCCCGTGTGTGTGCAAAGATCAGCGCCACGTCCAGAGCGTCCATGAACTGGTTGACCTTGATGGGCTTGGTGATGTAGTTGAAGAAGCCCGCCTCAATGCCTTTTTCGATGTCACGCGGCACGGCATTGGCGCTCAGGGCAATGATGGGAATGTGTGCGGTCAGGGGATCGGCGTGCAGAATTCTCATGGCCTCAATGCCACTGATGCCCGGCAGGTTGATGTCCATGAGAATGACCTCAGGCAGGTGGGTGCGGGCGTATTCGATGCCCAGGTGTCCATCGGCCGCCGTCAACAGGCGCAGGTCCGGGCGGCGTGCAATGAGCTGCTCAACCAGTTCCAGATTGGCTGGATTGTCTTCGACATACAGCAGGGTGTGCAGTGGACTGCCATCCGGCGCAGACGGACGCGCTAGCGGGTCGTATTCCGCGCGGGGCTCCTCCAGTTCCGGAGCGGCTGTCAGGTCAAATTCGACCCAAAACACGCTACCGACACCGGCGGTGCTATCCGCGCCAATGGTGCCGCCCATGAGCTCAACCAGCCGCTTGGTTACCACCAGGCCGATGCCGGTGCCTTCTTCCGCGCTGGACTCCTTGCCGAGGCGATTGAACGGTTGGAAGAGTTGCTCCAGTTGTTCGGGTGCGAGTCCCACGCCGGTGTCGCGCACGTTGATGCGAATGGCGTGCGGAGGCTTCTCGATGTACTCCACGGCGACCATGCCCTGGGGGCGGTTGTATTTGATGGCGTTGAACAGCAGGTTGATGAGCACCTGTTTGATTCGGGTGCGATCGGCTTTGATGAAATGGGGTGCAGGAAACTGGGGGAACGACATGCCGATGCCGCGCTTGTGGGCTTGTGGCTCGATCATGGCCCGGCATTCAAGCATGACCTCGGCCAGGGAGACCGGCTCCTTGGACAGGGTCAGGCGACCGGACTCGATCAATGCCAGATCAAGGACTTCATTGATGAGTTCCAGCAGGTACCAACCCGCCTTGAGAATCTGGTCGATGTTGCGTTTTTGGGTGGGTGTCGGCGTGGGTGTGCCGGTTTCCACGAGCTGGGCAAAACCCAGAATCGCGTTGAGTGGCGTGCGCAGTTCATGGCTCATGCTCGACAGAAAATCGGACTTGGCACGGTTGGCCTTGTCGGCCGCCGCCATGGCCTGGTTGAGTTCCAGCTCCACCCGCTTGCGGGCGGAGTTGTCGGTCCCAATCAGCAGGTAGCCAATGATGCTGCCGTAGTCGTCGCGCAGCGCGGTGATGGAAATGATGGCGGGAAACCGGCTGCCGTCCTTGCAGATATAGGTCAGCTCATAGATGTCCTCAATACCGCGCGAGGCCTTGAACGCCAGCGCCTCAAAGCCGGGCGCAATGGCCGTGCCAAGCTCCGTGCTCAAGGCTTGGGCGCGTGCCATCACTTCCTGCGGGTCGTGGATATCACTCGGACGGATGTGGTTGACGACTTCGGCGGCGCTGTAACCCAGCATGCGCTCGGCGCCGACATTGAACAACTGGATGATGCCTTTTTCGTCGGTAGCAATCAGCGAGAAATTGGCGCTGGTGATGATGGCGTTCTGCAAGGCGCCGGCTTTCAGCAAGGCATTCTGGCTTCCCATGTCACTGGTGTTGAACGCAGTGTCAGCGAACGTGTTGTCGGCTTCGGACATGGCGATTTTTCCTTTGAAAGTCGCAAGAGGATTCCAGTGGGGCTTGGCACCGCCATAGGAAAGAGCCGACCATAGCACCTATTGCGTCGGACGACTTTGTACCGGCACGGCAGCGGCTGCGTGCGCCGCTGGCGTGGTTGGGTTATTGCGATGCCATTTTGTTGCCAGTCATTTCGATATCCACGCGGCGGTCTGGCTGCAGACAGGCGATCAACTTGGCGGTCTTTGCACCACGGCAGTCACCCAGTTTGGTGACGGGCTGTGTTTCGCCTTTGCCCTGTGCGTCAATGCGGTTGGCCTGGATCTTCTTGCTCACCAGGTAGTCCTTCACGGCTTGGGCACGGCGTTCGGAGAGCTTCTGGTTGTAGGCGCTGCTACCCAGGCGGTCCGTATGGCCGGTAGCCACAATCGTGTCATAGCTGGCGCCCTGGGTCTGTTGCACCAGACCGTCCAGCATCACTTGGCCATCGGGGCTCAAAACGGACTTGTCAAAGCCAAACAGCGCATCGCCAGAGAAGCTGATCTTTTGCGATACGGGGGCAATCGGCGCTGGCGCCGGCAGGGCCGCGACCACAATAACCGGCGCGACGGCAGCGTTCTGGAGGGACGCGTCACATGGCGCCATGCCTCGTGCCGGAGTCCACTCGCTGGTGTGCCAGCACAGGCCGGTTCCACTCGTGACAAAGCCACTGGCGCTGTCCTGCAGGTAGCCCTGGTTTTTTGTCTCTTGCGTTTGCGCCATGGCCGCCATGGGCAGCAGCGTGGTTGCTGCAAAAGCGGTGATGAGAAGTCCCTGAATCGTTTTCATTGTGTGTGTCCTATAGAGAGTGGAACCGAGAAAATTCCGGTTGTCGTCAGAATAGGCCGTCGTTCACGTACAGTCTGTTCGCTGGCGCACCTAGCGCCGCGCCGGGTGCATGGTGAAGACTATTTTTGCTATCATATTGATAGCTGTATGCGTAATGAATACGGCGGTTACAACCTGATTTTGTGTGTGTTTTAGGTGCTTGAGTGATGAAAAATAAGTTGTCGGGACTGTCTGCCCTGGGCGGGCTGGTGTATTCCACCGAGGCGGGGCGCATGTGCCCCGTGTGTCGCCAGCCGGTGGCGCAGTGCATCTGCAAGCAGGCCAAGCCGGTTCCGGCGGGGGATGGCACCGTGCGTGTCTCGCGCGAAACCAAGGGTCGGGGTGGCAAGGCGGTGACCCTGGTCAAGGGTGTGGCGCTGGACGCGGATGCATTGGCCGTTCTGGGCAAGCAACTCAAGGCCGCCTGCGGCAGCGGCGGCACCGTGAAAGACGGCGTGATCGAGGTGCAGGGCGACCACTGTGAGCGGGTGATCGAGCTGCTGCGGGCGCAGGGTCACACCGTCAAGCGGGCCGGCGGCTGAGCCGCGCCGGGCCTAGCGCAGGATGTCGGCCGTGATCTCGTAGGAGCGCAGGCGCGCGCGGTGGTCGAACATCTGCGAGGTGATCATCAGCTCGTCGGCACCGGTGCGTGCCACAAAGTCCTGCAGCCCCTGGCGCACGGTGGCCGGTGCGCCCACGGCGGAGCAGGACAGCACGCTGTCGAGCAAGGCCCGCTCGGCCGGTCCCACCTGTTCGGCATAGCCCGGCTTGGGTGGCTGCAGCCGCCCTGGGCGGCCACTGCGCAGGTTCACAAACGCCTGCTGCATGGAGGTGGCCAGGATGTGCGCCTGGGCGTCGGTATCGGCCGCAAAGACGTTGAAGCCCAGCATCACATACGGTTTGGCCAGTTGCGCCGAGGGTTTGAAGGTGCTGCGGTACAGCGCAATGGCCTGCATCATTTGCGCCGGCGCAAAGTGCGAGGCAAAGGCATAGGGCAGACCCAACGCGGCCGCCAGCTGGGCGCCAAACAGGCTGGAGCCCAGAATCCAGACGGGAACCTTGGTGCCCATGCCGGGCACGGCGCGCACGCTTTGGCGGGGCGTGTCCGACAAAAAGTCCATCAGTTCCACGACGTCACGCGGAAATTCATCGGCTTCGGACGACAGGTTGCGGCGCAACGCCCGCGCCGTGACCTGGTCCGAACCGGGTGCGCGGCCCAGGCCCAGGTCGATGCGCCCGGGGTAGAGTGATTCCAGCGTGCCGAACTGCTCGGCAATCACCAGCGGCGAGTGGTTGGGCAGCATGATGCCGCCGGCGCCCACGCGGATGGTTTTCGTGCCACCGGCCACATGGCCGATCAGCACCGCAGTGGCGGCACTGGCAATGCCCGGCATGCCATGGTGCTCGGCCAGCCAGTAGCGCTGGTAACCCCAGCGTTCGGCATGTTGCGCGAGGTCCAGCGTGTTGCGAAACGACTGCGCGGCGTCGCTGCCCTCGGTAATGGGGGCGAGGTCGAGTACCGAAAAAGGAATCATGTTTTTACCGGATACATCCGGACCATCAGGCCATAAATCAGGGTTCCCAGCAGCAGGGCGCAGGCGGCGATCTCCAGTGACAGCGTGAAACCCTCCCCGGGGGTGCGGCTGCGCGCCAGCATGGCGGCGGCCAGCGGCGGCCCCACGATCTGCCCGATGCCGTAGCTGGCCGTGGCCAGCCCCATGTAGGCGGGTGCCTGGGCCGGACGCAGGCGCCGCAGCTCCTGCATGGCAAAGAACGTGATGGCGGTAAAGGGCAAGCCCAGCAGCAGGCTGCCCAGGGCAAAGCCACCCAGCGTGGGACTGATGAGGCTGGTGGCAACCCCTACCGCCTGGATCAGGTAGCAGGCGATCAGCAGCAGGCGCAGGTCGCGCACGCCGTGGATGCGCGAGGCCACCAGCGCGCCCAGCACCACGCCCAGGCCGAACAGGGGCCAGAACATGTCCAGCCAGGGGGAACCGGGAATGGCCTGGCGGGCAATCACCGGCAGGAACGTGGCGGTGATGATGTAGCCAAAGCCGGCCAGACCGTAGGCGACGGTGAGCAGGGCCATTTCCGTGCCCGGGCCCGTGGCGCCGGGGTGGGGCAGGGCGCCGGTGGCGGCCGTGGCCGTTGGTGCTGCAGGTGTCCCCGTGCGGAACGTGCCCCAGACCGCGGCGGTGAGAATGGCGGCCAGCACACCAAAAATCAGCCAGCCGGTGAACGCGCTCCAGTGCAGGGCCACCATGCCGCTGGCGGCCAGGCCGCTGAGCACAATGCCGGCACCCGGGCCGGTGTAGATCAGGGCACCCATGGTCGGCAGGTTCAGACGTGCCAACTGGGCCAGACACCAGCCCGAGGTGTAGACAAACACCAGCGCGCTGGCCACACCGGCGGCAAAACGCAGGAGCGGCCAGATGGCGGGCCAGTGCAGCACCATGCCCAGCGTCAGCAGTACCGTGGCCACCAGGCCGCCGCGTACCAGCACGGTGCCCTGGGGCGGCGGCGGATTGCCCAGGCGCCGCCAGATCCAGGGCTGCAGGGTGCACAGCAGCGCGCCCACCAAGTAGCCCAGGTAGTTGGCGCTGGCCAGCCAGCTGGCCCCGGCCAGGTTGACCGTACCGTCGGTCAGCATCATGGGCAAGAGGGGGGTAAATGCAAAGCGGCCAATGCCCATGGCCACCGCCAGCGACACCATGCCCGCAACCACAATCCGCCAGGGTTTCATGCCAGCTCCAGTGCGTGAAACACGCGAATGGCGGCGTAGGCGTCATTGGCCGCGTACACCAGTTGCGCTTCGGTCAGGCGCGGGTTGGCCCAGTTGGAGGTGGCCGCTTTCTTCGACTTCAGGAAGCGCTGCGCAAACAGCACGGCCACGGCGCCCTTGACGCCCATGTCCTTGCGGTAGCCGCGTTCGCGGAATACGGTGTTGAGTTCCAGTACGTCGGCGGGTTCCACGCCCAGCTTGCTGATGATGCGCTTGCGGTCATCGCCCAGGCCAAAGCCCGCTTTGGTGACGCCGCTCTGGGCCAGCAGCTCCGCCACCATGGCGCGGCAGGGCAGGTCGTGCAGCTGAAATACCCAGGCCTTCTCCAGGGTGGCCAGCTGCACGATGTGCGGGCCTTCCGATGCCTGGTCCTTGAAGAAGGTGGGTTTGGATTCGGTGTCAAAACCCCAGGCCCGGCTGGCGGCCAGCTCGGTACAGGCCCGTTGCGCCTGCTCGGCGGTCGCCACCAGGGTGATGCGGTCGAGCCCCAGCCGGTCAAAGGGCGCCAGCAGGGCAATTTCTTCTTTACTCGGGGTGCTGTGGGTGGTGTGCATGGGTAATGGCGGGCGGTAACGCCGCTGGCCCGCGCTGCGCCGCATAATCACCCCTTCGCATTGTGCCCAATTCAGGGATCCCGATAACGGGCAAGGACTTTCATGAGAAAAACATTCAAACTCGCCATCGAAGGCAAGAACCGGGACCGCGTTCTGGAAGCGGTCAAGCACGAGGTGCGCAAATACGTCAAGCGCGAGCGCCGGCGTGAATTGCCCGAGGGCGTGGACTACTGGGACTTCGACTGCCGGTTTGGCGCCACGCAGGAGGCTGCCGAGGTGGTGCACCTGGCCGCGCTCACCAGCCACATGGATGCCGTGGCCCAGGCCGGTGGCGAGCAGTTTTATGTGGAAATTCTGGCCAAGCACGGCCACCGCCAGGCCCGACCCGAAGGCGCAACCGACCGCGTGACCTCGGCAGAGGCAGCGGCCAACTTCCTCGACGATCCGGAATAAAAAGGGCCGGCGGCGTTGGCCCGCACCGCCTGCACCTACGGGTTCTTCGCGGCGGCTGCGCGCAACTTGTCTTTTTTGCTGGGGCGCTTGCCCTTGATGCCACCGGTGCCCGGGGTTGCCGCGGCCGACTCCGGCACGGCTATTTCCGTGGGTTCAAAGCCGGCGATCTGCTCGCGGGGCAGTGCCATGCCCTGGCGTTTTTCAATCAGCCGAAAGTGGGCTTCGCTGTCGGCGCCCACAAAGCTGACCGCCAGCCCGGTTTCCCCGGCGCGGCCGGTGCGGCCAATGCGGTGCACGTAATCCACGGCGGAACGGGGCAGGTCGTAGTTGACCACCACCGGCAGCTTGACAATATCGATGCCGCGGGCCGCCAGGTCGGTGGTCACCACCACTTCCCATTGCTCGTCCTTGAACTCGGCCAGCACCTGCTTGCGCGCGCCCTGGCTCAGGTCGCCGTGGAAGGCCGTGGCATAGATGCCGGCTTTGTAGAGCTTCTCAGAAACCAGTTCGGAGGCGTATTTGGTCGCCACAAACACCAGCACGCGTTTCCAGCCCTGCTCCTTGATCAGGTGGCGCAGCAGTTGGGTGCGCCGGCTGGGGTCCACCTGGATGGCCCGTTGCACGATGTCGGGTTCGTGGGCCTCGGTGGCGTCCACGGTGATGCGCACCGGCTCACGCAGCAGGCCATTCGCCAGCGCCTGCACGTCGGACGGGAAGGTGGCGGAGAAGAACAGATTTTGCCGCTGGGGGGGCAGCAGGGCCAGCACGCGCGTCAGCTCTTCGGCAAAGCCCATGTCGAGCAGACGGTCGGCCTCGTCCAGCACCAACAGGCGCACGGTGGACAGCTCGATGGCGTTTTGGCGGGTCAGGTCGAGCAGGCGACCGGGCGTGGCCACCAGCACGTCGGCGCCACCCCGCAAGGCCATCATCTGCGGGTTGATGGACACGCCCCCGAACACGATCGCGACCTTGAGCGGCTGGGGCAGGGCGTGTGCCAGGCTGCGCACCACCTCTCCCACCTGCGCCGCCAATTCGCGTGTGGGCACCAGCACGAGCGCGCGCACCCCGCGCGGCGCCTGCTGGCGATCGGCCGCCAATCCTTCCTGCAGCCGCTGCAACAGGGGCAGTGCGAAGGCGGCCGTCTTGCCGGAACCGGTTTGCGCGGCGCCCAGAACGTCAGCGCCCCGCAGAATGGCCGGAATCGCTTCGGTCTGAATGGGGGTGGGCTCGGCAAAGCCGAGTTCGCTGGCGGCACGAACCAGAAGGGGAGAAAGACCGAGGGCAAGAAAGGGCATGGTGTGGGGTGTTGGGGGTGAATGGCGCGCACAGCGGCTGGGCGTCGCTGGACTCTACCTGATTGCAGCGGGTAGCGGCTGTTGGCGTGGCAGATTCTGGCAAGATTGACCCCGTGCCGCCGCGGGCGGTTTTTTTGCAACCGGATGGAATGGAGATGCGGCATGGGTAAAGCGTTGTGGTCGGCGCTGTTGGTTCTGGTTGTTGTATTGGGTGGTGGTGCGTGGTGGCTGTACACCTCGCTGGACCGGGTGGTGGCGTCGGCCATCAAGACGTACGGCCCCGACATCGCCGGGGTATCCGTCAAGCTGGACCGTGTCCGGATTCAGCCTGCCGACGGGGCGGCGGCGTTGCACGGCCTGGAGATCGGCAATCCCAAAGGTTTCAAGACAGCACGTGCACTGTCGGTGGGGCAGGTCAGCATGAAGCTGGACGTGGCGTCGCTGACCAAAGACGTGGTACTGGTGCATGAAATCAGCGTTGAGCAGCCCGACGTCACGTACGAATACGCGGCGGGCCGCAGCAATCTGGACGTCATCCAGCGGCATGTGGAGGCCTACATTGCGGAGAAAACCGGAACATCGGGGCAGCCCCAAAACGCGGGGTCCGAGAAGAAAATCATCATTGAAAAGCTCACCATCAAAGGGGCGCGGGCCCATGTCAGTGCCGAAACGCTCCAGGGCAAGGCCCTGACGGTGCCGCTGTCGGACATGCGCATGGTCGATATCGGGAAAAGAACCAACGGGGTAACCCCGGCAGAGGCGGCCAAGCAGGTGGTGGGAGCCCTCACGCAAAACGCCACCCGGTCGGTGGCCCCGTTTCACCTGGGTGGAGCGGTTGATGGGGTCAAGCGAGGTGTTTCTGCCACCACCAGCGCGATCACGGGTCTGTTCAAGTAGCCGCCCGCCGCGCGCTCACCGGGCAGGGTGACCGCTGGCACGCTGTCGGTATTTGAGCGGAGAGATGCCAAACCACTGCGCAAATGCCCGGCTGAATCCGGCGGCCTCGCTGTAACCCAGCTGGTCGGCTATGTGTTCGATGGATTGGACGGTGTTGCACAGCAGCCCGGTGGCGCGGGCGGCACGTGCCGCATTGAGCAAAGCCTGGTAGGTCTGCCCCTCCTGCCGCAGATGGCGTCGCAGGGTGCGGTCGGTGCAATGGAAACGCACGGCCATCTGGGCCATGGTGGGGTAGTGGTTGTCTTCGGTGCTTGCCAGCGCCTGCTGGATGCGTTGCGTCCAGGGGTGTGGGCTGCCGGCAAGAACCCGGGCCTGGCGTTGGGTGCACTCGGGTTCGATCAGGCGCAGCGCCAGCAGGTTGGCCTGGGGCATGGGCTGGTCCAGGCCACGGGCATCAAATTCCACACAGGACTGGGCGGCGCCGTGCTGCACCGGAACGCCAAAAAAGTCGTCGTAGGGGCGGCGATCGGTCGGGGCCGGGTAGGCCAGCCGGACCGCGGTGATCAGCGTGGGGTTGGCTCCACCGAGCACTTCGCGTGCCACGGTCACCACAAAGGCGAGGTCGCGGTCCAGGTAATAGCGTCGCAGGCCATTCAGGTGCTCGCCGCCGCTGAAGCGAACCGTGCCCAACGTGGCACCGATTTCCAGCACGGTGGTGAAGTGGGTGTAGGTCAGGTTGATGTAGCGCATGAGCAGGGTTGCTACATCGCGCCGGGTGGCGGCATAGGGCAGCGCCATGCCCAGGTGGCCGAAGGACGACAAGCGAAAGTGCTGGCCCGCCTGCAGGCCGATGGCGGGATTGCCGCTCAACGCCAGCAGGCGGCGCGAGAAGGCCATGTCCTGCTGCGGACTGATCAGTGCGTTGGGGTCGTCCAGCAACCCGCTGGGGATGCCGGTGCCGGTCAGCAATTCGGCGCGGCTGTGCCCCTCCTGCATTTGCCAGTCCAAGAGGCTGGCAACGCCCAGCACCGACAGGGCGCGCTGCGCCTGCAGTTCGCCGTTGAATATCTGGTTGTCCATCGGGGGCAATCTAGTCAGCTTGTCCGGATTTGTCAATTTCTTTTCCGTATGCGCCATGGCCGCTGCAGCGGCCTGCCCCTAGCATTCCTGTCATCTTGGAACAGGATTGCCGATGCACAGCGAGTTTTTGACCGAAGCCGATCTGGGCCCCATGCTGGAAACCGTCCAGCGCTTTGCCGCGCGTGCGTTGACAGATGCCACCGCCCGGCCGGAAGTTCCCCTGCCGCAGGCCGTGGCGCGCGACCTGCTGAACCAGCTCACAAGCATGGGGGTGCTGCATGCGGGCTCTGAACCCGCCGGTGGTGTGTGGGACGACCCGCGGGATCCCGTGCAACGGGTGTTTGCGGTGGAGACCCTGCGCTGTCTGGCTGCGGTTGCGCCAGGTTTTGCCTACCAGGTGCATCTGCAGGGTCTGGCCCATGGGCTCAATCGACAGTACCAGCGCGAAGCGGGTGAGGATGTCGTGTGCCTGGACGGACGCGTGGGGATAGGGCGGCAGGCACTGGTGCAGGCCCTGGCGGGGCAGGCACTGGCTGCGGAGCCGCTTGCACAGCTGGCGGACTGCTGGGCTCCCCCGGTGGTGGCGGCGCCCCGCTTGCTGCATGCCCTGCCGGACTGGCAGGCGGTCTGGATGCCCGTGTGGCAACCCGATCAGGGGTTCCGGTGGCTGCGTTTCGAGCGCGCCGCAGTCGACGTGCAACTGCATGCCAACGGGCATGGCCTGGATGGTTTGTCCGCACAGACCCTGGGCTTGCGGTCACTACCCGATGGGGGTGGTGCGATGGATGCCGCGGCGTCACGCCGCCACACCATCGAGCTCATGGCGCTGCACGGCCTGGGCTTGCTGGCCATGGCCACGGGCGCTGCCCAGCGGGCGGTTGCCATGGCAACGGACTACTCCCGGGTCCGCAAACAGGGTGGGCAGGCCATTGCCGACCACGTCGCGGTGGGGCAGCTGCTGGCGCACGGTAACAACGCCGTGTGGTTGGCGCAGGGTTGTTTGCAGCGCTTGTGCCGGCAGGAGCCGGACTTGCCCATGCTGGTGGATGTCTGGCGGGCGCGGGCGCAGCTCCATCCCCTGCTGTGCGCCGCTGCCAGCCATGCGATGCAGGTGTTTGGCGGCGTGGGGTATATGCGCGACAACGGCGTTGAGCGCTTGCTGCGCGACTGCAACCAGTTGCGCCTGCTGGCCGGTTCCCCGGCGGAACTGACGCTGTGTTGTGCGCAATGGGAGAAAGGGCAATGAGTATGTCGAAAACGGATTTGACCCTGCTGCCTGCGCTGGAAGGCCATGTGGCCAGCGCGCACCCCTTGTCGGCACGTTCCGCTGCCAGCGGTTTATCCGGGTTGACGCGCAGTGTGGTGGGCTACGCCCCCGACTCGCTGTGGGAAATTGAAACGGCCCGCTTGCCGCCGGCGTTGCAGACGCTGCGTCGCAAGGCCAGGGCGTTTGCCGAACGCGCGTTGGCACCCCGGGCGCTGGAAGTGGATGCCCTTGCGCACTGGCCCACCGGGTCGGTTCCTGCCCCCTTGACCAGCCTGTTGGAGGAAGCGGGCCGTGCGGGCTGGCTGACCGATATGCTGCCGTGGCCCTGGGGGTCTGCACCCTGGGGCGAATACCGGCACCCGCTGGTGCTGCGCGCCTGCCTCAAGGTCGAGGAGTTCAGCCGCGTGTGCGGTGGGCAGATGCTTTTGCTGTGCGCGCACACGCTGGGGCTGGCACCGATTGTGTTGACGGGCAACCCCAACACCATTCGCCGCTTTGTGGTGCCGGCATTTCGTGCGCTGCAGCGAGGCGAGCCACACCTTTTTGCCTTTGCCATTACCGAGCCGGGTGCGGGCTCCGATGTGGAGGACGGCCACGGTGCCGCCCAGTTGCAGCCCGGCGTGGTGGCCAGCCGCGTGGACGGCGGCTGGAAACTCAATGGACGCAAGTGCTTTATCAGTGGGGGGGATCTGGCGAAAAGTCTGACCGTGTTTGCCGCTTTGGAGGGCGAGGGCATGGCGTCGTGGACCTGCTTTCTGGTGAACCGCGACATGCCGGGTTTCCGTCCGGTGCGCACCGAACTGAAAATGGGCATGCGGGCCTCGGGCGCGGCCGAGCTGGAGTTCGACAATGTTTTTGTGCCCGATTCCCATGTGCTGGGCGGCCTGCGCAAAGGCTGGTCCCTGAACCGCGAAACCCTGAACCTCTCGCGCATGCCAGTGGCCGCCATGGCGGTGGGTTTTGCCCAGGCCGCGACCGATATTGCGACCGACTTTGCCTGCCGCACGCAACTGGGGGGCAAGGCACTGGTGCATTACCAGGATGTGCAGCTGACGCTGGCGCAGATGATGGCGGAAACCAGCGCCATTCGCGCGCTGGTCTGGCAGAGTGCCCGAACCTGGGCGCCGCGCCAGGGAACGGCCTCCATGGCCAAATTTCACGCCACCGATGTAGCCATGCGCGTGATTGCCCTGGCGCAGGACCTGATGGGCAACCATGCGTTGCTGCACGCCAACCGGCTGGAAAAGGTCTACCGCGATTGCCGGTTGACGCAGATATTTGAAGGCACCAACCAGATCAACCGGCTGAGCGTGGTGGAAGACTTTCAGGAAACCCTGCTGGCCCGTACCGCAGAGTGATGCAGATTTATAAAAACGATGAGGAGAACTTCTTGAGCACCAATCACAACGACCCATTTTTTCAGGTGCCGCGCACGGTCCGACCGACCAGCGAAGGCGATGTCGAGTTTCCAATCCTGTACTTCAGGACCCGTTGCGTACAGGCTTTCTTCTGGTCTCCAGTGGCGCTGGTAGAGAAGCATCTGGCCGGCACGGGCCTGACGCCGGGCCTGGTCTGGCGTGGCAAGGCGGTGGTGGGGCTGGCGTTCTTTGAATACAGCGACACCTCGATTGGTGTGTACAACGAGGTGGGGCTGGCACTGCCGGCGGTGCCCGACGGTGCGCCGGGGCGGCGCTGGCTGGGTCTGCTGGAGGACGTGGAGAGTCCCAGGCATGTGCTGGGTTTTCACGTCGCGCACCTGCCGGTGACCACGGCGGCGGCTTGCGCTGCCGGGCGGGAGATATGGGGTTACCCGAAGTTCGTGACCCCCATTCCGTTCCAGCTGTCCGGACATGACCTGGAAACCGGCGTGGCAGACCCGGCCACTGCGCAGACCAGCATCTGCGAACTCAGCGGGCGTATGGGCGTCGGCGTGCCGGGGCCGACGCTGAGTCTGCTGCTGTATTCCCGCCTGGGGGCGCAGCGCCTGCGCACCACGGTCAACGTGCGAGGCAACAGCCGCCTGCACCGGCCGGGGTCGGTGCGGCTGCAGCTGGGCGCATCCAGCCACCCCATGAATGCCTCCTTGCGCGATCTGGGGCTGCAGGGTGCCCAGCCCCTGGTACTCAGTGTGACGGAGAACTTCCAGTCGCGTCTGAACCTCGGGCGAGAGTATTGATGGGAGCGGTTTCCCACGTGCCTTCGGTGTTCATCACCGGTGCGGCCTCGGGTATCGGGCGGGCCTGTGCGCTGCGTTTTGCGCGTGCGGGCTGGCGACTGGGGCTGGTTGACCGGGATGGGCTCGCGCTGCAGACGGTGCTCACCGAGCTGGGCTCCGTGCAGGTTGCATCGTATGTGCTGGATGTGAGCGACGGTGAAGCAGTGCGGCAGGCGCTCGCCGATTTTTGCGCTGAGCGTCCGTTGGACGCACTGGTCAACAACGCCGGAATCTTGAGTGTGGGGAAGTTCCATGAACTGCCCCTGCAACGACACCAGCAGATCATCGACGTGAACGTCAAGGGCGTAATCCACTGCGCCCATGCCGCTTTCCCGTACCTGCGGGCGGCTCGGGGTGTGCTGATCAATATGAGCTCGGCATCGGCCATTTTTGGCACGCCCGATTTCGCCAGTTACTCCGCATCCAAGTTTGCCGTGCGCGGCTTGACGGAGGCGCTGGCATCGGAATGGAAGAACGAGGGAATTGCCGTGTGTGATGTGCTGCCCCCTTTCGTGGATACCCCCATGCTGGCGCCGCACCGCAGCAGCAGCAAGCTGTTCGCCTCCATGGGGGTGCGTCTGCGGGCGCAGGACGTGGCTGAAGCCGTGTTCCGTTGTACCCAACGGCGCCGTGTCCACAACCCGTTGACCGGATCGGTTCGCCTCTTCTACAGCTTGGCAAACGTGGCCCCGGTGTGGCTGCAGCAACGCCTGATGCGCGCACTGTCGGGCCACTGAAAGAGTCCCGCCACACGCGGTTATTTTTTGCGTGTTTTGGGTGCCGTGCGCAAGAGGAATGCAACCACCTGGTCGGCCAGTTCCTCAATGCTGGTACCCGAGCCCGGCCGGTACCACTGGGTTGTCCAGTTCAG
Organism: Rhodoferax sp.; assembly: GCA_049301075.1. Taxonomy (GTDB): domain Bacteria; phylum Pseudomonadota; class Gammaproteobacteria; order Burkholderiales; family Burkholderiaceae_C; genus Allorhodoferax. The sequence continues at coordinate 17,883 of JBAQKO010000117.1, forward strand.
GGTGCCAAACAGGAAGAGCCGGTCCAGCTTGGCGGGCATGGACCAGTCGCCCGAGCGGTGCAGGGCGTCGATCACCTGGTCCCAAATGGCTTCGTACCGGTTGGTCAAGGCGGCAATTTTGGCGCGACTGGCCTTGTCCAGCGAGCGCCATTCGTACAACAGCACCGGAATGAAATCGTTTTTCGGTGCCAGCAGGGTTTTCAGGTGTGCCAGCACCAATTGGTGAAAGACTTCGCGGGCGGGCAGGTCTTGTGCCGACAGGGTTTCCATTTCCTGCAGCGAGCGGGTCATACCCTGTTCCATCACCGCCACCAGCAAATCATGTTTGGTCTTGAAATGGTAGAACCAGCTGCCGGCCTGCATGCCGACTGCGGCCGCAATGTCGCGCACGGTGGTCTTGTCGTAGCCATTTTCACGGAACAGCCGGGCGGATTTGGCGATGAGTTCACTGCGCCGGCTGTCGTCTTCGGCCTTGGGTGCCGGCGCGGACTTGGCCGCGCGTGCCGATGGCTTTTTGGGCGTCGTGGTGGTCTTGGCAGATGCGGCGCGCACCGGGCTGGTTTTTCTGGGGGTGGGCATCTTGTGAAGATTCTGCTGGGGGTCGATAGTCAACGGGCGGACCGCCATGGCTTCATCATATTCGGTTTTCTCCCGGGCTCAGTGCTTCGCCGGTATCTGGCTGGTGAACCGTTCAGCCAGGGCAGTGATGGTCAGACTGGGGTTGACCCCCACGTTGGCGGACACGGATGAACCGTCCACCACGTAGAGCCCGGGATAGCCAAAGACCTCGTGGTTGGTGCCAATGACGCCGTCCTGCGCCGACCGGCCCATGGTGCAGCCACCCAGAATGTGGGCGGTGGTGCTCACGTCGGCCAGTGCTTCGTTCAGGGTGCTGACGGCCAGGCCGCCACAAACCCTGGCAAAGACCCGGGTGACGCGTGCTGCCATAGGCAGGTAGCCGGGTGGTTTTCCCTGTGGGCTGATTTCGGTGTGCAGACCTCGGCGGAACAGGGTCCGCAAGCTGCGCCCATAGCGAAAACGCAGCTCGGAGGGTTCGGTCTGCATGGTCACCAGCAGGGTGGCCTTGGTGCGCCAGTCGGGCGTGCGCCAGATCGACCACAGAATCCAGGGGCGCGCCAGCATGCTGGCCAGGGTGAACAGCTTTCGCTTGCCGGGGTTTTCTTGATCGACCAGGGGGGCGCTGAACAGGCGCATGTAGTTGAAGCTGCGGGGTACCCGCGTGTTGGTGATGTGCGTGCGCCCGCCGTCGGTGTAAAAGTGGCTGGTGATGGCCGGGCCGTCTACCCAGTTGGCACTTTTGTCGGGGGTCTGTACGGCAGTGACTGACTCGCTGTTGGTGCGCACGCGGCTACCCAGGCGGGACGATATGCCGGGCAGGGTGCGGTGCACATCGCGGCTGCGAAACAGCAGCGACAGGGTGCCCAGCACGCCTGCGGCCAGAATGACGTGGCGGGCCTGTACCGGTTCGCGCTCCTGTCCGGTGAACGGATCGACGACGCGCAGGGTGTAACCACCGCCCGCCAGTGGGGTGATGCGGTCGACCTGGGAGAGGGGGCGAATGTCCACGCCCAGGCGCTCGGCGAACCACAGGTAATTCTTGTCCAGACTGTTCTTGGAGCCGATGGGGCAGCCCGAAAGGCAGTCGCCACAGCCCGTGCAGCCGGTGCGGCTGGGGCCTTTCCCGCCGAAGTAGGGATCGTCGACGGTCATGCCGGGTGGGCCGAAGAAAATGCCGTTGTCGGTCGGGCCGAAGGTGTCGGCAACCCCCATTTCGCGGGCGGTTTGCGCCAGATGACCGTCGACGGCCGTCCGGAACGGGTTGGCCGTGGGCCGCAGGATGGACTTGGCGGTCAAGTAGTGCGGCGCCAGCTCGTCGTGCCAGTTGACGCCCAGGCCGGACCAGGCTTCGTCTTCGTAAAACGAGCGGTGTGGCTCCAGCAGAACCGAAGCGAAGACAATGCTGCCGCCCCCTACGCCGACGCCGCCGACCAGGCCGATGTGACGGAACAGGCGCTGGTAGAAATAGCCCGCCAAGCCCAGCGGGGGAGACCACAGCAATTTCTTCAGGCGCTGGCCACCCTGCTCCATGTCGGTGGGCGAGATCCGCCGGCCTTGCTCCAGTACCGTGACGGTGTAACCTTTTTCTGCCAGCCGGGCGGCGCTG